>DASRLE010000443.1:0-14567 GCA_035648615.1 Saccharimonadales bacterium (SeqCode) | reverse complement strand
AACCTGTATGGCATACTGGCGTTTTCGTAAAGAGCCAGCTCGGGCGCTGGCCGGCTATTCGCCCAAAGCCACAGGCAACCCGGATTCATGGAATAATAGTGTCTAAAAATCACGGCTCCCTCCGACACCTCCGGTGAGTGCGTGAATTCGAGGGGAAAGAGTTCCTGCCAGTCAGTTCCATTCCATTGATAAACTTTATTTCCAATGCCGGCGCAGAGAGTGTGGCCGCCGCGAGCGAAAAGAATGGGCGAACCGAGGTCGTCCAAAGAATCCAAGGCAGAGACCGCCGGACGCCGGCGAGTGCTGGCCAGCAGGCGCGTCGTGCGGCCATCGTCGTTGATTTCGAAAATGCTCTCGGAACTGGCGGCGTAAAGATGATCGTCAATTGTAAAAAGGTCGGTATTAGTTTGGCAGGGGATTGGAAGGTTTTCCCAGCGCTTGCTTTCGAGGTTGCATCGTTTGAAGCGGCGATCTTCGCCAAGGTAAAAGTTCCCATGAAACACTTCAAAACACCGCCCGGATCGATTTCGATCAAATAACGCGGCCCATCCGGCCATAGGGGTGTTGGCCGCATCGATTGGATGTTCCAATATATTCCAAGCGTCATTTGACGGGTTGAAAATTGCGGTGGCAATGCGAGAGTCCGGCGGCGCATTGCGCCAGTCATCTTGGTGGCGAGGGATATTGTAATGCAAATCGAGCAGCAGTTGCCCGTGACTCCACCGTTGATTGGCGACTCTCGGCGGAGATAGCGGGGGGACGGTGAATTGGTTGCGGGGAAAAGCCCGGTAATTGGTGATGAGCAAAGCGGGGCCTGTGGGCAGCGCATGGCCTTGCGCCATGGAACCTCGCTGCCTCGCGTCCCCCATCGCGCCCGGGGGTACGTATTGCCACGACGGATCGCGAGCGATGGGTTGCTGCACGGGTGAGGGATTGAGGATCCTCTTCACGCTGTCTTCGAGAAATCCGGCAAAAAAGAGACCGCTTTGAGCATTTTGTTTAGCCAGGCCAGTTTGACTTTCAGCTTGGATGGTAAGATTCGTTTTGTAGTCGGCGATCAGCGGCAATATTTCGCGCGCCTGGGCGGGCGAATAAGTCTGGTAAGAGAAGGTGTCGGCAAAGGTGGAAAAATCGAAAGGCCCTTTAGCAGCCAGGAGTTGTTCTTGTTGTTTGAAAAGCGGCAGAAATTTTATGGCGGGGATCGTTTTTCTCCAATATTCATCTCCGATGTCATTCAATTTCCCAAAATACTGCTTGTTATAAACCCCCTCCAACACATCTCTCGTATGGCTGACCGGGTGATCTGCGAAAACTCCCCGTGCGTTCCATTGCAAATACATTATATCGACAGGACACGCGACCAGTGCTTCGCGGTTCTCAAAAATACTGTCAAAAAAATTCGTAAAGGTCATGCCGAGAGTTTGTTCGTCTGGAGCATCGACGGTGCGGAGGGCTTTGGCTTCCAGCCGCCAGAGCAGATTGGTGGACGCGTCCAGTTCAAGGAGAAATTCATTCCAAACGGCCGGAACACGCTTTTGCTCTTCACGCGTCCAAGCGATCAGACGAGGGTTCAGCAGCCCGTCGCCTCGACTCCACAATGCGCTGTGAATATAGCCAAAAACAGGACTATGCAATAATTCGCGGTAAAGGGCCACGCAGTCCTCCGGTGTCTCCTGCCAGAACGCTCCCCAAGTGACCTTGCATCCGAAAATGTTCGGGTTTTCAGCGATGTGTTTGATGAGTTCATCGCGCGTGGCAATGCGATCGCTGATAAAATAACTGTCCCGCACGGAAGGCGATTTGGAAATCCATTGCGCCACTGCCCGCGCCGAGGCGCGCAAAATACCCAACTTCTCGGCCACCGGTTCGCGAAATTCCGGAAAAGTATAGAATTGCCGCAAAATTCCTGAGGCGCTGGCCAAATCCTCGATCCCTAATCCGTACCACTCGGAGGTGACTTGGGGCTCGGTCGGCGGCAGGGTCTGGCTGAATTGAAGGTATAAGTCCAAGGCGTGAATTGCCCAATCGATATGGCCGATGTCGAGCGGTTGTTTGGCCGCGTAAAAAAGGATAAGATTTGGGTTTACTCGCTTGTAAGTTACGGCCACATGATTGCTGGATAATACTTTAAGTTCGTAGCGCGCTACCGCGTCGGTGCCGGGACCGTATGACGCATGAACGGTGTCGATGGCCATCTTATCGGGTGAGGCAATATAAGATTTCACCCGCAGCACGGCTTCTTCCAGGTCACGTTTCCCCAGAGCCCACGCGGAATCCGCCGCCGTCTGGGCTTCGGAGTCCATGCCCCACTTAAGCGCCCATTTTGCCTCGGCAAAATACTGCGCGGCTTCTTCGCCGGGTTTCCAGTCCGGGACCGTAGAGTTCAGTTTCAACGTGTCGCTAATCTTCGTGGCGAGACGATTGATTGCTTCCGCAAGATTGGTGCGGCTGCCACTGACGTGCATGAGAACCGGCGCGCCGCCTTTGGCCGGAGTCAACCGTGCGTCGAGGGTTAGAATCTCCGGCGAGTAGCCGTTTTGGTCCACGACGCCTTCGAGTAAATAGCGGCCGTTCCAAAACGCTGAGTCATCCAGTTTCAATTCCTTTTCCCCGCCAAGCAATCCCATTTGCTGTCGTTCCAACACAAAGAAGCGCGGTTCCTGGCTCAAACGTTCAATGGTCAACAATCTCAACTGCTGTTCCATTTGCGCGGCTTCGGGGGAACGGACGGCCCCGCGAAAATTGACAATCGAGATCGGAATCGCGTCCTTGCCCGGCACAGCCAGTTTGGGCAGAAAAGGTTCCAATTGGGTGGCGAAAGCCGACGCCCAGTCCGGCAATGTCAATCGCGGCGATCCCGTAAACGTTTCGGCCAGCACGACCGCGCCGGCTTTGACGGCAATCAGCCGAACGCTCAAGTGACTGCTATCGGGGCCATGAGTCAGGCGGAGAAGAAGCACTCCGTCCGCGCCCAAAATTTGGCCCAGCTTCAAGTCGTTATGATTTTCGGCGGAGAGACTTTGTTCACGATAGACCTTTTCAATCTCGTTGCGTTCCAGCAACTGGAGATTTACGTGAGTGGAAAGTTGGGCGGTCAATAGATCGGCCGCGTCCAAGGTCGTTCCAAACTTGCTCATAAAACCCTGGATGCTTGCCGGCACGTCAGGCTCGAAGGCGGAGCCGGTTTCCGCCACGACGGCCAGCCGGATCGGGACGTTGCTCTGCGCCGCCAGCGTGTGGCCCCAAACCAAAAGACCGGCCAGCAACCAAACTTTTTTCACGGGGATGGCGGGCCGAAGACATTGTCGAACCGGCTTGTGACGTACTGGAAATGGAAGTCGAGCGAGCAGAGTTTTTCCAGTTCGCCGTCGGCGAAATGCTTTTTTACCTCGGGATCGCGCTGGAGTTGCTGAAGGAAATCGGCGTCGTCCCTCCCGGCGTGTTTGGCTTGCCAGGTTTGCATGGCGTTGCGCTGGACGAGGTCGTAGGCTGCTTCGCGAGTCAAACCTTTTTTAATCAAGGCCAGCAGGACGGTTTGGGAATTCCACAGGCCAAGGGAAAGCGCCAGGTTGCGCTTCATGTTTTCGGGATAGACCAGCAGGCCGTCGGTCAGCTTTTGCAAGGTGGCCAGCATGTAATCCAACAGCGTGCAGGAGTCGGGAAAGATGATGCGTTCAACCGAGCTGTGGCTGATGTCACGCTCGTGCCAGAGGGCCACGTTTTCCAAGGCGGCGATGGCGTTGCCGCGCAGGACGCGGGCCAGGCCCGTCAGGCGCTCGCCGGTGATGGGGTTGCGCTTGTGCGGCATGGCGCTCGAGCCTTTTTGGCCCGCCGCAAAAAATTCTTCGGCCTCCAAAACTTCGGTGCGCTGCAAGTGCCGGAACTCGGTGGCCCAGCGCTCGATGCTGGAGCCGATCAAAGCCAGGACACCGATGAATTCGGCGTGCAAATCGCGGGGAATGACTTGGGTGGCGATGGGCGCGGGCCGCAGGCCCAATTTTTCGCAGACCTGTGTTTCGATGCGGGGCGAAAGATGCGCGCTGGTCCCGACCGCGCCAGAAAGTTTTCCAACGGCAACGGTTTGGCGGACGGCTTCCAGCCGATGCAAGGCGCGGGTAAATTCGTCATGCATCAACGCCATTTTCAGCCCGAAGGTCGTCGGCTCCGCGTGGACGCCATGGCTGCGGCCAATCATGGGCGTGAATTGATGCTCGCGCGCCCGGCGGGCAATGACTTCGCGCAGGGTTTTGACACCGGCGATGAGGAGATCGGCCGATTGCGCCATTTGCACGGCAAAAGCGGTGTCAACAATATCGCTGCTGGTCAATCCAAAATGAAGCCAGCGGCTGGCGGGCGCGCCAATGTTTTCCGCGACATTGGTGGTGAAGGCGAGAACGTCGTGGTTGAGGGTTTTTTCCAGTTCCTTGCAACGCTCGGGGTCGAAGGCCGCTTTGGCTTTCATTTGCGCGAAATCCTGGACCGGCACGATGCCTTCGGCGACCAGGGCTTCGCTGGCCAGCAATTCGATTTGCAGCCAGATTTCGAGCTTGCGCTGCTCGGTCCAGATGGCCCGCATGGCGGGCCGGGAATAACGCGGGATCATGCCGGTGGATAGATTTTAACGTTTGGCCATTTTGTGGCGGGCCGCTTCCAGGATTTGTCGCTCGCGCTCGGTCAAACTATGAATGCCGTGCGCCGAAATTTTTTCGAGGATTGGGTCCACCTCGCGGCTGATAAACTCGGCCGGCGGCAGTTCTTCGGCCGGCTGGCGGCGGCTGCGCCAGGCGCGCGCGGGGGTGGCGCTGACTAATTCGGGATCGGGTCGCCGCTTTCGGACGAAAGGACGCCAAAACTCGAAGCGCCCCGTAATGCTGCTCATCCAGCGAATATAGAAAATACCCGTGATCATGCCGCCCAAGTGGGCCGCGTGAGCGACATTATCATGAAACATGCCAGACATCCCGGCGAGCGAAAATACGGCCTCGATGAGGAGGAAAACTTTGGCGGCAAATGTGACCGGAAGAATAAAAAAGATCAGCATCGTGATCGGTTGGTCGGGCGAACGGGTGGCAAAGGCGGCGATCAACCCAAAGACTCCAGCCGACGCTCCGACCACCCCGTCGAACTGGTTGCGGAAAGCAAAGGCGAGGCTTATTTGCAGCAAACCCCCGATGGTTCCGCTGAGCAGGTAAAGTTTGAGCAAACCCCATCGGCCCAAAGACTCTTCCACGGCCCGGCCGAAGAAATACAAGCCGATCATGTTGCCGAGCAGATGAAGCCAGCCGGCATGCATGAATTGAAAAGTGAGCAACTGGTAAATTCGTCCGGCACGCATTCCGGCGGTGCTGAGCGCAAACCATGCATCCACCCTGGCCCCTCCGAGCACGGCTGACAGGATTACTTGGACGATATAGCAGGCAAAGACGGTGATTAGTAGAATCGTCGTCATCGACCAGGCAGGCCGATATTCTGTGCGCATGTATGTGCGGTCATCCAGCATTGCCACGAAGTTAATCGTTTTCGGATGGATTTTCAACGCTTTCCGGCGTTAAAAGCGCAATTCCTTTGCTTTCAGCGTGGAACAGGTCGCCTTGCGGGGTGAGCAGGAGCGTTCGCATCGAGGGCCGAAGCTGGGCAATTTTGTCGTGCCCCGCGCTTCCGACCACCAGCAACGCGGTGGAGAGGGCGTCGGTTTCCGTGGCAGACGGCACTACCACCGCCGCCAGGAGTGTGTGAGCAACAGGCCGGCCCGTGCGCGGATCGAGGACGTGGCCGAAATTTTTCCCATCGTGGGCAAAGGATTTTCCCCAGACGGCGGAAACCGACATGGCTTCATTGTGAAGAGGCACCGCAGCGAGCAAACGCAGCCCTGCTGGCGATTCGATGGCCACCTTCCAAGGCTCATTGCCGGGCGGCCCGCCCAGCGCATAAACGGTGCTGGTGCCGCCGTGAATTAGGGCGGACTCCGCACCCGCTTCTCGCAACGTTTCCACCGCGCAATCAATGGCGTAACCTTTGCCAATCGCGCCTAAGTCAAGCATAACTCCTTCGGCATCGAATTGGACGGTCAGGTTTTCTTCATCCAACATAACGTGTTGCATGCCGACGTGGCGGCGGACGCGCTCCACGTCGCCCGGGTCGGGCAGGGAACCGGAGCCGTCCATAAATCCCCAACATCGCACCAGGGGCGCGATGGTAATGTCGAAGGCGCCGCCGCTTTCGCGATGCAATTGATCCGCTTGTTGGAGCAAGCGAAAAACCGCCGGAGTGACGCGCACGGGCTGGCGTGCGGCGGCGGCGTTGACTTGCGCGATTTCGCTGGAGGGCTTGTAAAGACTAAGTTGGCCTTCGAGGCGCTCGATCTCGGCCAGGGCTTCTTCGCCGGCGGCGCGCAACCGAGACGGATTTTCGCCGTGCAGGACGATTTCGAACCGCGTTCCCATGGCATGGCGGGCGAGGGTGACGGTTTGCATCAGGGCAGATAGCGCGGTTCATAGACCGGCCCCAAGCCGTGCTTGCGCAAAAGCTCAATGAACCGGGCGATGCCGCGCTTTTCTTCGCTGGCGAGATGGTAGTGAATATGCCAGTCGAGGTAATCCTTGCGAAAGGCGTAATCGAATTCAGTGCGGCTGGAAATAATGTAGTCCAACGTATCAAGGCCGAAGTTTTTCGCGTCGCGCAACTGGCGGCGCAGGGGTTCGTTGGGGATGCGGCGCAAAGCCCAAACCGCATAAACAAAAGGCAGCGCCGTCATTTCATACCACGCTGCGCCCAAGTCCCAGATTTGATGCGGATGCGCGGCGCGGATGAATTCAAGCCCCGGATCGCCAATCAGAAATACATTCTCCAACGAGGGCGCATCGGCGTAACTGCGCAACGGTTGCAGGACGGGTTTTAGACCGCGCTCGGCCAGGAGCACTTTGAGCAGGTTAAGGCTGGCCAGCGAAGCGGGGTCGCAAAAAATTTCGCGCATCTCAGCCAAAGGCTGGCGGTGGGCCAGGAAAACGCTTTTAACCTCGCCGAGCGAAGCCACCGCGATCCCATCCAATATATCGTAGCGATCCGTCAGCAGGACTTCGGTGATGCTCAGGAGAGCGGCGTCCAATTCGTCCGCCCGCAATTTTTCAGCAAGGGCCGAGGGCGGCGCAAAAATGATTTGGTCCTCGATGCCGCGCGTCAGCGGCACCGCATTGAGGTAAGGAACGGACCCGACCCGGAAGGGAGCGAGGGAATTGGGCAGCGTGCTTTCATCCTCGAAGCTCATGCGGGAACGAGTTCGTTTTCCCAGGATTTGATGGGCTGGTAAAAGGTGTCGCGTTGCACCGGGATGCGGCCCGTTTCGCGAATGGCTTTGACCATCTCGGCCTCCGTTTGCAATTGCGGTGAGCTGGCGCCAGCCATGTGGAAAATATTTTCTTCCACAATGGTGCCGTGCAAATCATCGGCGCCATAACTCAAAGCCACTTGTGCCATCTTCAAACCGAGTCCCACCCAATAGGCGGTGATATGGTCGAAGTTGTCCAAATAAATCCGGCTGATGGCAATCGTGCGCAAAGAATCAAACCCTGTCGGCGGCGTCTTGACCGGAATATCATTGTTGTCCGGCTGATAGGGCAGGGGAACAAATCCAGTAAAACCGTGCGTTTCATCCTGCAAATTTCGCAGGTGTTGCAGATGGTCCACGCGGTCGGCCAGCGACTCGATGTGCCCGTAAAGCATGGTGCAGGTGCTGCGCTCGCCGAGTTGGTGCCAGATGCGATGGACGTCCAGGTATTCCTCCGCGGACTCTTTTCCCTTGGCAATCTGCGAACGGATCTCTTTGCGAAAAATTTCCGCGCCGCCGCCGGTGAGGGAAGCAAGGCCCGCGTCGCGCAACTCGACCAAAGTTTCGCGCATGCTTTTTTTGGCCAGCCAGCCGAGGTGCAGAATTTCAATGGCCGTGAAGCATTTCAATTGCAGCCGGGAATCAAGCGCCTTGAGCGCGCGCAACATATCCGTGTAGTAACTGAACGGCAGTGACGGATGTAATCCGCCGACAATGTGTAGTTCGGTAATGCCCAAGTCCAAAGCCTGCCGCGCCTTTTGCACGATTTCTTCGACGGTGTATTGAATGCCGTCGGCATCGCGCTTCTTGCGGGCGAACGCGCAAAACTGGCAGCTCAGGATGCAGTAGTTGGAATAGTTGATGTAGCAGTTGATGATATAGCTGGCGCGATTGCCCGTTTTGCGCTTGCGGACGAGATCCGCAATGGCGCCGATGGCTTGCAAATCTTTGCTTTGAAAAAGCCGCAACGCGTCGTCATCGGAAATGCGCTGACCTTCCGCAACCTTGTTATACAGATCGCGCAACTCACTGTTTGGCGGAAAAAAATTCACCGTTTAAAGCGAAGAAAAGGAAACACAATTTCGGTCAGAGTCACAACCAGAAACACCATGCTGATGACGGCGTTCAGGCGAAAGAAGGCATGGTTGATCCAGTTCAAACTGCGGCGGCGAGCCAGCCAATGTTCCAGGACGAGGCATCCCAAAATGAAAGCCATGCCCACCCAATAGGCCAGCCGAAACCCAGCCAGAAAACCGAACGCCGCCAGCGCGCCCCACATGATCAAGTGGGCCAGAAAGGACGCAGAGAGCGCGTTGAACGCGCCCCATCGCACGACGAGCGAATGCAACCCGTGGCTGCGGTCAAATTCGTAATCCTGCAACGCGTATATAATATCGAAACCGATTAACCAAAATACCACCGCTATCGCCAACAGCAATGGCAGGAGCGCGCTATATTGCAGCGTCTGCCATCCATGCTCGCTGGGGAAAAAGCGGAAATTTCCCGTCACCGCCAGCCAGGCTCCCAGCGGCGCCAAGGCCAGCGCGACCCCCAGGAAGACATGGGTAAAGTCGGTGAACCTTTTCGTCAGAGAGTAAAAGCAAACGAAAAACAGCGCGACCGGCGAAAGGCAAAAGCAAAGGCGGTTAATAAAGTAGCTGGCCGCAACCAGCGCCGCCGCACTGCCCAGGCAAAGGACCCATGCGCCCTCCAGCGAGATTTTCCCGGCGGGCAAGTGCCGCGAAGCGGTGCGGGGATTGGCGCGATCAAAGTGACGGTCAACAATCCGATTGAACGACATGGCGCAGGTGCGGGCCGCCACCATGGATCCCAAAATCAAGCAAAAGATTCGGGCGCCCGGCCAGCCGTGATGATCACGGGCCGCCACTGCCATCGAGGCCAACGCGAACGGCAGCGCAAAGACGGTATGGGAGAACTTGACGAACTCGGCCCATTTGCGCAAATGGCTTATAATTGACACGCTATTCGGGTTCCTCGCCCCAGCGCGGCAGCAGGTTGCGGGGGGCGCCGATATGGTCCAGCACCCGGGCGACGACGGTGTCAATAACTTGTTCGATCGTTTGGGGATTGTGATAGAAGAACGGATTGGCCGGCAGGATGGTGGCCCCGGCCAGAAGGAGGAGTTCGAAATTGCGAACATGGACGAGGCTCAACGGAGTTTCACGGGGCACCAGAATCAGTTTTTTCTTTTCCTTGAGTACGACGTCGGCAGCGCGCAAGAGAACATCTTCGCTAAAACCGTGGGCGATGCGGCCTAAAGTCCCCATCGTGCAGGGAATGACGACCATGGCGTCGAGCGGGTTGGAGCCGCTGGCAAAAGGGGCGTTCATGCTTTTGAGATTGTGCGGCTTGACGCCAGCGGGCAGGCGCAGGCCGCCGGGCAATTCGCTGTCAATCACGATTTTGGCGTAATTGCTGAGCACGACGTGGATTTCATGCTGGGCGGGGTCAAGATTGTCGAGCAGGCGCTGGGCATACAACGCGCCGCTGGCACCGGTGATGGCAACGAGAATTTTCATCCGCGCAATCCCGTTAAATAAGCCAGAATTAACTCCGGCAACGCTGTGCTATAGCCGCCTTCCAAAATGCTGAAAGCGGGAATTTGCAGTTGACGAATGGATTCGCCCAGCCAGTGGAAATCTTCCGCCTCCAGAGTTTCATCGGAGAGAGGGTCGGCGCGATAGGCGTCGAACCCGGCGGAGACAGCCACCACGTCCGGCTGGAATTTTTGCAATTGAACGAAGGCGTTCGATAAAATCTCGCGATAAGCCAGTCGCGGCGTAGCGGGCGGCACGGGGAAGTTGAAACAATTGGTCCCGCGATTTTCACGCCCAGTGCCGGGATAGGCTGGATATTGGTGAATGGAAATAAAAGCGCATCCGGGTTGGTCAAGCAGAATGTCCTCCGTCCCATTGCCGTGATGAACATCGAAGTCGAAGACCGCCACCCGTTTGCAACCGGCGGCGCGCGCCTCCAGGGCGGCGATGGCGATCGAGTTAAGGTAGCAAAAACCCATGGCGCGTTCGCGGGTGGCGTGATGGCCCGGAGGGCGAAGCAGGCTGAAAGCGGGTTCGCCCTCCCGCGCCGATTGCAAGGCTCGCAAGGCGCCGCCCACCGAGCGCCGCGCGTGCGCCGCGATGCCGGGATAGCCGGGGGTGTCGGCGTCGAAATCGACCCCGCCCTGAACCTGGACCAAATGCCCTGTGGAATGGGCGCGAAGGATGGAAACGTCTTCCACGGCGGAAGGTTCGATCCAAGTCAACTGCAAATTGGTTTGGGCCTGAAGGGCTTCGACCGTGCGGCTGATCCGTTCCGGCCGCTCGGGATGTCCGCGCGCGGAATATTCGGTGCAACGGGGATCAGTAATGATTTTCAAAGTCTAGTCGCCGCCTTTTCGCTCCGGCGAATTCTTCAGGATCGCTTTGCCATACTCGCGATTCATTTGCGCGATGAAATCGAGGCTGACCTCCTTGGGGCAAACTGCCTCGCAGGAACCGGTCACGGTGCAATTGCCAAAGCCCGCTTCGTCCATGGTCCGAACCATTTCGAGCGCGCGGCGTTCGCGTTCGGGCCTGCCTTGCGGCAGGGTGGCGAGGTGGGAGACTTTCGCGGCCACAAATAACATCGCCGACGCATTTTTGCAGGCGGCCACGCAGGCGCCGCAACCGATGCAGGCCGCCGCGTCCATGGCATGGTCGGCGTCCACTTTGCCCACCGGAAGCGAATTGGCGTCGGGAGTTCCCCCAGTATTGACAGAGATGAAGCCGCCCGCCTGGATGATGCGGTCGAAAGCTCCGCGATCCGTCACCAAATCCTTCAACACCGGGAAAGCCCGCGCCCGCCACGGTTCGATGACAATCGTATCGCCGTTGTGAAAGTGGCGCATGTGCAATTGGCAAACGGTTGTGCCGCGTTTGCCGCCATGGGCCAGGCCGTTGATCATCATTGAGCAGGTGCCGCAGATGCCCTCGCGGCAATCGGAATCAAAGGCAATCGGTTCGTCGCCCGCCGCAATCAATCCTTCATTGACCACGTCCAGCATTTCCAGGAACGACATGTCTTCTAGCATGTCCTTGGCTTGGTAGGTAACGAAGCCGCCTTGGCTCTGGCCATTCTTTTGCCGCCACACTTTTAAAGTAAGATTCATGTCAACTCACTTATAGCTGCGCGTGCTCATATGCACTTCTTCGTAAACCAACGGTTCCTTGTTTAAAATCGGCGCCGCGCCCGCGCCGGCGTATTCCCAGGCGGCGACATACGCGAAATTTTCGTCGTCCCGTTTCGCTTCGCCGTCGTCCGTCTGGAATTCCGTGCGGAAATGGCCGCCGCATGACTCGCGCCGTTGCAGGGCATCGAGACAGAGCAGTTCGGCAAATTCCAAAAAATCCGCCACGCGTCCGGCATGTTCGAGATTCTGGTTCAACTCCTCGTTTTGACCGGTGACCTTGACGTTCTTCCAAAATTCCTCGCGCAAGACAGGAATTTGTTTCAGAAGTTCAGTCAAACCTTTTTCCGCGCGCGCCATGCCGCATTTTTCCCAGACCATCATGCCCAGTTCCTTGTGAAACGAGTTGACAGTCCGCTTGCCATTGATGCCGAGCAGTCGTTGGGTCAAGGCCGTGGCATCGCCCAGGGCTTTCTGAAACTCAGGCTGATCGAGGCGCGGCTTCGGTTGTTTGGCGGTGGCAAAATAGTCGCCAATGGTGGCGGGCAAAATAAAATAACCGTCGGCCAGGCCCTGCATCAGCGCGCTGGCCCCTAGGCGATTCGCGCCATGATCGGAAAAATTCGCTTCCCCGAGGCAAAACATGCCGGGGATGGTGCTCATCAAATTATAATCCACCCACAGGCCGCCCATGGTGTAATGCACCGCCGGATAAATGCGCATGGGAATTTGATAGGCATTTTCGCCGGTGATCTTTTCGTACATGTCAAAAAGATTTCCGTAACGCTCTCGCACCGCTCCCTCGCCAATCCGCTGAATGGCCTCCGCAAAATCAAGGTAAACGCCCAATCCGCCCGGCCCGACCCCGCGGCCTTCGTCGCAGACTTCCTTGGCGGCTCGCGAGGCAATGTCGCGCGGGGCGAGGTTGCCGAAGCTGGGATATTTGCGCTCCAAAAAATAATCCCGTTCCTGTTCGGGAATTTCGCGCGAACGGCGGGTGTCGCCTTGTTTCTTGGGCGCCCAAACCCGTCCGTCGTTGCGCAACGATTCGGACATGAGGGTCAGCTTGGATTGATGATCGCCGCTGACGGGAATGCAGGTCGGATGGATTTGGGTGTAACAGGGGTTGGCGAAGGCCGCGCCTTTTTTGTAGGCGCGCCAGGTCGCCGTGACGTTGCAGCCCTTGGCGTTGGTGGACAGATAAAAAACATTGCCGTAACCGCCCGAAGCCAGCACGACCGCATCGGCGGCATGGGCCGAAATTTCGCCGGTGACCAGATCGCGCGCGATAATTCCCTTGGCATGGCCATTGACCGTGACGAGATCGAGCATCTCGGTGCGCGGAAACATTTTGACTTTGCCGGCGCCAATTTGCCGGCTAAGCGCCTGGTAAGCGCCGAGCAATAATTGCTGGCCAGTCTGGCCTCGCGCATAAAAAGTCCGCGAAACTTGCGCGCCGCCGAACGACCGGTTGGCCAGCAACCCTCCGTATTCGCGCGCGAACGGCACGCCTTGGGCGACGCATTGATCAATGATATTGACACTGACCTGGGCCAGCCGATAGACGTTCGCTTCGCGCGCCCGGAAATCGCCGCCTTTAATAGTGTCGTAGAAAAGCCGGTAAACGCTGTCGCCATCGCTCGGATAATTTTTGGCGGCATTGATGCCCCCTTGGGCGGCGATGCTGTGGGCGCGGCGAGGGCTGTCTTGATAGCAAAAGCTCTTCACGTTGTAACCCAGTTCCGCCATGCTGGCGGCAGCCGAAGCGCCCGCCAGACCGGTTCCCACCACAATGACGTCGAATTTGCGTTTGTTGGCCGGGTTGACCAGCTTGATGTCGAACTTGTGCCTCTCCCACTTCTGCGCCAGCGGCCCGGCCGGAATTTTGGAATCGAGTTTCATTTGATCCACCCCGCCATTACAGCAATCGGAATGGAAATATATCCCAGAAAAATCAAAGCCGAAACCCACTTCGCCGCGGCGTCGAGGAACGGCCCATAAGCGCGTTTTTTCCAGCCTAGAGATTGCCACATCGCGCTGGTTCCGTGGCTGAGGTGGAGGCAGAGCAGCCCAACGCCAATGATATAAAAAATCGAAACCCAGACATTGCTGAAACCCACCACCATCATGCGATGAATGTCATGGTATCCCGAAGACGCATCATAGAAGTCCGGGCGCGCCTTGAAATCCTTCCCGGTGAAGTTCACCGTCTCCACCATGGCGGTGAAGTGGAGCAAATGATAAATAATGAACACCGCCACGATCACGCCGCTGACCATCATGGTGCGCGAAGCGTAGCTGGCGGCGGTGGGTTCCCACTGCGCGTAGGCGACCGGACGGGCCGCCCGATTCTCCGTCGTCAGCTTGGTGGCAGACCAAATATGAATAATGACAATGACGATGAGCGCAATGCGCACCGGCCAAAGAATCTCGATATTGGTCTGAAGCAAATTGCCATAGCGGTTGATCATTTCCGCGCCGAGAAAGACCTGCAAATTTCCGAGGAGATGGCCGATGACGAACAAAAACAACAGGAAACCCGTGCTCGCCATGAGATACTTCTTGCCGAGAGAGGAGCCAAACAAATTTCGGAAAAAGCGGGTCATTAATTACTCTGTTTATTATTAGAGATCCTTCAGTAAAGCTAATGACGATTGCCCGGAACGTCAATGCAATTAGAAGATATAAGGCGGCCTTTGACCGTCCCTGCAAGCTTCTTATATCGTGGGCCCACTGGCGTTTTCGTTCAACTGTCGCTCGGACGAGGCTGCCGCCAAACCTAGATATTCCAACGCTTGGCCGACGAGATAGAGTGAACCCGTTACGGCGACCTGTGGTTCCGAGGCGGCACGGGTAAAGGCATCAACCAGGCTTCTGCAGACTGTGATCGGCACGCAGGAATTGGCCTCGCGGCAATATTCGGCCAGCGCTACGGGGTCGGCCGTGCGTTCGCTATCTACTGGCACCAGGAAAATTTGGTGGGTCTGCGCTGCCAGAATTTTGCAAATGGCGGCGCAATCTTTGTCGCGCATCATTCCCAGAATCAACGTGCATGGG
>DASRLE010000442.1:0-4060 GCA_035648615.1 Saccharimonadales bacterium (SeqCode) | reverse complement strand
CCCCTTGCCCGCCTCATCGCCCATGGCTGGGTCAGGCGCCAAGGCGTCGGCGCCAGCCGAAACAAAGGCTCACGCTGCCGCCGCCGAAATTCATGACCAGGCCACAGTGGCCGCGCCAGTTTCACCGATGGCCGGCCCGGCATCGTCAAGCACTGCCCAGCCAGCCGCGCCCCCGGTGCCGGCGAGCGCCGGCTCCAGCCCTGCAATATGAAAATCATTGCCGGGCCAGGCGAAACTGGGATTACCCAACGATTGATCGTTAATCCCGGCCCGGCTGCGACTGGTGGAGAGATGCCAGTGGCGCCGCCGGATGCGCGCACCCAAGCTGCGGTGGTGAGGACTCTGGCGCTGGACCTGGGCACGCGGACGGGGTGGGCGCTCATGGCCGGCCAGGAAATCATCGAGTCAGGAACCGAACTTCTCGCCTCGGAAGAGGAGCTTCGCCAGCAGCGAAGGGAAGGAAAAGAGCGCACGGCTGAGATCCGGTTCGCCCGTTTTCTCGATTTTGTCGCGCTGGAATTGGCAGCCGGGGTGACACGAATTGTTTTCGAGGACGTCATCTTCGCCGGCAGCCAGGCGCAGACACAACTGTGGGCCAGCCTCCGCGCCGTTATCTGGGTGGCAGCCCGCCGTTCCAATCTGGATGTTTTCTGCGTTCCGGTGGCGACGCTCAAAGTATTTGCCACCGGCAATGGCAGCGCCAAAAAATTGGAGATGGCCCTGGCCCTGGCCCTGGCCCAGCCGGCGCAATATGCGGCGGATGCGGAGACGGGCCTGCTGAGGCGGAATGGCAGGCCGCTGGATGATAACGAGGTGGATGCAATCTGGCTGGCGCGCTATACAGCGGCGGTGGATCGCGGTGAGGAGGATTTTTTGGGTGTGTATCAACGCAAAGCTGTAAGAAAAGCAGCGAGGCGGGCCAAGCGAGCGCTGGCGAAGGCGGAGAGAAAGGCGCGTAACGAGGTTCGGGAGGACGAAGAGAAAACCAAGCGTCAGGCGTTGATGGCGTCCATCAAAGCCATGGGCAAATGTTGCGGCGTCTTCCGTAAACCGGCCCCCTATGGGAGGGCTGTCTGCCTCAAGTGCGGCCAGGCCATCCGGATCCCCAAACAAGCAGGGGCGCCATCGGGACCCGGCGCTTCCCCGGCTCTTGAGCGCGCACATCTAATATGAACGTAATAGGATTATTGATGGAGGCCAAGAGGCTCATCAGCCACATGACAAGAGCAGGTGTGGGACGTGGGGACACCATCATGGACGCCAAAAAGTGGGGAACGTCCTTTGTGGCGCCGACCTGCAGGAACTGCCAGTGGTGGAACGGGCTGCGTCCTGCTGGTTTCCAGGGCGATTGCAACCATCCCAAGACCCGGGATTGCGAACACGACTGCGCGGCGGCGTCAAGCCATGGCGCGAAGGGGGAACCAGCCATTGTGACTGGACCCAACTTCGGGTGCATTCACTTCGAGAATAAACAACAAATATTCAATAGGATCACGACCAAACCAGGCGCAAGAGTCAAGAAGGTCCGAAGCGCGCGCAACACGGCAAATTCTTAAAGATACAAAGTTTACCACCGGCAAAGTGATGGTTATCACAGGGATTTTTCCGCTCATCATTGCCGGTGAATTCAGGTTCCAGAAGCGAGAAGCCGGCTGCCGGGCTCGGTCACCTTCGGTTGTGAACTCAGGCGGCGTTCCACCACACTCCGAATGGTGAGCGCTTCCATCACCCGGTCACATTCAGCCAAATCAAATCGAATGATTCGACCGAGTTTGAGGAAAGGCAAAACCTGCTGCCGCATCAACGTGGTGATGGATCGTTCGCTGAAACGAATGTGACCGGCCAGTTGCCGCTTGGTTTGCCAGTGACGCGCGGCCCGCCCGTCAGGAGCCGTCCTCTTTAACCCCTCCAGCCGGCTGGAATTACCAAAAAACTCCATCGCGCGGTCGCACGCGGCCACGTCAAAGCGCACGAGGTTTCGCAGCTTGCCGTAAGGGAGAATCCTCCGGCGCATCAACTTGGTCACCGTGCGCACGCCGATCTGATAATGGCCGGCGATTTCCGCTTTGGTTCTCCAGTCTCTGCCCATATGCTCGGTTTGATCTTTCATTGCTGATCTTTCATTGCTTGACAAATATAGCCGCAGTTCCGGCGACGCGCCCGCAGCGCGGGCTATGCCTGCGAACATCAAAGACATGCGAGGTGAGGGAGGGAAGAAAATTCCAACCTATTGGACGCTCTTTCTGCGCTGGCACCACCCCCGGGTTGGTTTTGCGAAAATAGGGATGGCGTCCTGAACAAAAGCCGTCGCTGCGAGTTTGCCGGCAAACGAAAACCGATGAACAAGCAAACTCGGAAAACAGAACTTCTCCATGACGGACTTATCGCCGCCCCTGGCTATCCGTTTACGGCTGGCGCCATTTTCGGCGACTTGCGCTCCAGGCTGGCCAAGGAGCACCGGCGCCCGATGAGCTACGAGCGGCTGGCAAGAATTATGGGGCAGTCCACCAGCACCACTCACCACTGGTTCGGTCTGTTCCACCACCCGCATGTGCTTGGCTTTTTGTCCCTGCTGGAACGGCTGTCGCCGGCACAGCGCCATTCTTTCATCGGGGCGCACTGCCGACATTACGCCACGTTTGATGACCCGCGCCTGGCCCATGCCCCTGGAAAAACAGGCAAATTGATCGAGCTGCTGAACCTAAAAGCCGGTCTGACCATCCTCACGGGCGGCACGGATTCCTCGCGCACATTCGTGTTTACGGCCTTGGGCCATGCCGCCACCCGTGCCGGCGGAAAGCTTCTCAGTGGCGCAGGCATCGATCTGCATCTTCCCACCCGGTTCGTTCCGGTCGAATCGCTGGTTTACATCGATGAAGCTTTGGGCCCGAACCATGCCCGCCAGCTCATCCAGCGAATCTGGCCGAGGGTGTTGACCTCGGCGGCGCCGCAGTTGTTTTTTAACGGTGTATGGTCCGCCGTGCCGGAGGTTCGCGATGATCTTTTGCGCTGCGCCAGGTTCAAGCACGTCATCATCGCCGAACAGGGGACGCCAGACGTGCGCTATCTGAAGGCCAAGGTTTCTACGCCTGTTCATGTGTTGACGCTTTCAGCCTCCAAACTCGTTCCGGAGGGGATCTTGGTGGCTTGCCGGCGCGTCCAGCGCACAAAACACCCGGAGAATTGAGGTTTTGGAAAAAAAGGCCGTCCAATGGGTTGGACATTTCTGGCCCTGGCTACAGCAATCAAGCACAGTGACGGCCAGTATTTACAAGCTTAAATCGAAATGACTATGAATTCAGTGGGGTGGCCAAAGGGCTCGGAGGGCCGGATGGTAACAAAGTAAGCGCGGGCCTTGACTGAACACATGAAAGCCCAGGCAATGGAAACACGCAGTGAACGCCCCCAATCCTCGTTCAAGGCGCAGTTGAAGCCGAGGCTTCAGGTGTAGAGGCCCTCCTTGAGGAATAATTGGGTCCACGCGTAATTTATGCACCACAACCAAATCTTAGCTGTCCTTCAGCAACACGGTTTTGCCGAAGGACGCATGATCGCGATGTCGAAGAGCCGCTACTGCAAGCGGCACCGCCGCCACTTTGTTGTTTTCAATGCCCAGGTTTGCAGCCTCGGCGGCCGAGTGCTCAAGCAGGCAGACCTGGACTTGGACTTGGACGCGGAGAAGCTCACTGCGGCAGCTCGCGCCGTGGGAGAGAACCTCTTCGTGCTCTTCGAGAACGATCCGAGTCCTTTTTGGGAATCCGGTTCGATACCGATGTCCCGGGTCCTGCGGGACGCGGTCTGGTGGACGCGGATTCATCGGGCGGACGAGGACCTCTTTCTCCCTATGAATTCTGGTCCCCTGAAGAAAAAGCGCGTTCGATTGCGTTGCAGCGTGGGCCGTTGGCAAAATCGGCCGTCCTACTCTGTGGACTTGTGGGAAAACCCGGAGTGGGAAAGCGCTCGCAACATGTCAGGACCAGTCGTTCAACTGTTGGGCCACCCGCCCAGGGGTTTTCGACCGACGGATGAAAACGAGGTTTTCACGGCTGAAATCTCCAAA
>DASRLE010000441.1:0-8573 GCA_035648615.1 Saccharimonadales bacterium (SeqCode) | reverse complement strand
ATAGACGGGCTGTTTCCATTATTTTGGGAAAGGCCGGCAAAAAGAGCCGGCCTGGGTTTTCAGACAAACTTGCCAGGGTTCAAGATTCGTTTTGGATCCAGGCTTTCTTTTATTCTCTTGTGCAGGTCGCGCACCTCGGCGGAAGTGGCCAGCGGCCACCAACGCTTTTTGGCGAGACCGATTCCGTGCTCGCCGGTGATCACGCCTTCCCAAGCAAGGACTTGGCGAAATAATTCATCCAAAGCCGCCTGGCTGCGTTCGCCGACATTTGGCCGGGTTTGATCGTACATTACATTCACATGGATATTGCCATCCCCGGCATGGCCAAAACACGCAATGGGCAGGTCAAACTTCTTTTGCAGGCGCGCGGTGAATTGAAAAAGGTCTTCCAGCCGGCTTCGCGGCACAACAATATCCTGGTTTAACTTGATCAAACCGGTGTCGCGCAGGGAATACGAGAATTCCCGGCGCAATTGCCATAACTTCTCGCAGGCTGCTTTGCCGTAGGCGCGATCCACAAATACAGGATTCTCGGCGCGAACCAGTTTTTCCAGCGCCTTGGCTTCGGAACGAACGGAGCTTTCCTGGCCGTCCACTTCTACCATGATTAAGGCCCGCGAACCGTGCAGTCGTTCGCTGCCGGTGCGGCGGGCGGCGGCATCCAAGGTAAATTTGTCGGCGACTTCCAACGCGCAGGGTAGAAAACCATGATGAAAAATAGAGGCAATGGCGAGCGCGGCCGCTTTCATCGAATCGAATCCAATGGCCAGCAGCGCGCGATAAGGGGGGAGGGGAATGAGCTTCAAGGTAATCTCGGTCACGACCGCCAGCAGGCCCTCCGACCCAACCAATAATCGTGTCAAGTCGAAACCAGTCTTGTTTTTATGCGTGCGCCCGCCCAGTGAGACGATGGCGCCGTTGGCCAGGACGGCCTGCACTCCCAAAACATAATCCCGCGTCACGCCATATTTGAGGCAGCGCGGGCCGCCGGCGTTGGTCGCCACGGTGCCGCCGACGCTGCAATCGGCGCGGCTGGCCGGGTCGGGCGGGTAATACAAGCCCTTTTCTTCCACCGCGTCTTGCAAGGTTTTTAGAATGACTCCTGGCTGGACCACGGCCACAAAATCGCCGGAATGGATTTCTTTGATCGCGTTCAGATGGGCCAGGGAAAGGACAATCCCGCCGCGCATCGGAACGCAGCCTCCGACATAGCCGAAACCCGCGCCGCGCGCGGTGACGGGAATGCGATGCTGATCGGCAAAGCGGAGGATTTGGGAAATCGCCTCCACCGTGCGCGGCAATGCCACCGCGTCTGGCAAGTGATGGGCAAACCACTTGTCCCCGGCGCCGGCTTGGCGGGATTCCAAGTCAAGACGAAATTCTCCAGAGGGCAGACGTTTTTGCAGCCGTCGCAGCCAGCGTGTCGAATCAATCTTCACTGGTGGGAGGGTCTTGTGAATCCAGCAAGGCGCGGGCGTCTTCCACCTGGTCTTCGGGAACGCGGACGAGGATGCCGCCCGCGGCCATGGCATAGCCGTCCATGCTGAGGGCGGCGAGTTCATTTTTGACATCGACCAGAAAGCCATTGGCTTCGAGGCGGGAGCGGACCAATTCGGCCCCTGCGGGATTAAAAGCGCTGAAGACAGTGACGAATTCCATAAGATGATCAGGCGGCCAACGGGGTTTTAATATCGGCAAAAATAATGACGCCCGCGCCCGTTTGCAGAAGGCTGAGCACCTTGACGCTGACCTGCTGGCCGATCAGGCTCTGCGCGTTGTTGATCACCACCATCGTGCCATCATTCAGGTAGCCGATGCCCTGGCCTTTGTCTTTGCCTTCGCGCACGACGCGCAGAGTGAAGACTTCGCCGGGCAGAATGACCGGTTTGAGCGCATTGGCTAATTCGTTGAGGTTGACGTAGGGCACTGATTGCAACTCGGCCACCTTGCCGAGGTTGAAGTCGTTGGTGAATAATTTTGCGCCCAAGGCGCGGGATAACCGCACCAGTTTGGCGTCCACTTCTTTTTCCTCCGGGAAATCAGCGTCGTGAATCTTCACTTCGTTCCGCTTGTTTTGCTGGATGCGGGTCAGCATCTCCAAACCGCGCCGTCCCCGGGCGCGAATAACAGGATCGTTGGAATCGGCAATTTGCTGCAGCTCTTGCAGGACGAAACGCGGCACGACCAGCATGCCTTCGAGAAAGTTGGCCTCGATCAAATCGGCAATCCGGCCGTCGATAATAACGCTGGTATCGAGCAGCAGCAGGTTCTCCGGTTTGTTCTGGCTGGCGAAGCGGACGTAGGGGATGATCAGCGAAAAATCCTCCTTGTTGCTGCGCATGGCCAGGACCATTCCGATGTACCCGAAGCTCAAAAACAAGGCCAGCCGAATCAGGCGGCGTTGCGTGTCGTCGGCATCGCTGAACAATCCCGAACGGTCAATCATCGTCGCCACCACGGTGCCCAGAAACAGCCCGAAAGTGGCGGCGGAAAAGGCCCGCAAAGAAAAGCCTTTGAGCATCTCGTCGATCGCGACGCATAATCCTCCCAGCCCAAAGCCAATGAACAATCCCATCGCGCCGCTGTTGACCCACTCGGGCCGCACCTGGCTGACTTCATAACCGGCCACCGTACAGAGACTGAGAAACAGAATTCGAATGACCCAGAGTGAGCGCATATTGCTTATTTGCTTGTTGAAACTATCTTCAGTGAGCGGACGACGGACTTTTTTCCGGATGTTTTGGCTTCCACAGGATTGACCATAACCCTCTCTGGTTCAAATTGCTGCCAAAAGCGGCGAAAGTCTCGGCCATCGCATTGGCATTGGTGACAAGCGAGGCCATTTGCACTTTGAGTTGCTCATCTTTCAAAAGGCTGCCGGCCACGCCTTTGCCTGCCTCCAAATCCGCCGAGAGAAGCTTAAAGCTGGCGGAACTGTCGCGCAAATTCTTGATGGTCTCCGTCAAGCCGCTTTGGTTGGTGACGATGACCTGGTCAAGTTCGTCCGCGACCGTTTTTAGCTTCTCGGAGAAGCCCGCGAAATTGGTGATGGCGATTCTGATCGTCGGTGAATTGGTATCGACTAGTGTTTCCGCAGCCGCCACCACTTTGACGGCGATGGCGGACGCGTTTTGAAGATTACTCACGGCCAGACCGAATCTGCCCAGGGTTGCGGCCGAAAGCACGGTGCGATTGATGTTGGTTATCGCTTGGTCCAAGTCTTTCATCGTTTTCTTGGCTTGATCGAGCAACCCGGAAACCGACCGCACGGCCTCCTGCATGTTAAACGGCGTTTCCCCGATGATCGTCTCGCCTTCTTTGAGATAGACAAAAGTATTGGTGTCGATCGGACCCGTTTCGGCCGGCGGCGAAACTTCGACATATTGATCGCCCAAAAAACCCAGGGCATCGATGTGGAAAACGGCCTCGCGGCGGATTTTGTATTTGGACAGGATGCTCAACTCAATATTGACCGACCGCCCATCCTCCGCCAGATCGGTCCGGGACACCTTGCCGATGGGCACGCCGGCCATCATCACATCGGCGGTGGGTTTAAGCCCGGCCATGGACGGCATGATGACATGAAGATTGTAGGTCGGGTTAAAGAGCGTCACCCCTTTGCTGAAGTTAAGGATGAGCAAGGCAATGAGCGCCAGCCCCACGAAAACAAACAGACCCACTTTGAATTCAAAACGAGACTCATTCATACGGGATGATGTTCCTTTAGGTCGGCGATGCCGTTGACAAAACGGTAAATCACCGGATCGGTCGATTGAAAAATTTCCTCGGGCGTTTGATCGGCGTAAATGCGCCCCTCGTGCAGCATCAGGATGCGCTGGCCAATGCGGCGCGCGCTTCGCATGTCGTGGGTCACGGCGATGGACGTGACTTGCAGCTTCTCGACCACCCGAATAATAAGCTGGTCGATGCTGTCCGAGGCGATCGGGTCCAAGCCGGTGGTCGGTTCGTCGTAAAGCAGAATTTCCGGGTGATAAATGACCGCCCGAGCCAGCCCGACGCGCTTGCGCATGCCGCCGGAAAGCTCGGCCGGCTTCTTTTTTTGAATGCCATTCAAGCCCACCAGTTCGAGCACCTCGGCGACACGCTGGGCGATTTCCGCCGGGCTGGACGTGCGCTCGCGACTCAGAATGAAGGCCACGTTTTCTTCGACCGTCATGGAATCAAAAAGAGCGGCCCCCTGGAACAACATGCCGAATTTGCGGCGCACGGGCATCAATTGGCGCTCATCCATCCCGGCGATATTCTGGCCGTCAATATGAATCTCCCCGCTGTCCGGAGTGATGAGGCCGATCAAGTGTTTGAGCAAAATGCTTTTGCCGCCGCCGCTGATGCCAATGATGGTGATGGCCTCGCCTTTGGCCACGGAGAACGTGACGCCGCGGAGCACTTCCAAAGCGCCAAACTTCTTCTGCAGATTGCGCACCTCGATCATCATCAGGGCAGCCAGCGGTTGAGCAACATGGTCAAAAAGAAATTACTGATCAATATCGTGATGGAAGAATAGACCACCGCCTCGGTCGTGGCGCGGCCCACCCCTTCGGCGCCCTGCGGGCAGGTCAGCCCTTTGTAGCACGCCACGACGGCGATGATCGCCCCGAAAATAAAGGTCTTGATCATGCCCGTGAGCATGTCGTTCAGGTGGGTGTAATGCAGCATATTATACCAGATATAAGTCGGATTGATGCCCAGCAAAAAAACCGCGACCAGATAGCCCGCCAGAATTCCCACGCAAACCGAACCCGCCGTTAACAAGGGCATGACCAGCAGCGTGGCCAGAAAACGGGGGACGACGAGATAATCAACCGGATGGGCCGCCAGAGTGCGGAGGGCGTCAATTTGTTCCGTCACACGCATCGTCCCCAATTCCGCCGCGATGGCCGCGCCGACCCGTCCCGCCACCATCAAGCCGGCCAGAACCGGCCCTAATTCACTGCCCATCCCCACGCTCACCACCGCCAGGGTGGCCGTATCCATTTTGATTTTGTGAAATTGAAAATAAGTTTGCGCGCACAGCACCATGCCCGTAAACGCCCCGGTAATGGCTACGACCGACTGCGACTTTACGCCGATAAAATACATCTGGTAAAGGACATCGCGCCATTTCGGCTTGGCCAGAAACAGAGAAACGGCGATGTCGCGGCAAAGAAGAGTGCCACGGCCGAGGCCGCCGAACCATTCCTCCGCAAATTGTTTTGCCATGGTCGTCATAACACGCCTGTTAAGTTAAGCGTCCCAGCCGCCCTTGCCAATCGTGAAATCATGGGTCCCAAAAACGCCTGAAAAAATGAGGACGGAAGGCGGCTCGTTCTGATTCCTGTCGCATTGCTTCAGACCCACCCATTGACGCGATTTATCGTTGCAATGATCAACCTTCTGCGCTCGGCGCTGACCGCCCCGCGTCGATTCGTCAGATTTGCTTTTTGGATGGTGTAGAGGAGGTCGCATTTGCGGGGTGTTGGCCAGTCGAGACCGTCGTTCGCATCGAGAATTACCTCATTGGCTTCGGGTTGCCGAGTAGCTCTTCGAGTGGTGCATATTATGACCGTCACATCCGGTTTATTCGCGACACGGTCAGGATGGGAGACAATCACCGACGGATGCGGTTCCGGCCAACCAGGAGGTTGCCAACTGAAAATGTCCCAGGCTTTCATTCCGCCTCGGGAACAGGGCAGGGCAGGCTGGCGAGGTGATGCTCCAGTGCGTCAAATTCGCGGTTCGGCCGCTGGTCGCAGCGGCGGGACTCCGCTTTTGACAACGGCTTCAAATTCCTGACTGGATCAGGGGATAACTGTTCGCGCAGCTTGGGCAACCCCAGTTTCATGCTTTGCCGCATGATGTCCGCCATGGACAGGCCCAAATCTTGAGACGCCTTGCGCACCTCGCCGATTAGATCGGCGGGCACGGCCAAGGGATATGTGCCAGTTTTCATGGATGAATCCTACATCATTCTTAATGCCGGTCAACGGCAGTGATCGGACTCATTAAATTTAGGCGCATTTTTTTATTGATTCATTTTAGGAAACCAGCTACCTTTAAATAGAAAGGTAGCTTTTTTGAGTTTTAGATGAGTGTGAATGAAAAATTTTCCGGGATGCGCAAGGGCTTGCTCGAGTTTCTTTTGCTGCAAATTATCGCGGTGGAAAAGGTTTATGTGGCCGACATCTTGAAACAATTGAGCGCCACCGAATTCGCGACCCAGGAAGGCACGCTCTATCCATTGTTGAGCAAGATGCGCCGCGAAGGGTTGGTGGAATACGAATGGAAAGAATCCGAGGCTGGCCCGCCCCGCAAGTATTATAAGCTCACCCCCAAAGGCCAGGAGGAATTGCGCGAGACATTGGAGTATTGGGACAAAATTAACACGACAGTGAAAAAGCTGAGACAACCATAAAACGGAGAAACCAAAACGATGAACAAGGTTATCACGATCAATCTGGGCGGCATAGCGTATCAGCTCGAGGAAGGCGGCTATGATGCGTTGCGGGTTTATTTGGAAAGCGCGGCGATGCGCCTGCGGCAAAATCCCGATCGCGATGAAATTCTTCTCGACATCGAACGGGCCATCGCGGAGAGATTTCGCGCTCTATTGGGCAGTCAAAAAACGGTGGTCGAAACGAAAGAGGTCGCCGCCGTGGTGGCGGAGATGGGTCCCATCGAAGCTGAATCTGGGGAAGGCGCCACGCCCGGCGCCGCTGAACCCAAACCTCCTCCCGGCGCGAGCACCTACGGTGCGGGGGGCGGAGAACGACCGCCGGGGCAGGGCGGGACGCCGCGCCGGCTTTACAGGATTTATGAAGGCGCGATGATCTCCGGCGTCTGCAACGGTCTCGCCGCCTATCTTAACATCGATCCGACCCTCGTGCGTCTTGCCTTTGCACTCTTGACGATGCTTTGGGGAACTGGAGTGCTTGTCTATCTGGTGATGGCCATGGTGGTGCCGGCGGCGCGCTCGCCCGAGGAAAAGTCCGCCGCCTCGGGTGCTCCCTGGACGGCGCAAGAGTTCATTCGCCGCGCAAAAGAAGGGTATTACGAGACAATGAAAGGCTTTCCGGATCGCGCGGCGCGCCGTGAATGGAAGCGCCGGTTCAAGCGCGAAATGCGTGGATGGCGCATGTCCTTTGACCGGGAAATGCGGGCGAACGCGGACCACGTTCGGACCAATTGGCATAATTATTGGACTGAGCAAGCGCCGTTTCATCCCGGCTTAGGCTTCGCGCTCCCCGTGCTCTCGTTGTTGCAAGGGGCAGCCGCCGTCCTGTTGATCTGCGCGGTCGTCTCGCTGCTCAACACCAGTAGGGTGTTTGGGTTGGCGCTGCCGGCCAAAATCCCGGAGTGGCTGGCCGCGCTGCTGCTCTTCATGGCCTACGGCGTTCTCACATCGCCGCTCAAGGCGGCGCGACGCGCGTGCTATTGGGGATTGGGCAGGCCGCATTGGGCGTGGTCCTCCCTGTTTCTTCTGGATGCGGTGATTTGGCTCGCCGTTGTCGCCGTCCTGCTATGCCTGGCCGTCCACTTTTTCCCAGAACTGAGCGAAGCCGTTCACGGTCTCCCTGCGCTCGCGCACCAAGCTGCAACAGACATCCATGCATGGTGGAAAGGGAGATGAGTCGGTCGCAAGTCAGCCGAAGGCAGTTGGTGAAGTTCTACATCCGGCTGTGCGGCCACTTTGCCATTAGTTGGTGGCCTTCGCGTGTAGGCTTAGTCCAAGCGCCTCGACAACTTTCAAGATCGTATCAAAGCTAGGACTGCGGTCTCCTGAAAGAGCTTTGTAAAGACCTTCACGCGACAGTCCCGCATCGCGCGCCACGCGTGCCATGCCTTTGGCGCGCGCAATATCGCCCAGTGCCTTGGCAATAAAGGCTGCGTCCCCGTTGGCCTCTTCAAGGCACGCTTCGAGATAAGCCGCCATCTCCTGCGGGGTCCTGAGGTGTTCCGCCACGTCGTAGCGAGTGGTAACCGTTTTTTTCACGTCATTCCTAAAGGTTGCGCGCGAGTCTCAAGGCAATGCTGATGTCCTTGGCTTGGGTGCGCTTGTCGCCACCGGCCAGGAGGATCATCAGCGCACGCCCGCGCTGTTTGTAATACACCCGGTATCCGGGACCGAGGTTGATTCGCAATTCCGAAACACCCTCGCCAACGGGTTTCACATCTCCCGGATGTCCCATGGCAAGACGCTCGATCCTTGATTGGACACGCGCCCTTGCCTGAAGATCGCGCAAACCGTCGAGCCATCGAGCGAAGATCTCCGTCTTGCGAATTTCAACCACCGCAATACTGTAGCCTGATGGCTACATGTTGTAAATAGGGCATTAACGGAACATTTGACGACCAGCAAAAGCTTCCAATGCGCGCTTGGGCAAAGCCTCAGGCGCATAGCCGAGCGCCTTGGCTACTGTCTCTGGGATTTCAAGGGTGATTTCCACAATTAGATTTAACAACCGTTTTAACTCGAAAGCGCTTCGGGCGTGGCCGGAGTGTTTTGATTGAAGGTGAGTTTGCCATCCACTGCCGTGACCGTGATCGGTTCGTTGGGGTGGAGACTCGACTTTAAT
>DASRLE010000440.1:0-2755 GCA_035648615.1 Saccharimonadales bacterium (SeqCode) | reverse complement strand
AGCATTTTGATTGGGTCTGTCAAGTATATAATATTGCTGGCGACAAGCGTCGCCAACCGTTATTTTGGGGCCTTGGGAGCGGGCATGAGCAGGTAGGTGAACAAATCTTTTTGCTGCGGGACGGTCAGGCCGTTGAGGAGGCCTTCGGGCATGAGGGAGACTTTGGAGGCTTTGGTGTCGAGGATGTTTCCTTTGGGGATTTCCAGGATTTGGCCGGTGACTTGGCCGAGGTAGAGGGTGTCGGGCGTTTCGTTGAGGATGACGCCGGTTTGGGTGTCGCCGTTTTTGAGCGCGACGTTGTAGGCGAGGTGGTCGGGGTTGATGGCGGCGCTGGGTTCCAGGATGTCTTTGCGCACGGAGGCGTAATCGCGGTAGGCGAGGGTCGTGAGGGAGGGGCCGATCTTGCCGCCTTGGCCGCCGATTTCGTGGCATTTGTAGCAGCCGGGGCGTTCGCTGAAGAACAGTTTCTTGCCGCGTTCCCAATCGCCGCCCGCAATCTCAGGGATGTGGCGCGGACCGAGTTCCATTGGCTGTCCGGTGGCGGGCTTGGCCCATGGAAGGAGAAAGCGGCGCAAGGGGAAGGCGCGGGGACGCGGGTCTTCGTCGGTGAACCAGGTGGCTTCCAATTTCGTCGCGGCGCCGCCGGTCGGGATCACCACCTGGCAGGGCAGCCACTGATTCTCTTTGCCAACTAAGGTAGCGTGCGCCTCGCCGTCGGCGTCAAAGTTGACTTTTTGTGCCTTGGCCGAGGTCCACTTTAAGTGGGCACCTGCTTTCAATGTCACCGTCACGGTTTCGGGCGGGTATTCAAAACCAATTTTGCCGCCGGGTTGAATGGCGGGGTGCAGCATGGACCAAAGATCAAGCTGGGTGCGGAGGGTCAGGATGCCGCGCTTTTTGAGCAGGCGGAAAAGCTGCTGATGCTCTTCGCTTGGCGCGGTCAGGGCGCGATCCACATCCAAGTCAAGATGAGGAAGCCAGCCGGTCCATTGCACTTTGCCGCGCGCGTCTTTCCACTCGGCTTCGACGCCGGTGAGGTCGCTTAACACGTCGATTTCGCGCACTCCGGCGCAGGGGACGGTGACGGCGTAATTGACTGCTTCGGCATGGGGGATGGTTTCCAACACAATGGTGCGATTGTCGGAAGTTATGCCCGCAGAGAGAACGGGCAGGCGATAGCGAGGCACCACAAGTTGATTCTCCACTGCCTGATAGCCGGGATGAAACGACTCGAAGCGGTTGCCGGCGGTGACGTATCGTCCCATGCGGATGGCGGATTGCTGCTGGAGATTTTTAAATTGCAAGGGATCAATCGGACGGTCAAACGTCACGCGAATTTCCGAGGAGCTGGCCGCATAGGCAAACACGGGTTGCGGCGCAGTTCTGTCGGTGTAAGAAATTTTGAATAGTTTTCCTTTGCCCGCGGGGCCTGAACCCCAATCCGGTTTGCCGCTATGGCAGCAGACCAGCAAGTCTCCGTTCGGCAGGGGCAGCGCATCAAGGGTCAACATGTCGAGGCACGCGATCAGATTGTTTTGCGCCACGTAGCCGGCCTTGGTTTTGACCAGCTTGGTGCGCCAAAGTTTGCCGCGCGATTCTCCGGCGATGAGGGCGTCGTCCTCCCACCACGCCGGGCCGAAGCCGGAGTCGTTGAAGTGCAGTCCGCAGGTGGACTGATGTTGCGGCGCGTAGTCAAACACGCTGGGGTCGTCGATCGCGCCGGGAAGGTAAAGCGGATGGCGCGGCGGAAAACCATAGTGGCGTCCGGGCTGGATATTGAGCAATTCATCGAAGGGATTTCCATTGGCCAGCCAGGTGGCGCCTTCCTGGTCGGTGCAAAACAAATCGCCCTTGTCATTGATGGCCAGCGACACGGTGAAGCGCAGGCCGGTCGCGACGGTCTGGCGATGTTTCCAATCGGGCGACAATTCCTGGATGGTGCCGCGCTCACTGAGCAGATGATAACCGCTGTGCCCTTTTCCATCGGGCAGATAGGGATTGGACCAGGCATCGGCGCCGAGACCAAAAAAAATGCTGCCTTGTTTGTCCACCGCGATACCGATGGAATCCAGCGATGAGCCCGCCGCGATAGTGGGAGGAACCCATCCGCTGGCCACGGTTTCCAATGCGCCACTGCCGTCGCCCTTATCGCGCAAGCGCAGAATCTTGCCCCGGCTGGCGATGTAGAGGCCGCCCGGTCCCCAGCACATGCCGATGCTGGCGGGAATTTCGTGGTGGTCATTCTTGAAAAAATAACTGGCGGTGTCCTCCAGGCCATCGCCGTCGGTGTCTTTGAGTTGCAGGACGTTACCGTCGTAACACAGGGCAAAAATGCGCCCGTCCGGCGAGCAAACCAGGCTGTTAATATTATTGACTGAAAGAGGGCATTCCCGCGCGGTGAAACCAAGGACGAGCATCTGCACATGCGGCAGATTGGAGACAACCGTCAGTATTTCCGGGACCGGCCCCATGGATTTTTCCTGGGCCCAAGCCGGTGAAACACCCGCGAGCAACAAAGCGAAAACGAAGGAACGCCAAAACATATCAACACATATTATCGCATGACGATCAATTGCACGAGGCGCATGTGATATGCCGCCATTTGCTCGCTGAGGGCTTCCAGCGCCTGGCGGCGCCGGGGATTCGCGTCGTTTTGGGCGGCGATCTGCGCCAGGAATTCCCCGTAGTTGACGGCTTGGGCTTGATTTAAAAGCATGGTCATTTCAAAGGGCGCGCCTTTCCCATGCAATATTTC
>DASRLE010000439.1:0-4650 GCA_035648615.1 Saccharimonadales bacterium (SeqCode) | reverse complement strand
TCACCTGGATACTGCGGGTGAAAATCACGTTGTTCACTGTAAATCTTTTTGGCGGCGCAAAGTTATTCACCGTTGGCTGCGGAGAGGAGTCCCTGCGGCTCTCCTTGCAAACGATGAATAACTTTGGGGCAACTATAAGGTAACGAAGGGATCTAATCCTTTGCCGCAGGGTCAGTCTCGCCGCAACCGCACTCGCACAAGGAGATCGTTCAACTACTGGAAAAATTCTGTCCATCTGCAAAGTTTGTTGCCGCATCCAAAAAATCGTCCATTATGAAAGTCCGGTGAATAAAGCTGGAACCCGTTGCACGAGACTATGAGCATTATGGAGAATATTCGCCGCCGGCAGGCCCTCGCCGCGCGGGCGCCCCGCCCTGTGCCGCTTTCGCATCGGCCCGAGATGCTCTATATTGGCTGCCCGGACGCGCGGCTCGACCCGGTGAGCGATATCGGCATCGAGCAGGGCAACGCGCTGATCTTCCGCAACATCGGGGCGCTGGTGCTGCGGGAGAATGCGAGCATGGGCGCGGTTTTGGAATATTTTCTGCATCACCTTCCACCCAGCGCGAGCCGCGTCAAACATATCGTCGTCTCAGGCCACACCGATTGCGGGGGGATCAAAGCGTGCCAGCACGGCTGCCACGAGGCGCGGGATCATTACCTGCCGCTCTATCTGGAGAGCCTGAGTCCAGTGCGCGCGCGAATCATGGAAGAAGCCAAAGCTCAAAAATGGAATGACGAGCAGACTCTCCATGCGCTGGAACAAGAATCGGTCCGCCATAGTTTGGGCAACTTGATCACCTACCCAGTGGTCGCGCAAGCGGTGAAGGAGGGCCGGGTCGAGTTGCATGGGTGGATCATCGACACCGCCACAAAGTCCATCGCCGAAATGAATCCCAAAACGCGCCAGTTCGAGCCGATGACCGGTTAACCGTCATGGAAGAACCCAAAACTGGCCCGATTGACAAACGATGGCCGTGAAGTTACGGGTTTTATGAGGGGAGTGATCCCGAAAATTCAGACATTAAACCCGCCATTATGAATACCACGAACAGAACTCAAGCCCCAACGTTCCGGGGAAATCCAGCGAGCAAGCATCTCCGTGAACTTTTCCTCGACGAATTGGCCGAGATGAAGGATGCCGAGAGCCAGCTTACCATGGCCATTCCGCTGCTGGTCAAAGTCGCGCGCTCCCGGGACCTCAAAACGCTCCTGCAAATACACCTTAAAGAAACCAGGGGCCACGTCGAATGCGTCAAAAATATCGCGGAATCTTTGGGCGTTAAATTGCCGAACAGGACCTGCCATGCCATGGAAAACCTCATCAAAGAAAGCGTGGCATCAGTGGTGAAAAATGTGGCTTCTCCCTGCCGGGACATTGCTCTTATCGCGGCGGCGCAAAAAATCGAACACTACGAAATCGCCTCCTACGGCACCCTTTGTTCTTGGGCCAATAAAATGGGCTATACTCATGAACTGGCTCAACTCGCCTCGACACTGCAACAGGAAAAGACGGCCGATGCCCTCCTCACCGGAGTGGCCCGGGGCTCGGCCTCGCTCCAACAGGTCGTCGAGGGCATTTCCCTTCACAAGGCAGGTGCGCCCGCGCCGCCGTCCGCACTGACCCGCGCGGCGAAAAAGCGAATTCCCGCAGACGACCTGAATCTCGTGCAAAAACGAAGGCGAAAACAGGGCAGTTAACTGCCTCGCCGACTCATAATTTTCTCCTTTGCCGAAAAGCTAAACTTCGGTTAACTGGACCTTGGCTATTCGTCACCTAATCGTCACCGTTTGTTCATCCATTTGACACATGACCGTGCCAAAGTCTGGCGTGACGACTCAAACGATGAATGGGCGACAACTAACCACGGTCAGGAACACTACCCGTTCCGCGCCGGTGAAATTTTATTCCCCCGGAGGAGCCTTCTATGTTGCAATCGAAAAAACACGCGCCAACCATGAAAGCAAAAATTCTTGTCGTCGATGATGAACCGGACGCGATTGAACTGATTCAGTTCAATCTGATCGCCTCAGGTTATGACGTGATGGTTGCGGATAATGGGCGGGAAGCGCTGCAACAAGCGCGCGCCTCCATGCCCGATTTGATCCTGCTCGACGTCATGCTGCCCGAAATGGACGGCTTGGAAGTCTGCAAATCCCTGCGACGCGACCCCGCCACCTCCGCTATTCCCATCATTATGCTCACGGCGCGGGCGGCCGAAATGGATCGAGTGCTGGGTTTGGAATTGGGGGCCAACGATTATCTCACCAAGCCCTTCAGCCCCCGTGAACTCATCTTGCGCGTCAAAAATCTATTGGAGCGCGCGGGCGCGCCCGAGACGAAATCTGAGAAAATCCGCCTTGGTAATTTGATCATCGATCAACCGCGCCACCGTGTGACCTATTTAGGCAAACCTCTCGAACTGACTGCCACCGAATTTAAATTGGTGACGGTTCTTGTCCAACGCCGGGGCCGGGTGCAATCCCGCGAGCAACTCCTGCGCGACGTCTGGGGTTACGAAAACATCATCGAAACCCGCACTGTGGACACGCACATGCGCCGGCTGCGCGATAAACTGGGCGGCGCGGCCAAATATCTCGATACCGTGCGGGGCGTCGGCTACCGATTTCTGGAGGACTAATGCCCATAATGAATCTTAGCTCCCGGATAACGTCAGTTCTGTTTTTAAAATAGTTTGACCGCCGACGCTGGCGGTGGCCGAGGCCTGCACCAGATTTCCCATTCGGCCCAGGATCGTGGCTTGCAAGGTGATAGTTTCTCCAGGCTTCGCAGTGCCGAGGATTTTGGCGCCTTTGATTCCGGTTAACCTGAGTTTCGCCAAAGGCAGGACATGCGGATCGCTTTGCGCGACGCAGCCGGCGAGTTGCGCAGCGGCTTCGACCAGGAGCACGCCGGGGAAGATAGGTTGAGCGGGGAAGTGGCCGCGCAGGAAGGGTTCGTCGCCGCGCACGGTGTATTCGCCGGCGCCGGTTTGGCCGGGTTCGAGCGCGATGATTCGGTCGAGGAAGCGGAATTCGGGGCCGTGCGGCAAGGCGTCGAGCGCATTCATTGGGCGGCGTCGGCCAGTGGCTCGGTGATTTTGTACTCGGGGCCTAGTTGCGGATGGAAAAGCGCGTCGTCGATTTTGGGATTCATTTGCGGATTGCTGAATTCGTTTTTCAGGACTGAGCCGTCGATGAATTTCATGGCGGTGGCCATTAGCATGGAATCGGGCTCGCTGATGTCGATGGTCAGTTCCGGCATGTATTTTTTGACCAGGCTGGATTTGGGATCGATCAGCAGGCGGTGGCCGCCGGGGACGGAAATGATTTCTTTGACGTGGAAGCGCTGGTCAAATTCGGCTTGACTGCGCGGGAAGCCGGTGTCAAGCAGACCCATCAAATCCTTCCACTGGCCCTGGCGCAGTTTGGTCAGAGAATATCGCTCGGCGCGTTTTAAGCGCGGGAAGATGACCAGCAGCTCGTCCTCGGCCCTCACGGCAATCGTTGGCACGGGCTTCATGATTTCCCAGCGAAAACGGCCTGGCGCGGCGAACCAGAGTTTGCCGGTGGCGACCAGCGGCTCGGTCAGGGCCTTCAATTCGCGCGTCTGCTTGAAATCGGCCGTCCACGTTTGGACGGTCGCTTGCGTGTGCAGCCAGTTGTCCAATACTTGACTGTCGGGAGCCCCAAAAAGGCTCGAGGCCGTCAAGGTGAATAGGAAAAGTAATCGCTTCATTGTTTTGGTGCTTCGGGCCAAATCGGCACAAAATGATACCACTGATTGGGATATTGGCGAATGGCGGGTTCAAAGGCCCGCATGATTTGCTGGGTCAGCCGCTGCCGCGCCTCGCGATCCCCCAAGTCGTGGCGGTTATAAATAATCTCGGGCGCGAGTTCGATGCGATACCCCTTTTCGGTGCGAGGCAGGAAGACCGGCATGATGGCGCAACCGGACGCGCGCGCCAATTCCGCCGCCGCCAGCGCCGCGCGAAACGGTTTGTTGAACAGCTCAACCATGGCGCTGACGGATTGCTGCGGACGGTCGAGCAAAAGGGCCATGACCGCGCCCTCCTGCAGCAGCTTGATGATGTGAACAAAAGCGAAAGGATCCTCGCCCACCACAATTGTTTCGATGCCCTGCCGTTCGCGCGCCCGGGAGCGAAGTTCGGTCAGCCCCTCGGCGGGTTCGGCCAAGGTCACGACGCGCAATTTAATGCCGCGGGCGGCCAAAGCGTAGCCGCCGACCTCCCAATTGCCGAGGTGCGGAGTCACCAGCAGCACGCCTTGTTTTCGCTCGTGCGCGGCAAAGACGGTATCGGCTCCAATGAATTCGGCAATGAGCGGGGCTGAAGGCAGGCCGGCTTCGCAACGCCACAAATCCACCAGCTTTTGTCCGAAATTGCGAAACAACCGGCGGCATTCGGCCTCGGCCCTTTGACGGTCTCCGCCCACCACGGGCAGAAGATTATTGATGACAATCTCCCGCCGATCTTCATTGGTTGCCTCATAAAGAGCCGAAGCGGATTCGGCCAGCCAGTAAAGAAGTCCCTGTGGAATAATTCGCACGGCGAACAGGCCCAGTTTCCAGGCGGCGGCGCGGTAGATTTTTGGAGGGCGCGCCGGGATGGAGGGTTTATCGTCAATAAT
>DASRLE010000438.1:0-3539 GCA_035648615.1 Saccharimonadales bacterium (SeqCode) | reverse complement strand
CCTTGGCGCTGCCCGTGACCAAGGATTCGAGATATTCGCGCTGCTCATAGACCCCGTTGGCCCCCGGCGCGGCGGCGTAAGCCAGGGCTTGATTGGTGAAAAGCATGGCGCGCGCGGTGGAAGTGGCCACCGCCCGATGCTCGTCGGCTTCGGCCGCGGCGACCCGCTGAAACGCCCCGGCGCGGGCGATGGCATTGGTGGCCACGTCGTAAGCCCGGGCTTGCAGGATTTTCGATTCACGGGTTTGGGCCGCGCCGACGACTTCCTCGAAAATTTTGGCCACTTTCGTGGGAGGATGAATGTCTTCCAAACCGACAAAGGTGATCCGCGCTCCCAGTTGGAGCGCATCGACTTGCTTCTGAATATCCACCCGCAAGGCTTTTCCCGCCGCCGCCCGGCCGCGCGACATCACATCGTCAAAATCCGCGCTGGCCAAATAATGCACCACTTCGCGGGTGGCGATTCCGCGGAGGAGGACGTCAGGATCGGCGTTGACGTAGGCCCAGGAGGCGAGGTTGGTAATCTGGTATTGCACCGGGATGCTGACCGACAAGAGATTCACCGGCGGACTCTGCGCGCCAAGGGCATCGTTGGTCCCCGGCCCGGTCACCTTGACGTGACTGGCCACCAGAAAATTCGTCTCGCCGGCGTGGGAAACCGTCCACACGATCGTGCTCCGCGGCTCGGGAAGGGCACCGACAATAAACGTTTGGATTTGCTCTGTGTGATAATCAATCGTGCGATCTATCGGGTAAGGCAGCTTTAAGTGCAGTCCCGGCCCGATGACGCCGTTGGCCCCCAACGGATGCCCAAAGCGTTCCAGCAACGCCTGGTTGCCGGGCGTGATAACCACGAAGCAGGTGGAAAGAATCAGAATGCCGAACTGCGCCAAAATCAGCCAGCCGAGGGCTTTCTCCAAAAAGACGTAAAACCACGTCTCGGAAACCTTGAATCCGAACTGATAATCCAAGGACTGAGCCGCCGTGGTGATGATCGCCTCCGGTTGCCCAAGCAATCCCACCAATCGGCTCTCATACAGTACGCGGGATTCGCTGCCGCGCATCCGCACCCGGTACACTTCCAGGATCAAGGACAAAAGCGTCTCGATGGCAATCAACCCCGCCACCACGCACAGGACTCGCGCCACGATCAGGTCCGCCCTTGGAAAGCCCGCCAAATCCGCGGCGATGGCCCCGGTCACGACAAAGCAGGCATACGCGCTCAACAACATATACGCCGCCCCCGGCCGCAAGAGCCGCTGTCCGTTCAATCGGGCCAACCCGCTCGAATATTTCCCCAGCAAAAACAGGATCAACCCAAACAAACCGAGCAACGCCATGGCCAGCGTCGCGCGGTCGGTCACGATCGGCGGCATGGTCGCCACGCGTTGCCAGGGCCAATAAGCCGCCGCCGCTTGCAGGATGAAGAGCATCGCGGTGAACACCGGCACAAAGAATCGCTCAAACTGCTCGCGCGAACGCTTCGCCGGAAATGTGTCCGCGCCCGCCGTGGTGAAAAGCGATTGGCTGCCGCGCGATTTGCTCAACTCCTCCAATTCCAGCCGTTCGAAATTCTCGCGCTCGATCAGCCCCATCTGGAAATAACTCAGGATCGCCACCAGCAGGCCAAAGCCCGTCAGCACGGTGCCAAGCGCGCTGGCCGCCGAACTGACGAAGCGCGTCACCAGCAGCAGGCCGACCGTGGCCAGCAACAGCACGATCCAATTAATCAACCCGATTTTCTTAACGTTTTGGTCCATTTCAACTTAGTTCGCGATCTTCAAACATCATCAGGGCCAGGGCCAGGATTGCGCCGATATAACCGCACGCGTAACCCAAGGCCTTCCCTAAATAACTGAGCGGAATCTGGTTCTTTCCTTCCAGCGCGTCCGCGACCCAGAACAGTTGCCAGTTTGGGGTCACAGTGTAAAGACCTGAAGCCCACCATGTCCCTGCTTTGGCCCGCGTTCCCCAGAAATAATCCGACATCAGCCCCATCAAAAACAAGGCCGAACAAATCGCCAGGGTCGGCACTACCTCCAGCCGCGTCGAACAGGCCAGGGCCAGCGAGGCCAGAATCAGCAGCGCCATCAAAATCAAAGCCGAAGCGGGAACCACCCGCCAATCCATCCCCTGGTAATCCGGTCCCATGCGTCCCGCCTCGCGCGGAATATATTGGAGGACAATAAAGGCCAGGACGGACATCACGGCCACGCCCAACACCGCGTCCGAAACAAACGGGCGGCGCAGAAAAAAGTTTGTAAACCCGCCGATGCAGTACGCCAGCACGAATGCCCCGCAATAAACTTCAAGTCCCGGATAATCAATATCACCGTAAGCGTCAAAGGCCATGCGCGTCGCCAGCAAGGCCGCGATGCAATTGACGAACGTCAAGAGCGTCAACGCCAGCGACAGCCCGACGTATTTCGCCAGGAGAAATTGCGCCCGTCCCACCGGCTTGGAGAGCACCGCCAAGGCCGTCCCGCTCCGAATCTCCCGAGCCACCGAGGACGACGCACTCAGCACCGCCCCAAACAACCCGGTCAGGAACATGACGGCCAGCGCGCTATTCTTGACCAGTTTGGGTTCATCGCCGAAGCCAAAGTAATTGACGCACGCCAAAAAAACTTCAAAAAGAGCGGAGGCGGTCATCAAGAGCAAAAACACCGGCTGGCGGATTAGCTCCATGAAGGCGTTGCTGGCGATGGTGATAAATTGTCGCATGGCTTAAGCAGACCTGTCTGCCAAGGGCGGCGGAGAGATTACGATGACTCTGCTCAATTGCAATGGGTTATTACCGATAGCCATGGATAATGTTCAGACAACCTTCTTAGGGAAAGATTCAAAATCGGCAAGCTCTTTAAATCAAAATGCGAAAAAAATAGTTCAGCGCGCCGCCAACGCAACCGTTCGCGGCGGCGGAACTGCCATCTGGCGCCACAGTTCCTTGATGGGTTCAAGATCGCTGCCCGCTGGCAGTTGTCTCCCATAAGCCGCGTGGGCATAAAGATACGCCAGCGGCCCCAATGACCCTTCCACCTGCGGGCACTGTTCCCCCAACTCCCGGCAAAACTCCCGCGCCGTGTGGGTGGGATGCGCCTCGACTCCCTGCTCCTTCGCCCAAACCTGCAGCGCCTCGTACGTGTAAATAAGAATTTGTTCCGGCGGCCACGCCTCCTCCTGGCCAGTGAAAAACGGATTCTTATACTGCGAGAACGACCGATACCGCGGCCGCGCCACTTCCGGCGCAACTCGCTTGGGCACTTTGCGGCCCTCCCCAAACGCCAGCAATTTCCGCCAAAACTCCGCCAGCGCCGCCCAAAGCGACCGCAGCATTTCCATCAACAAACGCCATCGCCGAATAATCCAGCCACCCACCACCAGCGCCGCCACAATAGCCAGCGCGACCTTCAGAAAACCATAAACCGCGCCCGGCTGCCCCACCGGCATCGAAGCCCGGCTTTCCCCAGGCCGCTGACCATTCGGCTGGCCTTGCCCTGAGTGTCCGTCGTCTTGCCCTGCCTTTTCTTCTTTCTGACC
>DASRLE010000437.1:0-6115 GCA_035648615.1 Saccharimonadales bacterium (SeqCode) | reverse complement strand
CCGCAGCACAAAAGCATCAGCGAGAGCACCGCCAGGGTTTCATCCAGTTCTCTGCGGTCCGAAGCAACGACGATGGACAGTTCCATCGGCTGGGCCGGCTTATCTTCCCGCTCAGTCCTGCGCGTGAAGTTGTAGCCAATGGCTCGCCCCCGAAAGCCCGAAGTCAACGTCAGGTTCAAGAAGCTCGGCCGACGGAACGTTCCGAGGAGAGCAGGCAGGTCGGCCCCGGCGAGCGACTTCGAGCGCCGGACCGAGGTTCCGTCGGCGCGGCGCAACTGGAAAAAATCCACGGCAACGCCTTCATGGAATTCACGCATGAATTGCTCGGTGGTTTCCACACCGATGCGCTGGCCGTGTTGCTCCGTGGCGGAACTAATGGCGTTGGCCTTGGCCCGGAGAGTCTCATCAAATTGCTCCAAGAGCGCCGCGCGAGTGGAAAGATAAACGCCGGCACCGCCGACGCCAAGAAGAACGATGAAACGGACCAGAAGCTTGCGGGTAAGTTGCTGGCGAATGGTCTTCATTCGGATTCCGCCTTTAAGGTGTAACCGAGGCCGTGCCGGGTAAGAATGAGCGGGGCCGGGTTCGCCGCACTGAGGTGCTTCCGCAAGGAACAAATGGCGGACTCGACCACGTTGCTCATGGGGTCCACCTTGTCGTCGTAAATGTGAGCTTCGATCTCGCTGCGGGTGACCACCTGTCCGGCGCGCCGGGCCAGGTATTCCAGCAGGAGATATTCGCGCGGTTTCAACCGGACAGGCTGGGTGGCGCGAAAAACTTCCTTGGTTATCGTGTCAATTTCGAGGTCGGCAATAGCCAGCCGAGGTTTTTTGCTGCCATAGCTGCGTCTGCAAAGGGCTTCGACGCGTGCCAGCAGTTCCTCCAGGGCGAAGGGTTTGATCAAGTAGTCGTCCGCGCCGAGTTGCAACCCGCGAACACGGTCTTCAACCGTATCCTTGGCCGTGAGCAGGAGCACATGCGTTGTTTTGCCTTGCTGGCGAAGTTGTTGCAGGAGCGAAAGGCCATCGAGCCCAGGCAACATGATGTCGAGCACAATGACGTCGTAGTCATTAGACTCTGCCAGCCACAAGCCTTCCCGTCCGTCGCAAGTCCTGTCTGCGACATAGCCGGACTTTTTCAGCGCCGCGCTGATGGAGCGGCTCAGGCGGTCTGAATCTTCAACGAGTAGAATTCTCACGAGCGTCGGAATTCCGATTTATGCAAAGGTCACGCGTGGAGGATATTGGCCCAGGAAACCGGAAAACACAATCCACCAAGCCTGTCGGCGCCCAGATTGGCATCCGCGACATTACCAGAAGATTACGCCGTTGCCGGCCCGCTTACTCCCGGCGCGTCATGTTACGGTAATGTTACGGTAATGTGTCATTTGATAAAGTTGCGGCATGAACAAAACAATTCTGCCTATCGTCCGCCACCGTCCGTCTCTCAAGGCGAGTCCAAAGTCCTCCTCTGATCAAGGAAGCAGACCGCTCGAATTCGATCATGCGGCACGGCTCTTCAATGGAAAATTTCAAGTCGGTATTGGAGTCTATGACGGCCTGTCCGCGTTACTGGCGGCGAAATGGAAATTTGACTTCGTGTGGATCAGCAGCTTTTGCTGCTCCGCCGCGCTGGGATTGCCGGATGCGGGGATCATCGGCCCGGACGAGATTCTTTCCGTGGTGCGTTGCGTTCGGCGCTGCATTGATCTACCCATCCTCATTGACCTGGACTCCGGCTACGGTGACGCCGTGAAGGTGTTTCACGTCATGGAAGCGATGGCCCGCGCGGGCGCGGCGGGACTTTGCATCGAGGACAACCCGACCTCAAAGAGATGCAGCCTCTACGACGGCTATGATCGCACCCTTGCGACGATTGATGAACATGTCGCGCGTATCCGCGCGGCGCGGGCGGGCGTCGAGGCAGCCCATTCAAATTGCAAGGTTATCGCACGGACCGAAGCTTTGGTGGCAGGGATGGGCCTCAAAGAAGCGCTCAAGCGATGTTCCGCTTATGCCGACGCCGGAGTGGACGCAGTTTTTGTTCAATCTCTTGATTCGACTGGCGAAGAAGTGCTTCGTTTTGGACGCGAATGGAATCGCCGGCTGCCTTTCTTTATCGCGCCGACGCGGATGCCCAAAGTGGGAAACAAACAGTTTGCCGCCGCCGGGATTTCACACTCGATATTCGCAAATCAAGGGTTGCGGGCCGCTCATGCGGCCATTGACAGGACATTTGGAACGCTGGCGCAATCGGACACGGCCGACTCGGTCGGTTCCGAAATTTCCACGGTTTTGACCGTCGCGAACTTAGTCGGCGCGGAACGGGTGGTGGAACTTGAAGCAAGGCTGGCCGGGAAAAACGGGAATTCACCTCCGTCGAAAAAAGGGTCAGCCAAGAGCTAATACGGTTGCGTCCAAACACGGAACGGCGTTTTATTTTCCCAATGAGAGAGAATATCCTGGCCGACCGGATGAAAGGGTTTTCCGGTTCGCAAACTTCGGGAATGCGGAATCGGGCGCGCAAGCTGCGGGCGCAAGGGGTCCACGTCGTAAATTTCGCGGCCGGCGAATTGGATCAGGACACCAGCGCAAGCATCAAAGCTGCGGCGCACAAGGCCATTGATTCCGGGCGCACCCAGTACACCGATACGCTGGGCATTTCCGAATTGCGTGAGCGCATCGCCCAAAGCATCAGCCAGAAGGCCGGGCAAACCTACGCTGCCGAGGAGGTGGGCTTCACCGCCGGAGCCAAGCAAGCGCTGTTTAATGCGAGCTTCGTCCTGTTTCAGCCGGGTGACGAGGTCATCATTCCCGCGCCCTATTGGGTAACCCTTCCTGAACAGGTGCGCCTGGCCGGCGCCACGCCCATCGCGCTGCCCACCGAACGCCATGGTTTTCAAATCGACGTCGCTGAACTGGCGCAATGCATTACGCCGCGAACACGCGGCATTATACTGAACACTCCGCACAATCCGACCGGGGTGGTGTATTCCGCCGACTTGCTGGGAAAAATTGCCGGCCTTGTTCTGCGTCATGATTTAATCTGTATTTTCGACGAATGCTACGATGAGTTGGTTTACGCGCCGGCAGTCCACCAAAACATCGTGAAGATTGTGCCAGAAATGAAAGCGCGGACGGTGCTCATTGGTTCGCTCTCGAAATCTTATTGCATGGCAGGTTGGCGCGCGGGGTTTTTCGCCGCGCCTCAGCCTATTGTCAAGGCCATCGGCAATCTGCAAAGTCATATCGCCTCCAATCCCTCCAACCTCGTTCAATACGCGGCCTTAAACGCCTTCGATCCAGAGAACGATGCCTTCGTGGAAGGAAACCGCAAACAATTGGCCGCCCAGCGCGCCACCGCCCTGGAACTGATCCGAAAAATCCCAGGTTTGCCTTGTGTGGTTCCCCAAGGCGCCTTCTATCTCTTTCCCGACGTGAGGTCGCTCTTTCAGAAATCATTCAAAGGCCGGCGCGTGGAAAATGTGGATGTCTTGGCAGAAATGCTGTTGGAGCATGCCCATGTGGCGATGGTCCCCGGCTCGGCCTTCGGAGCGGAAAATCACCTTCGCATTTCCTACGCGATCCCGACCGGCGAGATTGTTGCGGGTTTGACCCGTCTTGGGCAATTTGTCCAGTCTTTGCTATGAGCGGTGGCGCCGAGAAATCAGGCCCGTCCACAACGGAACCGGGCATTGTTTTGTTCCTCGGCATGGTCCGCCGCGGTGAATTTGAGACCCTCGAAAAGCGCGGCCTGCGGTTGGGCATTCTAGTGGACACAAACAGCAAGGCCCGCCTCGGCGATGTTTCGCAGTTCGTGGTTGTGGAGCGTTTTGATTTCTCCCGTCCGCTGCCGGAACTGATTGCCGCCGTCCGCGGCATTGAAACGCGTTTCGGCATTGCGTGTCTGTTCAACGTGATTGAATTTTACGTCGCGCAGACGGCGGAAGTCGCCGCCGCCCTTGGCTTGCCGGGAATTTCCGCCGCGTCCGCCCGGCTGTGCCTCGACAAAAATCTCATGCGCCGGCGGTTTCGCGACCGCATTGGGCCGGATTCGGTGGCGAAGTTTCACGACATTCATTCGGAAGCCGAGCTGGTAAAATTTGCGAACGAGCTTGGCTACCCGTGTTTTTTGCAGCCCTCGAACGTGTCCGCCAGCATGTGGGCGACGCGCAACAACAGCCAGGAAACGTTGCTCGCCAACTACCGCGTAATGCTCGACGAAGTGCCCAAGTATTACGAGCGGCTCGGCAAAAAAGAAGCGCGCCTATCCGTCGTGCTGGCGGAATACATGGAGGGCGCCAACATCTCCATTGATTGTCTGATGGATCATTGGGGCCGCGTCTATACGACGCCCGCCGTTGAAGTGCTGACGGGAAGGGACGTGGGCATTGATGATTTTCACCACTTCGCCCGGGTGCTTCCGCCGCGTCTGAGCGCGGAAGAAAAGCTGGCGCTGGACCGGCTCGCGATTGCGGGCGTGCAGGCGTTGGATATGACCACCAGCGCGGCGCATGTGGAATTCATCGGGTCGCGCCTCGGAGAAATTGCCGCGCGTCCGGGCGGCAATCGTCCGCGCATTCTCGAACTCGCTTACGGCATGGACGTGCTCCATGCCTGCTATCAAATTTTCCGCGGCGAGATTCCCGACTTGCATGGCGAACTTAATCTGGCGGCGGCGGTCGTCACGCCGTTCGCGCCCCGAAATGGAATATTGCGTTCGATCCATCATCTGGATGAAATTCCAGAACTTCCCGGCTATCTCTATCACGAAGTGCGCGGACAAATCGGCCAGCCCATCGGCCTCTCGAAGAGCGGTTATCGCGCCGGACTTTACATCGAACTCGTGTCCGCCGATGCTGAACTCGTGCGTGACAGCGTGAACCAAATCGCGTTGTGGACGGATCTCTACGTGCTGGACTGAATGACCGTCCACCGGCCAACTCCCAATCCGATTTCTTCAACGGCGCGCAGCATATTGGCCGCGCGGTTCTGGCGCAGCATCGCTCAAGGCGCGCTAGTGGTGGATCTGGCGCTTTACCTGAGCGCCCTCGGGTGGTCTGGAACGGCCATCGGCGGCGTATTGAGCGGCGCGGGACTGGCGGGGGCGGCTTTCGGTCTGGCGATTGGATTCGTCAGCGACCGTTTCGGACGCAAGAATTTCCTGCTCCTCTATGAAGCGGTGGGTTGTGTCTGTGGTCTGGCGGCGTTTTTCACCAGCAATACTCCGCTGCTCACAGCGGCCATTGTCCTGGGCGGTTTTGGCCGGGGGGCGAATGGCGCGGCAGGTCCGTTCGCTCCGGCGGAAGACGCCTGGCTGGCCGAAAGCGTCGAACCCATCGAGCGCGGCTATATGTTCAGTGTGAAATCCTCGGTTGGTTTTGCCGGGATGGCGCTCGGCGCGTTGGCGGCCATGTTGCCGGCCTTGTGGAGTGCCGCCCTCGGCCCGGCGGCGAGTCACCGTCCGCTCTTTCTCGTCGTGGTTCTGGGCAACGCCGCCAACCTTTTCATTCTTGGAAAAGCCACCGAGCGGAAACGGGCGCCGCCGCCCGCCGGGGATGAAGCGCGTCCCAAACCAGCGGAAGAAACTCGCGGGCACGAAAATCGTTTTCTTTTCCGTTTAATGGCGATCAACGCCCTCAACGGACTGGCGGTGGGACTCACCGGGCCGCTGATGTCTTACTGGTTTCAACAGCGCTTCCGTGTCGGCGCTGAATTGATCGCGCCCGTCATGGCGGGAACATTTTTTGCCGTGGCGGTGGTGGCACAATTAACCGGCGGACTGGGACGGCGTTCCGGCATGGTCAACGTCCTGCTCTGGACGCGCTGGGGAGGATTGGGGCTGTTGCTGATTCTCCCACTCATGCCGGTTTACGCGCTGGCGGCCTTGGTGCATCTGCTGCGCACAGCCCTGATTTCTGGAACGATCGGCACGCGGCAGGCATTGGTGGTGAGCGCCGTCAGGGACGAGCGACGGGGGGTGGCATCCAGTCTCAACACGTTCTCGGGCAGGCTGCCGCAGTCCATCGGGCCGGCCTTGGCCGGCAGTTTCATTGGAGCGGGGTGGTTCATGACGCCGTTCTATCTGGGAGCGGTTTTTCAAGGAGCTTACATCC
>DASRLE010000436.1:0-8359 GCA_035648615.1 Saccharimonadales bacterium (SeqCode) | reverse complement strand
ATTTTGTGGATGCCATCGGGATCACCAAAGGCCGCGGTTTTGAAGGCGTCATGAAACGCCATAACTTCCGCGGTGGCGACGCCTCGCACGGCGCCAAAGGCTGGCGCCGCCGCTCGGGCGCCATTGGCCAGCGTTTGTTCCCCGGCACGGTTATGCGCGGCATGAAGATGCCCGGCCACATGGGCCAAGTCCGCCGCACCGCCCAAAATTTGCAGATCATCCAGGTGCGCGAGGCTGATAATTTATTGTTGATCAAGGGAGCCATTCCTGGATCGAACAACGATTACGTCATCATTCGCGAATCGAAGAAATTGCCCAAGGGTTCGGAACGGGCCAAACGCATTGTCGCCGCGCAAGTAGCCGCCAACGAGGCGCCCACGCCCAAAGCCAAGGGCGCAGCACCTGCCAAAGCCGCGGCTCCCGCCAAGGCTGACGCCAAGAAAAAATAATTTATGAAGCTGACGGTCAAAGATATTCACGGCAAGGACCAGGGCGAACTGGAAGTTAAATTTTCGCTGATTGAAAATGGCAAAGGCACCGAAGCCGTCCACCAAACGGTGACCGCTTTTCGGGCCGCCCAGCGCATGGGCACCGCCTGCACCAAGAACGTCGGCGAAGTCGCCGGCACGAACAAAAAGCCCTGGAAACAAAAAGGCACTGGCCGCGCTCGGGCCGGTTCGTTTCAATCCCCGTTGTGGCGCGGCGGCGGCGTTGTTTTCGGGCCCAAGCCGCGCGACTTTTCCAAGAAGGTCAGCCGCAGCACCCGCCAGCTTGCCTTGCGCAAAGCCCTGAGCGAACGCCTCAAGGCCGGCGACGTCATGGTGGTGGACGATTTGAAACTGACTTCGCCCAAGACCAAGGAATTTATTGTCGTGCTGGATACGCTGCAGTTGCGCGGCGCGACCACCCTCGTTGTTTCGCATGGTGTCGATAAGAATTTGTTTCTGGCCGCGCGCAATCTGCGCGAGGTGGAATTGGCCACCGGCGATTCGCTCAACACCTACCAGGTTTTGCGCAGTGACAAGGTTGTTTTTACCCGCACCGCCTTTGAAGACCTCGAACAACGATTGACCAAGGAATAACATGAACTCTTTTGAAATCATCAAGACCGTTCGGTTGACTGAAAAAGGGACTCGGCAATCGGACAAATACAACCAATACACCGTGGTCGCCGACCGGCGGGCCAACAAGACGGAAATCCGTCATGCGGTGCAGGAACTTTTCAAAGTCAAAGTCTTGCGAGTCAATACTCTCAATGTCCGCGGCAAAGCCCGCCGCAAGCGCACCACTGCCGCCGGCCACGCCCCCGATTGGAAAAAAGCCATCGTCACCCTGAAAAAGGATGACAAAATTACGCTGACGTAAGCGGTTTTTTTCATCCGCTCCTAATCGTAATCTTAATCTTAATCTCTTTTTGCGGAATAGGATTAAGATTAAGATTAAGATTAGGAGCGGAAAATTCGTTGGGGGTTGAGGATCGACATGCGACACGTATATCTGGATCACCAGGCGGCTACCCCCGTTTTGCCGGAGGTCTTCGAGGCCATGCGCCCGTTTTTCACCGAAGCGTTTGGCAACCCTTCGTCCCTGCATCAACATGGCGTGCGCGCGCGCGATGCCATTGCCCAGGCCCGTTCCCAAATTGCCGCGCTGATTAATGCCGAGTCGCCCGACGACATCATTTTTACTTCCGATGGGACCGAGTCGAGCAATCTAGCTGTCAAAGGGGCAGCCTTGGCCAGCCAGCGGCGCGGCAATCATATTGTTCTCAGCGAGATCGAGCATCCGTCTGTCATTGAGTCAGTCAAGTATCTGGAACAGCATGGCTTTACCGCGACCCGCGTAAAGGTCGATCACGAAGGCTTCATTGATCCCGAGACGGTGCGGGGGGCTGTGACTGAAAAGACTATTTTAATTGCCATCCACCATGTCAATCATGACATCGGCACGGTCCAAGCGGTTCGCGAGATCAGCGAAGTGGCTGCTGAAAAAGGAATGGCGTTCTATGTCGATGCCGATGCCAGCGCGGGCTGGTCGCCGGTGGATGTCAGGGACTTGAGAGCGAATTTGCTTTCGTTTTCGCCGCATCGCTTTTATGGACCCAAGGGCGTGGGGGTGCTTTACCGTAATCGGCGGGCGCGGTTAACGAGCATCATCCACGGAGGGACCCAGGAGAATGGCTGGCGCGCAGGCATTGAGAATGTGCCGGCCATTGTCGGAGCGGGCATGGCGGCGGAATTGGCCCGGCGCGATTTGGGGCAACGGCAGTCGCATTGCCGGCGGCTGCAACAACATCTCTGGCATGGTCTTAAAGCCCGCATTCCCTTCCTTAAACTCAACGGCCCCGAGCCGGGTGCGAGGCGTTCCCCGACTAACTTGAACATTTCCACTGAGTTCGTCGAAGGCGAAAGCCAGTTGCTGCTTTGCGACATGCATGGCATCGCGCTGGCGAGCGGGACCAATTGCATCAGCCAGTCTCTACAAGTTTCGCCTGTCCTGAGCGCCATCGGCCTGCCGCCCGCGCTCGCCCAAGGCGCCATCCTGATGTCGCTTGGAGCCGAGAATACCCTCGAAGAAATGGACTGCGTTATCGAGACGCTGGCTAAAATTGTCGGTAAACTGCGCGGAATGTCCCCCACCTGGGATCAATTCGAGAAGGGGACCCTGAACTCAGTGGTCGAGCCGAGGCGTTCGGCATGAGTGGCGCGAACTGGCTGGCCGAATGAGTCAACCAGCGTTGGCGAAGGTCACCAACGCTGGCGGAAAATACCCCGAAAACTATTCTAAGCGTTTTGTAGTGTTGAGCCTGCCTGCCCTCCATAGCTTTAGCGATGGGGGGGGCGGCTCAACCGGTCGAGGCATAGCCTCGACGCTACAGGGGAAGAAACTAGCTCAGAGGCCGCTTTTGCCGTCGGCTTTGGCTTTGGCCCAGCGGGCTTTGGCGGCGGCGCTCAGTTTGGCGCGGGCGGCGGCGTTAAAGCGTTTCTTGGGGGCGCGGGCCGGCGCTTCGGAGGCGGAACCAGATCGGAATTTAGCCCAGCGCTCTCTGGCGGCGGCGGCAATGCGGGCGCGGCCGGCGGCGGACATCCGGCGCTTGCCTGGGGTCCGGGTCCCGGCGGCACGCGCGGCTGCTTTGGCGCGGCGTCCGGGCTTGCGACCACGGCGAGCGGCCGTGGGAGCGGCTGCATTGGAGCCGCCGCCAATGAGGGATTGAAGCTGTCCTTGAAGACTTTCAATTTCCTCGCGGATTTCCACGGCTCGTCTAAGTTGTGCTACTGTGAGATCATTAATATTTGACATAGTAGAGAAGTAATAAGCCCGTCAGATGAATTGTCAATAGGTATCTGAACAAGTTTTTTGCAGGGGTGGAAACTCCAGCTTTGGGCCATTCTTCTTTCCTGATCTTAATCTTAATCTCCTTCGTGTTGTCGGGGATTTCTGAGGATTAAGATTAAGATTAAGATTAGGAACTGAAAAACCTCCCTTTTTCTACGCCTCAGCTTTGCACTGCTTGATAAAGCTTTTCTTCGACAATTTTTTGCCGCGCGGGGTCCAGTATTTTGGCGCCATTGCTGTCAGTGACATAGAAGCTATCCATGGCCGCCCCTTTTTCGGTGGAAATTTTGGCCAGGTGAGTGTTGACCTTTAAGGCCGAAAGCGCCTGCGAGATGTCATACAACAGCCCAAGCCGGTCCTCTGCCTGGATGTCAATAATAGTGCGAAACTCGGCGGTGGCATTGTCCAGGGCGATCACAGTGGGAATGCGTTCGTCCTCGATCGACTTATAGAAAACGGGCGCGGTTTTGGTGCGGGCGATCAAGGCCGGCAAATCGACCGCCGTGCCGGTCAGGATTTTTTGCACCAGGCTCTCGAATTTCTCCCGCTCTTCGCGATTGGCCAGGATGCCAGTGCGCGCATCGGTCACACAAAATGTATCCAGAATGACGCCATCGGCGCGGCTCAGAATTTCCGCGCTCAGGATGTTTAAACCCGCCGCAGTCAGGCAGCCGGTAATTTTACTGAAGAGACGCTCGCGATCCCAGGTGCAGATAGTGACTGCGGTGTAGCCGCGATCCGGTTCGTTGTGCCAGGAAATCACGGGCAAGAGCGCGTTATCTTCGCTCTCGGACAATTGCAATTGGATGAAGCGATGCACCTGGGCAACATCGCGCAGAATTTCGCGCGGTTCGTTGATTTGACAGTAACGCGGCGGGACATTGTTAAAGTGGGCCTGGATTTCCGCCGGGTCGAACGTATGCGGGGCCATGCGCTGGACTTCTTCGATCAGTAATTCGCGCTGGCGCGCTTCCGCAATCAGAAACTCCGTGCCGCCGGACAAAACGTGGCGGGTTTTGTGATACAACCGCCAAAGGGCAGTGTCTTTGAAGCCATTCCACAGTTGATCGCTCGTCCCCATGGAATCAGCAAAGGTATGCAGAGTGAGCAAGACGAGATTCTCCACGGTTTGAATCTGGTGGGCGAAATTGGTGATGACTGTTGCGTCGTCCAAGTCGCGGCGCTGCGAGATTTGCGCCATGGCCAGATGGCTCTCGATGACGAGGCGCAAAGTATGTGTCTTGGCGCCGTCCAGGCCGAGGCGCCTTGAAACACTCAGGGCCACATTGCCGCCGATTTGCTCGTGATGACCCGTGCGAAAGGCCTTGCCCGCATCGTGCAGCAGCAAAGCAAGGTAAAGGATAAATGGCGTTTCGATGCTGCGAAAGATCTCGGCATAAGGACTGAAGGGTGGAACTTTGGCATTCCATACCTTGTCCAGCTTTTCGATGCAGACAAGCGTATGCTCATCCGCCGTATATTGGTGATAAAAGTCATGCTGCACCAGGCAGGTCAGACGCCCAAACTCGGGCAGGAACTTTCCCAGGAACCCGGTCTCATGCATGATACGCAGAGTGGGGGCGACATTTCCGCGCTGATCAAGTATCTCCAAAAAGGTTTCGCGCACATGCGCATCACTGAGAAAGGCATTGTTTACCAAAGGCAACTGATTACGGATGAGTTGGGCGAGGTCGGGATGCAGGGTGAGTCCGCGCTGTTGGGCGTGGCGGAAAACGCGCATCAACCGTTTCGGATTGTCTCGAAAGATAGTCGAGGAAACGGGGCGAATTTCGCCATTGATGAAGTTCAAGCCATCGACCGATGGCTCGCTGTGCTTGGGCGATTTCGCGCCGAAAATCCGGCTGAAGGAGAGCCGCCTGCGAGCCGGGGGGAAGAGGGCGAGCCGTTGCTCGACCGTGCGCGTAATCAAATCAATGTTCCGGCTGTGGGTGTAAAATTCCCCCATGAAAAGTTCCAGCCGCTTGCCGGGGGAACGTTCATGGTAACCCAGATTCAACGCGATGGACGGTTGCAGGTTTTTAGCCAGCACATCGGCGGCTCGATTGACGTAGTAATGCAACTCATTGCGGACCCGCAGCAGAAAGCTGTAGGCGGCTTTCAATTTTTTGCGCTCGCTGGCGCTGATCATTTCTTTTTTTTCCAACTCAGAGAGTGTTCGCGTGCGATATTTGAAGTACGCCATCCAGAGCAAGTTTTGATAATCGCGCAGGCCGCCGCATCCATTCTTGATGTTGGGCTCCTGCATGCAGGCGGAGTTGCCATACTTGAGCCGGCGCGAGGCCTGGTCTTCCAGCCGCGCCGCAATGTAATCGTTCTCCTGTCCAATGATGCACTTGGCCAAGGTGGTTCGATGCAGCCGGTCAAAAAGGGTGGCGTCTCCGGTAATGAGCCGGGCTTCGATCAAGGCGGTCTTGGATTGCATTTCGCTGTTCGCTTCCTTGACGCAATCATCGACCGAGCGAACCGAGTGGCCCACTTTCAACCCCAAATCCCACAGGGTATAAAGCAAGCCATCGACCAAGGCGCTCAAAGCGGGCCGCGCCTTGCCTTGCGAAACCATGTCGCTTTCATGCAGGAACAAAATATCAATGTCACTGTGCGGGTTCAGTTCCGCCCGGCCATAACCTCCGATGGCCACCAGCGCAAAAGCGGGCATGGGTGCTTGGGCCAATTGCGGGGAGGCCGCCTTGACCCCTTCCAAGATGTAGCGCAGCAAGAGGTCAATGATCGCGGCGCGAGCATGGCAAATTTCGCGGCCATCGCCGCCTGCGCGGTGGAGAATTTTCAGCCGGTGCGTTTCGACCTTGAGAAAGTTTTTAAAACGCGCCAGCTCCTCGCGAGGGTGAGTGGTCGCTGGCAGAGAGAGGCGCGCGGCTGCATTCGCCTGGGTTTTTTCGAGCAATGTCGGCATCCGCGAGCAGGATAGAACAGATGCAGCCGCCGCGCAAGAAAGCGCGATTTTAGAGTGTGATTAACTTTTATAGATGCAGCGCTTCATGGAAAGATGAGACGCATGCCAGGGGAATTGGTTGATGGATTGTGCGATTTTATGTCCGCCAAGGCAGGTTTGATCCAATTATCGCGCAGTGCGGCTGAAGTTATTTGTTGGGCACTGCCATCCGCCAGCAGGATATTCCCCCGTCCTGCGGCATTTCCACGCGAGTGCATCTTCAACGACCAACAAACCGGCCCGTCGATCACGACGTCGTTGCCTCGGCCATCGGCGGGCGAGAACCCATATTGTGCATCCGGCGTCGTTCCCGGGCCGAGATTGCGGTCGCCGCCAAGAAGGGATTGCGGAAGCGTATCGTTGGGGACGATCCCGACGAAATAGGAAATATTGGTGTTGGCGATGAAGGGGCTGAAGGCGGGGGCAGGCTTTCGGACGTCGGCAGGGCAAACTAGAATCAACGGGGATTGCCCCAGTTCGTCCGACATTATCGCGTAATTCGTCCAGGCGTAAGAACTTGCGTTCGGCCGGGAAAGAAGATCGCTCCAGCCGCCATTCGTGAGCGGCACGAAAGCAGGATACCGATTACCCCGATCGTTTTCCCATATTCGATAAGCGGTGCCAAGCTGCTTCAGGTGGCAATTACAGCAGATACTCGACGAGGTCTGGTTCACCCTGCGCAACGCCGGGACAATAAACAAAACCAGCGCCACGAGCACTACAATCACCACGACTAACTCCTTCCTGGTAAACGCTTCCACTCTGGAACGATGCGCCATGCTTCAAGTTAAAGCACTACCCGTGCCGTCTGGGGGAGAAATCTTTGCAACATCCTGGCGCACCGGACTCTCACTGCTTGTTTCAACTCAACTCATCGCCGGGAAGCGGGGCGGTGTCCGGCACATCAGACAGTATTTCATCCACTTTTCCCCAATTCACTTTGCTTGTGCGAGACGAAATGCTTTCACGCGCGTCCGAGGCGGAAACTTGTGCGACGAGGGCAATGGAGACGATCTGATCCACGCTTACGTTTCTCTTTGCCGCGATTTCCGTGACCTGTTTTAGCAGCAGGTCTGGAATGTTTACGTTTAAGGTGCTCATTTCGACTGACAAAGTTTAGCCATGAATTCTCTGGGTTTCAAGACCTGAATTCCCACTCTCTGGGACGATGTGCCATTTTTTCGATTTTAAGCACTCTGAAAAAACTCGTCGATTAGCGAGGCGATGCTCTCGAGTTGTCCTGCCTGAAGTAGTAGGACGACCGATAAACTCCAGTCGAAAGGAGACGGACCGGATCGCAATCGAGCAGATAAGGTGGTGTGACCAGTTGAATCGCTTATTGCAGTGAACGCCAAGTCGCTTTCAAGCGATGCCCACTCCTTCTTTCCAGGCCAACCTTGCCAATGAACGGCCAAGTCGCGGAAAAACCCCGCGAGAGGGACCGGTCTCGGCTCATAGTTATAAATGCGTGCCGTACCGTGAACGTCCAGACTACTCAGACTGACTTTGAAATAGTCCGTCTCGCGCTCAAGGAACTCTACAGTCGTGGCATCATGCTCTGATCTGATGAGAGCGGAATGTTTCATATATGATGGGCGTGATTGGCGCGCTGAAACGCTCATGTGGTTAAGTCACGCCCGTACTTGCGGCCCGCGAGTCCGATTGTTGTTTGGCGGCGTAGCCGGAAGGACTGCTGGATGGTTGGATACCGGGTGCGGCAAGCGAGGCAAGTCCGTATCCGTAACCTGACAATGTATCGCTCCAAAGTTCCTTCCCAGAAAAAAGGTCCAAGCAAAACAACTTGCCGCGACTATGCGCGTAAACCTGTTTATCGTCAGCCAGGAGGGTAACGAACCCCTCGCTTAGACCAGAGCCGAGATCGGCGGACCAAAGGCGCTCCCCCGTCGTTTTGTTAAATGCCAAGACGGAAAATTTCACGCCAAGAAGTACAATATCATGGGAATTCATAGGAATTTATATGTTTGGTTTTTCATTGGCCGGTTCGGGCGGCAGGTACGTGATGAGGCGGGCGCTGCGTTTGTAGGCGAAATA
>DASRLE010000435.1:0-4212 GCA_035648615.1 Saccharimonadales bacterium (SeqCode) | reverse complement strand
GTAATCAGGTTCTTCCCCTCGCGCCGCGGTTTCAGGACGAAGAGGACGGAGGTGGGCACGGATGTTTCATAAGCCACATGACATCCGACCCGCACAGTGAGATCCAAGGACGGCGAACTCATGCGTCAGTCTAACAAAAAGCGCGACGCGACACAACTTCTATAAAATTTCGCCGCTCTCGCGATTCGCGGCCGAGCCTTTCGATTTCTCCTCGCCAGCCTCGCAAGACTGCCTTATTCTGCCAGCATGGATACGCTGCCCCGGCCCGAAGTAATATTGACGCACGAGAGTGATCTGGATGGATTTGTGTCTGGATTGCTGTTGCAGCGGCTGGCCAAACGACTTTTCAACGAGAACGTCCGCCTTGAAGCCTATCATTATAATAGCTGGAAGCTGCGCGACTTGCGGGAAAAATCCGGCTGGGTTTGCGATTTCGGCTTCGAGCCGCGCATGGATAAAGCGGACTGGGTGGTGATTGATCACCATGCGACGGAAGTGCCCCCCAAAGCCGCCCATTTCATTCACGACTTGAATAAATCGGCCGGTCTCCTTTGCTATGAATTATGCAAGCAACACGGGCTTGGCTCCCCGGAACTCGATCGCCTGGTGCAGTTGAATAACGTGACGGATTTATTTCTGGAAAACGATCCGGATTTTGTGCTGGCCAACGATTACGGCAACCTGGTCAAGACCTATCAATTCTGGAATCTGCACGCGCTCATCGACGGGCAATTGGAACGGCTGCTGGACCATCCGCTGCTGGAGGTTATCGCCGTCAAACGGCGCATCGAAGACCCGCTCGGCTATGAGTGGAGCAAAAACAATGTAGTCGAAATCAGCGCAACGGTCGGCTACGTGGACACCGTGGTGGGCAACAATAACCTGATCGTCCACCAACTGCTCGAACGCCAGGCCACGCCGTATCCCGTGCTCCTGACCCTCTTCCGCAAAGCGAACAACGCGGTCGTTGTCAGCCTGCGCAGCCGCAATGGGGAAGCGCTCAAGATCGCCGAGAAATTGCAAGGCGGCGGCCACGCCAACGCCTGCGGCGCGACCCTGCCGCGCTCCGTCAAATCCGTGCCCGATGCAGTCATTTATTTGCGGCAACTCCTCAATCCTGCCCCCAAGAAAGACACTCCGCTCAACAGCCTGGAAAGTTTGCTCGAAGGCCTCGAATTGAAGTCCTGAATAACCGCAAAGCAGTAACCACAAAGAGCGCAAAGATCGCAGAGAAAGAGTCAAGAAGAGTGCTCACCCGAAGCGATGGCATTTCTTCTTTCTATGCGCTCTTTGCGTTCTTTGCGGTTAATCCGTTTTCAATTTTTCCCTGTCACCTTTGCGGTGGTTCGCGCGACTTATGCGTGAACTATGAGTATTAAACACATTGACGCGCCGAGGTGGGCGGCGTTCCTGACCGCCGCCGGGTTGCTTTTTTCCATCCATGGCGTCGGGGCGCAGACTGGCTCGGGGTCCACAAATTCCATGCCCGAACGGTTCGACAACCTCGTGCGCGATGATTTCTTTTCGGGCGACACGAAAAAATTTCAACACGCCATGAAGATTTGCGATGACGCGCTGGCCCAAAATCCCAAGTACGCCCCCGCCATTTCCTGGAGGGGCGCGGGGGATTTGGCGCTGGCGGGCAAAGCGTTTCGAACCAATGATTTTCAAACCGGCCTCGAGCTTTGGCGGCGCGGCCAGAAGGAAATGGATGACGCCGTCGTCTTGCAGCCGGAAAGTTTGCAAGTGCTCATTCCGCGAGGAGCGACGTATCTGGCCATCGCCCAATACGATCCGAATCTCGCGGAATCCAAACATCTGATTCAGACGGGGGTGGCCGATTATGAAAACGTCTTTCGTCTGCAACAGCCTTATTTTGACACGCTTTCCCGCCATGCGCGCGGAGAATTGTTATTCGGCCTGGCCGACGGCTGGTTCCGCTTGGGCGACATGGAGAAGTCGCGCGATTATTTGCAAAAGATCACTAATTCCTGTGCCAACTCGGCCTATTCCCGGAGAGCCAGCGCATGGCTCACGACCAAAGACTCGGCGGTGTTGAAGGAAAAATCCAAGGCGCTTTCTTGTATTGGATGTCATGGAGAATAGAAGGAGATGCCTCGTCGTTATCGTTGGAGCCGATCGAGCGCTTCCTCGCGTTCGAGCAGGGTGGGGTGAGAATAATAAAATCCGCTGTAGAGCGGGTGCGGGGTCAGGTTGCTGAGGTTTTTTTCGTTGAGTTTGCGCAGTGCGCCGCAAAGGGAGCGGACTTCTTTCATAAGGAAGGCGGCGTAAGCGTCGGCTTCGTATTCGTGGCGGCGCGAGAACTGGTGCGCGAGCGGTGAAATCCAGAAGGTCACAATGCCGGCCAGCAGGGTGAATAAAAGAAAAACGGGGACGATGTTGCCGCTGGCAAAGAGGTTGCCGGTGGCAAAGCCGAAGCTCCCGTAAAACCACGGTGTGCGGGCCAGAACGGAGAGAATGTAGAAGGCCAGCAGCCAGCCGCCCATCGACCAAGCCAAAACTTTCGGTATGTGTTTCTTTTTGTAGTGCCCGATTTCGTGGGCGAGGACGGACTCCAGTTCGAGCGCGGTCAATTGCTGGATCAGCGTGTCAAATAGAACGATTTTTCGGAACCGTCCGAAGCCGGTGAAAAAGGCGTTGGAGTGGCGGGAACGTTTGCTGCCATCCATCACTTGGATGTCCTGGGCGCGAAAACCGGCGCGCTCGCCAAGGGACAGAAGTTGTTCACGCAGGCTGCCTGCAGGCAGCGGAGTGAATTTATTGAAGAGTGGAAGAATGAGCACGGGGGCCAGCAGCAGCATGACGAGTTGAAAGGAGACAAAACAGGCCCAGGCCCAAAGCCACCAGGCCGGCCCCGCTGCCTGGACCAATTTCAAAATCAAAAGGAGCAGCGGATAACCGAGAACCAGCCCGAGGAGCAGTCCTTTCAGCCGGTCACTCCACCACGTTCCTTGCCTGGTAGTGTTGAACCCGAAACGTTCCTCCAGTCGAAATTGGGCGCACCAGGCCAAAGGCAGCTCCAGCAACGTCAGCAAAATTCCAGTCAGAAACAAAAAGGCCGCTCCCGCCCAGATGGAGGAACCGGACGCACGGGTGAACGCGCCATAGAACCAAGGCAGAACGCCGCTGAAGAGCAGGGCGATCAGGACGACCGCTTCCCACGTTATTTCCACCCGGTGGAACCGGCTTTTGGCCAGGGTGTAATCCACCGATTTTGCGTAGGTCTCGGGTGTGATCGCATCCTTAAAGGCCGGCGGGACTTCCCCGGCATGGGCGCGAACGTGGCGTTGGTTCAAGTGGTCAAGACCCATCTGGGCCGCCCATTTGGCCCCAATGAGCAGGAGACAAATAACCAGAAACGGAGCCACGCCGAAGGAGCGATCTTAGGGGGCCGGGGTGGCCTCGAGTTGCATGGCGATCTGCGTGGAAATTCCCGCCGCCAATTGCACATCGCCACCCCAATCACCGCGGGCTTGCACCACCACTTCGGTCAGTTTGCCATCCACATCGGTGACCTTGACCCGGACGGTGCGCTGATTGACCTTGGCGACGAAGCTGTTATTGACAGAATTGTCCACCAGCATTTTGCCATTGCGATTGAGGACCATGCGGGTGGCGGCGGCCAATTGGGCCACGGGCCGGGCGTAACGGCTGACAATGCGGTCCTTGACCAGCGGCACTCCGACGGTGTCCTGACCCTCTGGAGTGCTGACGCAGGCGGGCAGCAGAACCAATAAAGCAGACAGAGCAAAAAACGATAAGAATTTGATCTTCATAAGGGCCAATATGCAATCCCATCCCCACCCGTCAAGCTCATTAACGAGTTTGGCTGCGGCAAAAGAGCGCGAGACAGGAAGGGAATGGGCACAAAATCCCGCTTACTAATCGCGGAAATTCTGGAAATTCAGCGAGACCGGAAATTCATGTCCCCGCACGGCGGCAATGACGGCTTGGAGATCATCGCGGCTTTTGCCCGTGACGCGCACCGCCTCGCCCTGGATTTGGGTTGTGACTTTTAATTTGGTATCACGAATAAACCCGGTGATTTGCTTGGCCACAGGCTGTTCGATGCCTTGCTTGATTTTGATGATCTGGCGCGCGTGGCCGAGGGGGGAAACGTCGGGGGGCATGGATTCGACATTTTTCAAACTAATCTGGCGTTTGGCCAGTTTCCCGATGACGATTTCATGG
>DASRLE010000434.1:0-8915 GCA_035648615.1 Saccharimonadales bacterium (SeqCode) | reverse complement strand
TCCGCGCCCCGCACACCTGCACGGGGCGACTGGCGCGGCCACGTCAACAGCCTTCAGTCAGTCGGGTTTCAATCCGCGCCCCGCACACCTGCACGGGGCGACTCGCCCTGAAAGCTGATTACCTCGGCATATTCGGTGTTTCAATCCGCGCCCCGCACACCTGCACGGGGCGACCCTGGTGGTGGATAATCTGGGCGCGACATTTCGAGTTTCAATCCGCGCCCCGCACACCTGCACGGGGCGACGTTCGAGCATCCGCTGCGCCAGCGTTTTGACAGGGTTTCAATCCGCGCCCCGCACACCTGCACGGGGCGACTTCTGGCCGCGGGGATCAACGCGGCCTTGACCCAGTTTCAATCCGCGCCCCGCACACCTGCACGGGGCGACGCCGCCTCATCCATCCTCTCTACATTGCCGGACTCGTTTCAATCCGCGCCCCGCACACCTGCACGGGGCGACCGGAAACTCCCGTTCAACGCCGCAACCGTAGCGGCGTTTCAATCCGCGCCCCGCACACCTGCACGGGGCGACCGGGGATTTGGCGGACGACGGGGGGAGGGATGTAGTTTCAATCCGCGCCCCGCACACCTGCACGGGGCGACACAAGCAACTGACGCGCGCCCTGAAGATAGACAGGTTTCAATCCGCGCCCCGCACACCTGCACGGGGCGACTGCGACCCTGCCAACAGGCAGAGCCACAAGACTTTATTACTACATTTCCGCGAACATGACGAGTTTTCCCAGCCGTAAGAGAATTTTATTTTCAAAGAACGATTGAAAGCGTTTGTCGGCCACAAGGTTTCTACCAGCCGCGAAAGCGTCAGGGTCCAGTCGGCGCTTGTGGTTCGCGGAAGCCGGTTCATAAGATCAGAGGTTCGGTCAGATCAACAGGCTTGCGTGTACCGTGATGTTCTGTTCGTTGGACGGCATTCTCATCCAGAAAGTAAAAACGCAGTGAATCTTCGTCCGCTTTGATTTCGTGCAGCAACCGGTCACGTAGAGATGCCCATTCCTTTTGACCAACCTGACACTCAAAAACGGATTTCTGAACGCGCGTTCCGTAGTCTTCGCACGAGCGGGCGACGCGACGCAAGCGGCGACACCCAGCTTTTTCGACGGTGGAAACATCGTATGTTACCAGGATGAACATGGTAAATGGTTACTTGGGGACGAGGGGCAGGTAATCAGGCAAATCGGCGCGGAGGTGGCGGGCCAAGAGGCGCGCCTGGACGAAGGGCAATTGGGCAATACGCAAGTTCTGGTCAAGAAGGGGATGGTTGAGGCTCTCTTGTTTGCGTTCCTGGTAGGCTTTGATGACAAGTTTGCGCCCGGTGTCGGTGAATTCCACAGCCCCGCCTTCACGTACAGTAAAATGGCTCGGTTGTATTTGTAGTCGATTGATGACTGTGATCGCGATGCGGTCAGCGAGCCAGGGGCGGAATTCTTCCATGAGGTCAAGGGCGAGGGAGGGACGATTGGGTCGGTCCACATGGAGGAAGCCGACGAATGGATCGAGGCCGATGCTGGTCAGTGCGGCGATGCAATCGTGCCGTACGAGGGCATAGAGGAATGAAATGAGACAGTTGATGCGGTCACGCGGCGGCCGACGGCTGCGGTTGGTGAAAGCGAATTCCTCGCGTTGTTGCTTGAGGAGTAAACCGAATACGGAGAAGTAGGTTTGTGCCGCCATGCCCTCGACCCCGCGCACTTGATCCAGCGGCGGATGGGAATTCCCCAAATCGGAAAGTTGTTGAGCAAGAGCGTCGGCTGCTTTCGCAAGTTGGGCTTGTTCGGCCACGTCATCGGTTTCCCGCCCGGCGCGCAAAAGACTGTTGCGGGAATTTTGGATTTTCCCGGCAACAATCTGACGGGCAATGGCTGCGGAGCGGGTTGGGTCGTCCGCGACACGGAATTGGGTCCGGCGCAAGGTGACGCTGGTGTCGGCCACGGCGGTGACGCGGGCCTGGAAGTAGCCATTCTCAGACAGGAAGTTGATGGCGACGCCGTGTTCCCAGCAAAGGTCCATCGCCGGAGGGCTGATGGTGGAAGCGCCGAAAATGCAAACAGATTCAAGGTGGTGGATCGGGATAGAGAGTTTTCGAGTCTCGGTGGCCGATTGCCGGTGGCGCTTTTCCGGAGGCAGGTCGGATGGGTAAACCGGGACTTCGACCTGAAGAGTCAAATGATCACGAGCGACGTAGCTGCCCGGCGTCGTGAGATAGAGCGTGTTTTGTTGGAGGTTCAAGTGAGTTGAGGGTTGAGAGTAGAACGTCCTGGGTCAAGTCTCAAAAAGCTGCGCAGTGGCACGACGGAGCGACGCAGGTTGGCTGGTGACACGCGGCAAGCAAATCTTGAACAACGAGCATTCCTCGCAGGCTGGTTTGAATTGGGCGGGCGGTGCCTGCTCGGCATCGGCAAGTCGGTGAAGTTCGCCGATCGCCAACTCCGTCAAGCTGCGGAGTTCGGGGGTGAAGAGCACGTCGCGGCGACGTTTGCTTTCGGCATGGAACACGGCACCATGTTGGATTGGCATGCCGAACATTTCCTCCAGGCAGAGGGCCTGTGCGCAGAGTTGGGCATCGTCATTTGTGAATTGGCGACGTTTGCCCTTTTTGTATTCCACTGGCGTGAGAGTGCCGTCGGCGTGTCGCTCAATCACGTCACATTTGCCCGACAAACCAAGCCGATCGGAAAAGACGGGCAAGGCGCGAAGGAGCGTCACGTTCTTGGCGACTTCGTAACCCGGCAGGTCGGCGTGTTCATGGACAATGTCGCCGCGAACGGTATGCATGTTTTCCGCGCGCCAGCCTTCAATGATTTTCAAGGCCGCCCGGCGCGGGCAGTAAAGATAGTCGTTGAGCAACGAAAGCGGCAACAACTCGATCGGCTCAACTTTGGCAAATGGCGGCACAAACGCGCTCCCGGATTTGATTAAGTTTGGCTGGTTGCAGCCGGCCCACGGCACGCCGCACGCAGGACTCATTCGCCGTGACCAACCGATGGGGCAACGCGAAGCTGGCGCGGAGGAGCCCGCCGCCCGGTTCAAAATCCGTCGCCAAAACCGGAACGGCTTCGGGATGCCCGGCTGCCTGGCTGGTAATCTGACAAAGAATCAAATCGCCTCGGGTCAACGAAGCTAACACCAGAGATGGACGAACTTTCGCGCTGGTAAGGTCGGTGAACGGGAACGGGACGACGACCACTTCACCGCTTACAAATCGCGCCATGCCTCGTCCTCCTCTGGGGTGTTCCAATCAGCGGCCCAGGCGATTTGGGCAAGGGGCAGGAGGTTCTCTCGTCCTTCCGCTTGCCCGATCTGGCGAGTCTTCAGGAAAACGAGGAAGTCGAATACCTCCCGCTGTACCGTTTCCGGCGCGGTCTTGATTTCTTCGATGAGTGTCTTGGTCAAGGTGCTCATAGTTTCAATAGGTAATCCATTTCCATTTTAATTGCCAGCCTGCAATGATTTTCAACCCCGCCCGGCAAGGAAATCGTTCAGTAGGCTCAACGGCAGGCTCTCACGCGCATAGGCCATCTGTGGTTTGGGATTATCGATTTCGCTCACAACAGTTCAATTATCTCAACTTCGCCCGGGAGATTGTCACGATAGATCGTGAGATCATAATCAGCAAACGAGCGGGCGACGTCGACCTGGGATTTGCGCTTCACGATCACCCGCTCAAACAGCTTGTGCGCAGGGGCGTTGCCCAGTGCGCTGGCATGCTTGAATACGACCAACTTCTGAGGTGCCATCGTGCCGCGAGAGGCCGAGCGGTCATGGTCGAACATTTGTTGAAGCGACTGCCAGAATAATTGGAGGTCAGCGTCGTTGAATCCGGTTTCGCGGGCGAGATGGGCGCTGATGAAGCCGTGGCAACGAAAGAGGCCGTAAGGGATGAGATTCTTGCGGCCCATAGTTTGGTTGGGAGCATCCGCCTCTTTCGCCTCGGTCACCGCCATGCGGGTGATGCTGAGATCAAGTGGCAGAACGGGGTCGATACTGCGGCTGAAACTGAGTTGCACCGGCCCGCGCACCTGGCCTGCATTTGACCCGGTGGACATGACCGCTCCAAAGGTGCGGACATCGAAGTAGCGTTTGCACATTTCCCCGCGAGCCGATTGCACCTGCTTCCGGTCGGCGGTCTTCTTCTTTCCGTCCACGTCGTGGCCTAAATCGGTATGGGCCTTTAGGATGGCTTCGTTTAAGACCGAACCTTGTTGAACAAATATGTCGAAACCAGCGGACCGTTCTTTGGCGAGCAAAGCAAAGTTTCTGATTTTACGCTTGAGACATACATCAGAGACGAGGCCGTGCATATTCTGCGGGTCAATACGCGGAGAATTGGCGGCATCGGGGTCGCCATTGGGGTTACCGTCTTTGCAGTCGAAGAGATAAACGAAGTCGTAGCGGTTATTCATAATCTAATTTTTGTTGTTAAGTGTTGAAGATTTCAGTTCGGGGATTCAGCGGCTTGTAACTCTTTTCGCTCTGCACTGCGGCGGTGGACTTCTGCCTTTTGATGGTAGTAGCCGAGAGCGAACCGGCCTTGACCTTCAAGATCAAGCGTGGGAGGAAACTTGTCGCCCAATGCGCAAGTAATTGCCTCAAAATCCTTTTGAGCGTTAATCGCCTTACCTTTTTTCCAGCCGCCTTCGGCTTCGGCTTTGGCACTGTGGAATTGGGCGTTGCGAAACAGGCGTCCCATAACAAGGGCTGGCGTCACGCTCGCGCTGGCGTAGTAGCGCTCAACAACGCCAGCGTTGACGTTTTGGAGCGCAGCACTCTGTAATTCAGCAAAGACCGCGAACAAGCGACCGCACAAGTAGGCGGGGTCGCGGGATTCAGGATTCAGGCATTCAGTCATAAGATTTTGTTGTTGATTGTGGAACGTTTTTTGGGGTTGAGAACGGATTAAGCACGCTTTGATGAGGGCAACGCGCGCCGGATTGAGTTTGTTTTCTTGGTCAAGTTGCTGGCGACGCAGTGCGGCGGCCAGCGCGGATTTTGGCAACGGCACAGAACGGCCGGATAACGCACCATGCAGGAGATGCGTGGGAATCTGCGGAGGCAATTCAGCCAGTTCAGCGCGGACCATCCCGTAAAGCAGCGCCCCGAATTTAAAATCACGCTTCACACCCACTCCATCCGCACGAACGATGCCGAGGTCTAAAAACCACTCGGCAATATGTCGCTCGACTTCCGGCACGGTGCTTTCGAGCCAGTCACGGACGACAACGCGAGCGCCGTTCCCTGAAAGACTCAAGGAATAGTAAGCGTTGGTATCGAAGGAGACTAGTCGTTGGCCGGACCGAACAGACTTTAAGAGCGTTGCGACGGCATTTTCGTCGGCAGTGGCAAGCAGATCGAACGGGTCCTGCTCAATGGGTTTGCGCGTCCAATGGAGATGCACCGCCTCTTGAATGCGCAAGCCGCAATTGATGAGTTCATTCAGCGCAGAGCGAATCTTCAACTCCGCCGGTGCTGAAAGGGCTGCGTTCTGGGCCTGCTCCAAACCAAAAGAACAAAAGGAGTCTTTGTCGAAGCTGATCAGATTCGTCCCCGTAGCCAGGCCACCTGGTACGCCTTTGATTTTCTCGGTCGTATCGAGTGTTTCCGCCAGATCGCCGGTTGCAATACAGATGCGGCGCTCATGTGCTTTTGCGCCGGCTGCAAAGCTTTTGCGCCGATTCCGCCAGAAGTTTTTCAGATCATTTGCGTCCAACAGATTTGTGCCATCTACTGAGAATGTCGCATTGTCAGAAGGTTTGGCTTTGGCAGACACAAGTTGGCGATGAAGTTCCCGCATGCTTTCCTCGTTTCGCAAGAAAGATAGAACCGACTGCAATTGAGGGGACACTTCGGGACACAAAACGGCGGCGTCCTCCAGCAATTTCTGAAAATATGCGTGCTGCACTCGCCGAGCCCCGGCTTTTTCAGAAGTTTTGGGATCGAGGAACAAAACCGCCCGCTCCAAGGTGTCGCAAAGGAAGTGCGACTTCGTGCCTTGATTCAATTCGTTCGGAGAAGTGAACGGACGCACAAATGTTTTCGGACGCGGTTTCTTATCGTCGGGATTTTCCGCCAGCCGAATTGGGCCTCCGGCAAGTTTGCCGTGCTGATCAAGCGAAATCAGCCAGCGCACACCAACGGTCTCAAAGTCCGCGTCGCCGAGTGACTTGCGTTCGGCGTAAGCGATTAGAGCTTGGAGCATCATGGCGCACCTCCGAGTTGCTTTTTCATCTCTGCCCAATCAGGCACATTGACGACGCCATTCTTGAGCGCGGCCTTGAAGAAAGTAATGTGCGGTTCTGGTTTGTTCACTTTGCCCGGCTGTTGGTCTTTCGGCACGTCGAGGTTGAATACGTCGTAAAGCATGAGGCCAAGGTCGGCGTTTGGGTTGATTCCCGCTTCAACTTCCATGGCGGATTCGTCTGCCAATTCGAAATGCGCGGCGAACTCGCGGCAGCCGAAGCACGGTTGGGCGAAGCATTGGCCCTTTTCGGCCCGGCGCTGGAACATTGCCAGATATTTTACAGGCGTATCGTCGCCTCTGTCCCCGTTGTCCTCTGGTTTGCGTCGTGGCAAACCGGCCAGTGCGGTAAGACGCATGCTTGCTTCGATGACATATTCCACGTCCCGCAATGCCAAGGTGTTGCGCTGCGTGCGGTCTTCTTCTGCGAGAAGCGGTTCAGGATTGCGGATAGAAAGTCGGGACTTCACTTCGTTGCGGCGGAATGCAAGGAACCGGATGGGTTTCTTCACCGCAATGCGCCGGATATGCCAACGAAATTGTGGCTTGAAGATGATGGATTCCAGAAGACCTCGCGCGGCGCTGGGGGTGATGACGGAATAACTCACGCGCTCAACTTTCATTTCGGGTCGGGTGAAACAGGCAAGTTCGCCCCAGGTTCGCAAATGGATTATCATAGTCAGTTAAGTGATTGGTGGTTCGACGCGTAAAGGAAAACATGCGTGACGGACGATGAAACGGTGTGAATTGGGGATTCGCCGCATCCGCGCTCGAACAACCGCCGAGCAACCCTCTGAGCTTGTTCAGGCGTATCAACAGCTATGTCAAGCCAGGCCCTCGTTGAAAATGAAAGTTCACATTCATCCCAAGGATGCCGTCGAGTTGTTGATCCAACCCCGGCATACCACCAATACTCGGCACCTAAACTAATATTACTCAGGTGCAAAATAAACTTGTTCATTGCTTCCTCTTCGCTCATAATCCGTACAGTTGTTAATTCTGTGACGAAATATAATCTGAAAAAGGGCGAACGGCAATAGATTCTTTTCAAAAAATATGGTCTGCTTGGTATTGATCGCCCGCGAGGGTGCGGATTGAAACACAGATTTAACCACTGTGTTAAATGTAACGGTGCCGACCGAGCAAATGCTCGGTCGGCCTTTTCATTTTGAGATCGATTTGTTCTCACTGGACAAAGTTTTCAAGGTGTCCGACGCCAAGATTGCCGTCGTAATCAGAATTCCAAACCCAAAAATTCCAATCCTTGGCAGGCTCATAAATGTAACCCTTGGCCTGCGCGTCACAGAACTCACTTTGATAGAGGTTCACAGAATAGCGCTGGGCGTCGCGGCATTCGGCGGCCGTCAGGTGTTTCTCGCGCCGGAGTTTTTCGGCCAGTTCCACGCCGCTTTTCCATTTCACAAGCACGGCGCGAGTTTCACTGCCAACGAGGCAGCAGGCTTCGGCAGCGGCGGGAAAGTTGAAATCCGTGGAGAGCTTGAAGACTTTATCCGCATCGGCTTTTTGCGGCCCGACAAGCTTGTAAAGTTCCGCGAAATACTTCCGGTAAGTCTCCGGTTGGTGGAGTGACGCATCGGGATGGCGGGCCAGAAATTCCTCGGTTTTCTCAGTGGCCAAGCGGTAAGCACCCGGCGGAAGCTTGATTTCCACAGGACGGAAAACGACAACCGGACACGGCTTGACGTGACGGCCTTCGCGGTTGCAACGTCCCGCCGTCTGAATGATGGAATCAAGAGGGCCGAGCGCGCGAAACGCAACGGGAAAATCCACGTCCACACCGGCTTCGATCAGTTGAGTAGACACAAGGTGGCAGGGCTGGCTGGACTTGGGATCAAGGCGGCGTCGGATTTCGGTCAGCTTTTCCTGCCGATGCGCCGGGCACATGCGAGCGGACAAGTGGAACGCGCCGTCAGGGCTGATTTCCATCACCAAGCGGAACAATTCGCGGGCGTCTTTCGTGGTGTTCACGACGCAGAGGGACTGAGTTTCCGTCGTGAGGCGTTGCGCGAGTTCGGGCCACGCCAGCGTGATGTTTGGGGCAGGAAGTTCAATGCGGGTGCGTTTTAAGGTTTCAGCCATCGCGGCTGGATTCGACGAGATTTCCATTGGCTGCCAGTCGTAAGGCAGCGCTGGGCCTGCGGCCGCAAACGCCGGCTGCGTGGCTGTCATGAACACGGCCGTGACACCATAGTCACGCGTGAGCAGACGAACTGCCGAGAGCAATGATGGCACAAGTCGCGGTGGCAGCGTTTGAACCTCGTCGAACAGCACCACAGAGCGGCCAATGTTGTGGAGCTTCCGGCAATCTGAAGGCCGATTGCTGAACAGGCTTTCAAAGAATTGGACGTTGGTGGTAACAACCAGCGGCGAAGACCAGTTTTCTGCCGCCAGCCGCGCCCGGCGTAGCCGCTCATTCTCCGCATCGCGGCCAGAGTCTTCCTTGCGCTCACGCGGAGCCACGGCGCTGTGATGTTCAAGAACGTAATCCGGCCCGAATGGTTCCTCGAATAGTTTCCGATAAACCTTCACTGTCTGTTCAATGATGCTGGTGTAAGGAATGACTACGACAACGCGGCGGAATCGACGCCAGTCATTGAGCGGCAGGGCGGAGTTATGGCGGGCGATGTGCTTGAGTGCAAACG
>DASRLE010000433.1:0-5295 GCA_035648615.1 Saccharimonadales bacterium (SeqCode) | reverse complement strand
ATATAATCGCTGGCCAGCGGGGAATCTTTCAAAAAATCGTAATATTTTTTGGGAAAAATTGCGATCAATTAAATTGCCGATAAATTCTCGTGACATTCGGCGAGGTTGGCTTATATTTTTGCGCTGGTCGACCCTATCGTCTAGCGGTTAGGACACTGCCCTTTCACGGCGGTAGCAGGGGTTCGATTCCCCTTAGGGTCGCCATTTTCCGTTCCATCGAGCGCAAAAAAAGCGTGCATTTTGCGCCACAATCGGCCATACTGGCTCGAATGCAGGAAACGATTGATACGCGGGAACCTTCTCACGTTGAGGCGGAGGTGCAGAAGGCTTATTTGGAATTATTCCCCGAAGGCGACCCGGGATTCATTCCCATGATTTTCAAATGGGCGGTCGCCTGGTTCGCCGGCAAGTATCGCGATTACCAACCCATCGATGCGCATTATCACGACTTGGAACATACCATGCAGGGCGCTCTTTGCATGGCTTCGCTGCTGCGCGGCCGGCAACTCCAGGGCCAGCAACCCCGCGTCACGCAACGAATGTTCGAGCTGGGCATTCTGGCCATCTTGATGCATGACACCGGCTATCTCAAAAAGCAGGGCGATACCGAAGGAACGGGCGCGAAATACACCCTGACCCATGTGGACCGCAGCATTGAGTTTGCCGGCGAGTTGATGATCAGCCGGGATTTTCCCGTGGAAGAGATTCTGGCCGTGCAAAATATGATTCGTTGCACGGGCGTCAACGTCAAGTTGGAAACCATTCAATTTCAGGATGAGGTGGAAAAAACCGTCGGGTTCAGCCTGGGCACGGCCGATCTGCTGGGGCAGATGGCGGCGGCGGATTACGTCGAAAAATTGCCGACCCTTTATCTGGAATTCGCCGAGGCGGCCCGTTACAACGCCGGGAAAATGAAGGCGGGCGGCTTCTTCAGCAGCGCGGAGGACTTGATGCAGAAGACGCCGATGTTTTGGGAGAAATATGTCCAGAGCAAAATCGACCGTGAGTTCCTGGGCCTCTACCGTTTTCTCAGCGAGCCGTATCCGGACGGCGGCAATCTTTACATTGAAAAGATCGAGGCCAATATGGCGCGCCTCAAACGGCAGTTGGATGCGCGGCCCACGCATGGCGGCTGATTGCTTTGCGCAAGGGCGTCGGAATTTTGCATGTCGCGCGAGTACGTCTTACATCCTTTTCGCCCGCCAATCCACTTCCAGATTGACTACGCGAAGGAACTCAACGAGCAGCAGCACGCCGCAGTGACCGCTGCGCCGGGGCCGGCCCTGGTCATCGCGGGGGCCGGTTCGGGCAAGACCCGCACTTTGATTTACCGGGTCGCTTTCCTGCTCGAACAAGGCATCCCCGCCCAGTATATTTTATTGTTGACATTTACCAACAAGGCGGCCAAGGAAATGATGCGCCGGGCGGCGGATTTGCTCGGCGGCGAGCTGACCAGTTTGTGGGGCGGCACCTTTCATTCCATTGGCGCGCGGGTCTTGCGACGTCACGCGGCGCTTCTCGGATATCAACCGGACTTTTCGATCATGGATCGCGAGGACGCCAAGGAACTGCTGCAAGCCTGCCTGGGCGAAATGGATGTCGATTTCAAAGCGACCCATTTTCCGAAGGCCGACGTCCTCGGGGGCATTTTTTCTCTCGCTGTCAACAAAGAGGAGCCGGTCGAGGCCATTCTCAAGGAACAGTTCGATTACTTTTCCGCGCTGGCGCCGCAGATCAAGGAATTGCAACAGCGCTACGCCGCGCGCAAGAAAGCGGCCAATGCGATGGACTTCGATGACCTGCTCGTTCTTTGGCTTCAACTGCTGCGCGACCACACGGAGGTTCGCGAAGAATATCAGCGGCGTTTCCAATTTCTGCTGGTGGACGAATACCAGGACACGAACAAACTGCAGGGCGCGTTGATTGACTTGCTCGCCGCGCGCCATCATAACGTGATGGTGGTGGGCGACGATTCGCAGAGCATCTACTCGTGGCGCGGGGCGCACTTCCAGAACATCCTGAAATTTCCCGAGCGTTATCCCAAGGCGGTGGTTTATCGGATTGAAACCAATTATCGCAGCACACCCGAAATTCTGAACGTGGCCAATGCCGCCATCGCCGCGAACACCCAGCAATTTGCCAAACACCTGACCGCCGCCCGCCCCTCGGGCAGCAAACCGGTGGTGGTCGCCTGCGGCGACGGCGCCGAACAAGCGGCCTTCGTCGCCCAGCGTGTCCTGGAACTGCGCGAAGAAGGACGCAGCTTGAATCAAATGGCGGTACTTTACCGCTCGCATTTTCACGCCTTGGAATTGCAACTGGAACTGACCCGGCGCAACATTCCATTCACCATCACCAGCGGCATCCGGTTTTTTGAGCAGGCGCATATCAAAGACGTGGCGGCGTATCTGAAACTTATTGTCAACCCTCGCGATGAACTTGCCTTCAAACGCCTGGTTCGCCTCCTCAAAGGCGTCGGAGGAAAAACCGCCGACAAAATCTGGACCGCCTTTAGCGCGGAACCTTCCTCGAACGCGCCCGCCGGCTTAGCCACCACGCTGCAAAAAATCAGCGCGGTTGTTCCAAAAAAAAGCGCAGTCGATTGGGCCCAATTCACCGCCACCATCGCGCAACTGGAAGCCCCGGACATCCGCACCCACGCCTCGCGCATGATCCAGCTCGTCGTCGATGCGGGCTACGAAGATTATTTGCAGGAGAATTATCCCAACTACGAAAACCGCCAGGAAGACATCGAGCAACTGGCCAGCTTCGCGCTGCAATTTGAAACCGTTGAGGAATTCCTGACCCAGCTCGCCCTCCAAACCAACACCGAAGCCGAGGCCGCCGCGGGTGCCGCAACCGAGGATGACGAACAAATTCGCCTATCGTCGATCCACCAGGCCAAAGGCCTCGAATTTGACATCGTATTCATCATTATGCTTTGCGACGGCCTCTTTCCCTCCTCGCGTTCCAGTGAAACCTTGGAGGGCGAAGAAGAAGAGCGCCGCCTTTTCTACGTGGCCCTGACTCGCGCGCGCGACGAACTCTATTTAAGTTTTCCCCTGCTGCGCTTGAATCCGGGCAACACCGGCGACCCCATGCAACGACCCTCCCGTTTTTTAAACGAGCTTCCCAAAAATTTGATCGACGAATGGAACCTGCGTCCGTTCAATCCGTATTGATTGGAAGCGGGGAACTTACTTCCCAACAGAAATCAATTTAAGCAAGCCGGGAAAGCGCTTGTTCAATTCACGCCGACGCAAGGAAGTCATGCACTTGGTTCCTTCGATTTCGGTTAAAATGATTCCGGCGGACCGCAGAACGTCAAAATGATGCGACCGCGTCGCTTTGGAAATGTTGAGCCGGACTTCGTTGCAGGCCAGAGCGCGGCCCTTGGCCCGCAGCAATTCTCGCACAATCAAAATCCGGCAGGGATCGGACAAGGCCTGCATCACCGCGTGCAGCGAAACACCGCGCAACGCGGGATGGGAGTAGGTCTTCATGGCAATAATAATGCCATCAAACCAATGGTTCGACAATGATCGAATTGTTTTTTGACATTCCAACGAAGCGATATTAAGTTCGATATGTATCGAACAATAAAAGGTTCGGCAAAACAACATGGCTACATTATTTGATCCGGTCCGCATTGGCGCTTGGAATTTACCCAATCGAATTGTCATGGCGCCGTTGACCCGCTCGCGGGCTGGTGTCGAACGCATTCCCAATCGGTTGATGGCCGAATATTATACGCAGCGCGCTTCGGCCGGCCTGATTATTTCTGAAGCCACTTCGGTCACGCCGATGGGCGTCGGCTATGCCGATACCCCTGGCATCTGGTCCGCCGCGCAAGTCGAAGGATGGAAACGGGTCACGCAATCGGTCCATCAAGCAGGCGGGCGCATGTTGCTGCAACTCTGGCACGTCGGGCGCATTTCGGATCCGATGTTTTTGGACGGCGCGCTGCCGGTCGCGCCCAGCGCCATCGCCGCGGCCGGACACGTCAGCCTGGTTCGCCCATTGAAACCGTTTGTCACGCCCCGGGCGCTGGAACGGAAGGAAATTCCCGGCGTGATCGAGGCCTATCGCCAAGGCGCGGAAAATGCCCAACGGGCCGGTTTTGATGGAGTGGAAATCCATGGGGCCAACGGCTATTTGCTAGATCAGTTTCTTCAGGACAAGACCAACCATCGCACCGATGAGTACGGCGGACCGATTGAAAATCGCGCCCGCCTGATGCTGGAAGTCGCCGATGCCGTGATTTCCGTCTGGGGAACAGATCGCGTCGGGATGCACCTGGCCCCGCGCGGCGACGCCCACGGTATGGGAGATTCCAATCCATTGGCCACGTTTGGATATGTCGCTGGCGAATTGGGCAAACGACGCATCGCCTCCCTTTGCGCGCGCGAGTCGCTCGGTGAGAAACGCATCGGGCCGCAATTGAAAGCGGCCTTTGGCGGGAGTTACATCGCCAACGAAAAATTTACCCAGGCCACCGCTAATCAGGTGCTGACTGCCGGGGAGGCCGACGCCGTTGCCTTCGGCGTGCCGTTTCTGGCCAATCCGGATCTGCCCGAACGTTTTCGCCAAAATGCCCCGCTCAACGCGCCGGATCAATCGACCTTTTACATCCCGGGCACCAAGGGATATACCGACTATCCGTTTCTGCAACGCGGCACTTCATGAAACCCGCTCCCGACATCGTGCTCTCGGTGCTTGATCTCGCCGCGGTTCGCGAAGGCGGAACGGTCGCGGAGAGTTTCCGCAACACGCTCGCGCTCGCGCAGCAGGCGGAGAAATGGGGTTACCGGCGATTTTGGCTGGCGGAACATCATAATATGACCGGCATCGCCAGCGCGGCGACCTCGGTGCTGATTGGCCATGTGGCCGGCGGAACGAAGACGATCCGCGTCGGCTCCGGCGGGATCATGCTGCCCAACCACGCGCCGCTGATGATCGCGGAGCAATTCGGCACACTCGAAGCGCTTTACCCCGGTCGCATCGATCTCGGGCTCGGGCGCGCCCCGGGCTGCGATCCTTTGACCGCACAGGTGTTGGGCCGCGACTCGCACGCCGGTGAACGGTTTCCCGAATTGGTGCAAGAATTAGCGCACTATCTCGGTCCGGTTTCACCTGGCCAACGGATTCAAGCGGTTCCGGGCGGCGGCTCGAACGTTCCTATCTGGCTGCTGGGCTCCAGTTTATTCAGCGCGCAACTTGCGGCCGGGCTTGGGTTGCCGTTTGCCTTTGCCGGCCAATTCGCGCCGCAAATGTCGCTCGAAGCCCTTGGATTGT
>DASRLE010000432.1:0-5174 GCA_035648615.1 Saccharimonadales bacterium (SeqCode) | reverse complement strand
GTCGCGTCAGCGATTCTCGGGCCGTATCCATTTCCTTCAAGATTCGGGTGGCGTGCTCCAGCAATTGCTCGCCCGCCTGCGTCGGCATGACCTTTTTGCCCAACCTGTCCAAAAGACGACAACCAATATCGTTCTCCAAGGCCTTGATTGAGTAGCTTACGCCCGATTGGGTCAGGTGTAGCTCGCGCGCAGTCTGGGTAAAGCTGCCCGTTCGGACCAGCACGCAAAACGCCCGCAACTGCCAGCTATCGAGGGGAACCTTCATCCATGAGTGGTACTCATCGTATCCATTGAATCTACAAAAAGCATTTATTGCGCCAGCGGCGCCGGATGGCACGCCTGCGGCTTTAGGGACGGCAAGGCGATTGAGAACCCCTGTTGATGATGAAAAAAATGCAGTCTGCCCACAAAATTGCGCCGTGCCCGGAACTGAGGGTGGGTTTTGTGCCCCTGACGGATTGCGCGCCTCTGGTAATGGCGCAGGAATTAAAATTGTTCCGCAAATATGGCTTGCGGGTCCGTCTTTGCCGGGAATTGGGCTGGGCCAGTATTCGCGACAAGACCATCCATGGCGAGCTCGACGCCGCTCACGCCGTCGCCGCCATGCCCTTGGCCGCGACGCTGGGACTAGGTTCAGTGGCCTGCGATTGCCTCACAGCCCTGGTGCTGAATTTGCACGGCAACGCCATCACTCTTTCCCAGGACCTGTGGCGGAAGGGAGTGCGTGACGCCGCGACATTGCGCGGGGAAATCATCCGTTTGCGCCGCGAAAAAACTCTCACCTTCGGCGCGGTATTTTCGTTTTCGTCTCACCGCGATTTGCTGCGCAAATGGCTGGCCGCCGGAGGCATTGATCCAGATCGCGACGTTCGCATCGTGATCGTGCCCCCTCCGCAGATGCCGGGTCATCTTGAGGCGGGCAATCTGGACGGCTTTTGCGTGGGCGAACCATGGAATTCCGCCGCAGTGCAATCGCGGGCGGGATGGTGCGTGGCTACCAGCGCGGAACTCGATCCCGGCCACCCGGAAAAAGTCTTAATGGTGCGGCGCGATTTTGCCGAAGAGCGCGAGGAGGAACATCTGGCGCTGGTCGCTGCGCTGCTCGACGCCTGCGAATATTGCGCGGCCCCGGAAAACCACGAGAAGATCATCGCCACCCTGGCGCGCGCCGAATACGTGAACGCGACGGCGGCTGTTTTGCGCCGTGGCTTGAGCGGTCCGTTTGACTTTGGCCGGGGCAGCGCGCGTCCTGTCCCGGATTTTTTTATCTTTCACGGCCACGATGCCAACGAGCCTTCCGCCGACAAAGCAGCGCGCGTAGTCGAACTTGTGCGCGCCAGCGGTCTCTGCCCAAGGCCGCTCGACTTAAACCTGGGCCTGAGCCATCGCGTTTACCGTCCCGACATTTTTTTCGAGGCCCGAAAGCTCCAGGAAACCCGCCCGACAAAACCTTACCTCATCCAAACTTGATATGACACCGCCATGTTCCAACCCCGATACCGAGCGCCGATCCTTCGCGGAAGCGGATGCCCCAAAAAGCGAGTCGTTTTGGCGGATCGGCCACTGGCCGACTCTGCTGACGGCTTTTCTCTACTTTGACTTCTCGTTCATGGTTTGGACGCTGCTTGGGCCGCTGGGTCCGCAGATTGGAGAATCGCTCCATCTTTCCGCCGCACAGAAAGGCTTGATGGTCGCCATCCCTATTCTTTCCGGCGCGTTCCTCCGCATTGTCCTGGGTTTGGCGGTGGATCATTTTGGGGCGAAAGCGACGGGCATTACAGGGCAACTGGTGGTTATTGCGGCCTTGCTGTGCGCCTGGGTGGTGGGCTTGAAAAATTATCAAGCCACGTTGTTATTGGGGACCGCTCTCGGCTTTGCCGGCGCGAGCTTCGCGGTGGCCCTTCCGCAAGCCGGACGCTGGTACCCGCCGCGCTTGCAAGGAGTCGTCATGGGGCTGGCGGGGGCGGGCAATATTGGAACCGTGATTGATGCGCTCGTCGCTCCACGCATTGCCGCCGCGTATGGGTGGCGTCCGGTTTTTGGCCTTATGCTCATTCCGGCGGTCTTTGTCCTGCTCGGTTACGCGCTCTTTTCCAAAGAGGCCCCGGTGGAAGTAAAGAGGAAAAAGCTTGCGGATTATTTGGGGTTGTTGAAAGAAAAGGACGCGCACTGGTTTTGTTTTTATTACACTATTTCATTCGGCGGCTTCGTGGGGCTGGCCAGTTCGTACGCGCTGTATTTCAAGGGCGAATTCCATTTGACTCCAGTCCACGCCGGCGATCTGGCCGCTCTCTGCACCACCGTTGGCGCGCTGGCCCGGCCCCTTGGCGGAGCGATGGCGGACCGATTGGGCGGCATTCGCGCTCTCTACAGCTTCTATACCGTCGCGGGCGCGGCGCTGCTGGCGGCGGCCTTTGGCAGCCATCTTTACTTTAATCTCATCGCACTCTGCGCGGCGTCGGGCGCGCTCGGCATGGCGAACGGCTCTGTTTTCCAACTCCTGCCGCAGCGCTTCGGCAAGGAGTTGGGGGTCATGACCGGATTGGTCGGGGCGGGCGGTGGCTTGGGCGGTTTTTACCTGGCCAGTTCGCTTGGCTTTTCCAAAGGCCTGACCGGTTCCTATCAAACGGGCTTCATGATTTTTTCCGCCCTTTGCTTCGCCGCGTTCGCCGGGCTTGGCGTGGTAAAAAGCCGCTGGCGGGCGACTTGGGGCGCCCTGGCGCAGGCGAGGATTTGAACACATGCCTAGACTCATGAAAAAACAAACTTCCACCGCGACCATCCTGGTGCTTACTTTTGGCGCTTCGACTTTTGCCCAGCAACTGCCTTTCACAAAAGCCGGCACGGCGCAGGCACCTGCGTCCGCACAGGCGATGACGGCAGCGGCGGACAACCCGGCTCCCCCGCCGGAACAAGACGTGATCCAAAAGCTTCTTGACGGGAAAATTCCCGACACGCTGTCGCAAGGAAAATTCGATCTGGACGTGAGGCTCCGGGTAGAATTCGCCGATGAGGACGGTCTCAAGACCATCAAATCCGATTCCGCCGCGCCGACGGTGCGCACCCGATTCGGTTACACGACAGCGCCGCTCTATGGTTTTCAAGCGATGCTCCAGGGCCAAAACACCAGCGTTCTTGGGCCCGAAGACAATTACAACGCAGCCGGCTCCAATGGCCAAGGCCATAAGCCGGTGGTGAGCGATCCGGCCGTGACCGACCTGGACCAAGGCTGGCTGGCCTATGCCTATACCAATATATTTGACGTGAAAGCGGGACGCCAGCGCATGGTGCTCGACAACCAGCGATTCGTGGGCGATGTGGACTGGCGTCAGAATATTCAGACCTTCGATGCCGCGACGCTGCATCTCCAACCCATCGACCACTTGGACTTTTTGTACAGCTACCTCTGGGATGTGCATCGCATTTATGGGAATGTCTCCGGTTTGCCGCCGGCCAACCAGGATTACAGTTCCGATTCGCATCTGGTTAACGTCTCTTACTCAGGTTGGGAGTATGGCCGTTTTGTCGGCTACACGTATCTGTTAGGTTTGACGAATGGCGCTGGGGGCAATAATTCCTGCGCGACCTACGGCGGATACTTTGCCGGAGCGGCTCCTGTCAATGATACGATTTCCCTGGATTACCGCGCGGAATATGCGTGGCAAACTGACTACGGCCAGAGCGCCCTCCGTTACCAGGCCGGCTACTGGAACCTCGAACTGGGCGCCAACCTCCGTCCCTTTGCGTGGGGCGCCGGCTGCGAAACGCTGGGCAGCGGCGAGAACAGCGGCAAGTCGGGCGGGAGGACCTCGTTCCGCACGCCGCTGGCCACCCTCCATTCCTTCGACGGCTCGGCTGAGGCTTTTTTAACCCCGCCCAGCGCGGGATTGCGCGACATTTACGGTTACGCGCAAGTGATCTTGCCCGCGCAAATCCCGCTGCGTTTTATCTATCATAAATTCGACGCGGACTACGGCGGCGGCAATTACGGGCAGGAGTTCGACCTCATAACGACCAAAAACTTTGGCAGGCACTGGCAGGTTCTGCTCGCTTACGCTTACTACAACGGCGCGGATGCCGCGCCTCCTTCCCTGACCGTTGCGCATGTGGATCTGCAACGCGCCTGGGCCCAGGTCGAGTTCAGTTTCTGAGCCATGAAAAGCATTCCTTACATTCCCGAGACCGCGCCGTTCAGCCCCGAACAACGAGCGTGGCTCAATGGCTTTTTGGCCGGATTGCTGGCCAATGCCACCCCACCCGACACGCCGGCAGTGGCAAGCCCACCCGCCGAACCTCTCTTGATTCTGTTTGGCTCACAGACCGGCACTGCGGAGGGACTGGCTGGGCGAATCGCGAAGGAAGCCCGGCAACGAGGGTTTGCCCCCCAAGTTTTGCCGCTGAACGATTGCCAGCCGAACGCTCTGGCGCTGGCGGCCAAAGCCATCATCATTTCCAGCACCTGGGGCGAAGGCGATCCGCCGGATAACGCGGCTAATTTCTGGTCGTGGCTCAATTCGGAGGCGGCCCCTCGTCTCGAGCAACTGCACTTCGGCGTGCTCGGCCTCGGCGACAAAAATTATCCGGACTTTTGCGGCGCATCCAAAAAGTTTGACGACCGTTTTGAAGCATTGGGGGCGCGCCGCCTTCTGCCACGCGGGGAATGCGACGTCGAATATGAAGCCGTGGCCAAAGACTGGTTAACCGGCCTCTGGTTAAAACTCAGCGACGGGAAGACGCCGCCGTCTCTCAAAACCAACGGCCACCCCGTTGCCGAGAAAGCGCCCGCCTTCGGCAAAGCCAATCCTTTCCCGGCGCGATTACTCAGGAATATCTGCCTGAATAAACCGGGTTCGAGCAAAGAAGTGCGGCATCACGAAATCAGCCTCGAAGGCAGCGGCCTGGCCTACGAAGCGGGCGACGCGCTCGGCGTCCTGCCGGCAAATTGCCCGGTTCTGGTGGACGAAGTGATCGCCGCGCTTCATTGCAGCGGTGACGAATGGGTGAAAGTCGGAGAAAATGAAATGCCCTTGCGCGACGCTCTTCTGCGCCAGCTCGACATCACCAAGCCGGCGTTGCCTTTTCTCGAAACCATCGCGCGACGCGCTCCCGGCTGCGAACTCCTGCCTCTGCTGGCCGCCGAGCGCGCCGCGGACCTCAAACAATGGCTCTGGGGA
>DASRLE010000431.1:0-2394 GCA_035648615.1 Saccharimonadales bacterium (SeqCode) | reverse complement strand
ACCTCCGAGCGATCGGCCAGGTGCTGGAGCACACGGCGCAACGCCAAAATGGCGGAAGGGTCCAAGCCGCCGGTAAAAGGTTCGTCAAGGACAAGCACCGGCGCCTCCGTCACCAGCGCGCCGCAAATTGCGATCTTCTTTTTCTGGCCGTTCGAGCAGGTGCGAATTGGCGCGTCTCCCTTTTCGGCCAATTCAAAAAGGTCCAGCAGACGGTTGATATGGTCCATCAAATGATCCGCCTCAATGTCGTACAACTGCCCTATGGCCAGCAGCCATTCCCGCGCGGTCAGAAATTCCGGCAGCCACGGATGATCGGGCAGAAAGGCCATTTGCCGGCGTATTTTCAACTCCGCCTCTTCGCTGGACCGTCGCCGCAAACCGTTAATTTCCACATGGCCTTTAGCCGGAGTAATAAGCCCCGCGATGATGCCGAGCAGCGTACTCTTGCCCACGCCGTTCGGCCCCATGATTGCGACCAACTTGCCGTCCGGTATCTCGAGATCGACATGGCTCAACACCGGCCTCAATCCGTAATGATGACTGACGTCGCTGACTTTGATCATTGGGTTTTTGTCTTTAATTGACTTAATCGTTCACGGAACGCGTCTGGCCTTTAGGAGCTCGGACGGAACTCGCGGTTCCCCAACCGCGCGGATGGACTTCACCGTGCCCTTGAAGGACATGTCCACTCGCCATCCATTGCTGGCGCTGCCGATATATTGAATGCCGTAAAATTCCAGCGGAAAATTCCAGCCCATCACATTGGTCGTTTGGTGAACTTGATACTGAAAAATGGTTTGGTTATTAGTCGAAATCAATTGGACGCTTTCGGGCAGCCCAAGGCTGTCGTCGAAAACACTCGTTCGATCCTTCCACCAGTAAGAGGCGATGGCGGACTCAATCCAAAACGGGCCGGGAGGGAAAATCTTGCGCCCCTGATGCTTGAGGCAGGGCGCGGAACAAAAGGCCAGCCAACAAACTTTTCCCGGCACATCCAGGCGCATCACGCCGGCGTCGTCGGGATTTCCGTCCCCGGAGTTGGCCATACGGGTGGACTTTTCGACAAAAGCGGGGAAACTTGTGTGGCCCAGCGTTTCGTTCGTGTTCACCACGTATTCAATAATGTTGGTCCCGGTAAACCAGCGTGAGATCGTTTCGTCCCCAGCGTCACTCTCTATTTTCCAGGTATCGGCCCCGACGACGCAACGCCGGATCACGCTTTTCGGAAACAAACTTTGCCGATGACCTGACCCAGAGTTTGCACTGTCCTTGTCGCTTAAAAGCCAGTAGTCCCAGTGATCAAAAGTGATCTCAGCAGACACTTCCACAAACGGGGCCGCGCCGCAACGGAGCGCAACCAAAAGGCAAAAGCCCGCCAGAATGGCGGCGAAATGCCTCCTCAAAAATCCACGCATCTTGCCGAAAGATTGCTCCGCCGACAGGCGGAACGAAAGTATAATTGCGATGTTCTCCATGCGCTTTTTCTCAGCTTATATCATTCAGGATTTCCTTAATTTACCTTGATCTGGCTTGATCTCCTCGGACGCCCTCGCAGGCTGTGCTGCCCTTGCCGGCCGTCACGAAGCGTGACCGTTTTTCATTCTCTGTCTTCACCATCTCCCTTATACACACATCCCCGCAGGAGGTTGTAAGTCCAAGCAAAACGAGCGCTATTAAACGAGCGCCATTAAAATCGGCTTCATTCGTCCTAATAACATAGTTGGCGGAGAATCCATCAGGCCCTGAAAGTGGGTCTCTATTTGGCCGAGGTTCCCTTCACAATCCTGACCAAATCCTGATGGTTGCCGTCCGATTGCTCGTAGATCTCTTCAGTTCCTTTGACGTCAATTATAACCCAATTGGGAAAGTTCCCACCCGGAGAATTTTGGCGCAGGGATTCAGGATGCCAATATCCACGGCCCATTCGTTCCTCGATTGTATTAAAAATCCATCGCCGTTTATTTCTAATTACAAATCGCACCTTCCACCCAGGCGCAGTATCTTCATAATCCGTTATAGTAACGCTTACCTGATCGCGCGTCATTCCCGGAGGAAGGCTGAACCACGAAGGCAGTGGCGAGTCGTCTCTAAGACGAAAGGCCGCAGAAAGAAATCGGTTTTGATCACGACATGAAGTAATTAGCCCTAAAAGTATTAGACTTAAAACAACCGCCTTAAATGGACCTCTAATCACAGGATTCACAGTGGCAATATTGAGTGAAATTGTTTCGCAACGAATTGTGACGACGCGAGCGGATAGCGGAGACGGCGGATGGCCGGTTTTCCATGGCAAATCTCAGGATCAATGGTAATGCGGGCTAAGAGCTCGTTCATAGGCTAGCAGCCTGTTGAAATAATCGTCTTTTTTTATAAAATAGTATTGTCTTATTATTA
>DASRLE010000430.1:0-7870 GCA_035648615.1 Saccharimonadales bacterium (SeqCode) | reverse complement strand
CCGGACGATTTGGAGAGCCAACCTGAAAGGGCTATCCAATCCATTACTGCCAACCAGCGTTACCCTCGCAACGTGTCTGGCCCTATATGTTCCATAATCGCTATTAGGATGGTGATCGCTTAAGCCCGACAGGCTGCTAGTCTAAAAAAGGAAATGACCAACCAAAAAATCAACGTTCTGGTGGCCGACGATTCCATGGTGGCGCGAACGCTGCTCGTTCACCTCCTGGAGTCCGACCCACAAATCCACGTCATGGGCGTCGTCAACGACGGACAGGCAGCGCTGGATTTTGTTCGCGGCCACAAACCTGACGTCATCGTCATGGACATCCACATGCCCAACCTCGATGGATTCGAGGCCACGCGCCTCATCATGGAGACGCAACCGGTTCCGATCATCATCTGCTCCGCTACGACGGACACCAAAGAAGTCGTGATCACGTTCCGCATGATGGAGGCTGGCGCCGTGGCCTGCGTGGAAAAGCCCGTCGCTCGCGAGCACTCTGATTTTGAGCGACTGGCCGCAAACCTGCTCGAAACGGTCAAACTGATGTCCGAAGTCAAAGTCGTGCGTCGCTGGCCGAGTTCGCGGTCAACCTCAACAATGGCGGTGCGCCCTTTCGAAGTGAAGCCCGCGACGGGGAGGGTCACGCTCGTCGGCCTTGGCGCGTCCACCGGCGGCCCGCCAGTCTTGCAGACCATTCTCTCGGGTCTGACAAAGGATTTTCCCGGCTCGCTCCTTATCGTCCAGCACGTCGCGCGCGGCTTTCTGCCTGGCATGGTCGAGTGGCTAAACCAGACCACTGGATTGCCGGTCCATGTCGCGTCGCATGGAATTTTTCCGCTTCCTGGGCACGCGTATCTGGCGCCGGACGATTTCCACATGGGTGTCGGCGCTGGCGGCCGCATTCTTTTGGCGGGCGGAGAACCCGAGAATGGATTGCGCCCTGCGGTTTCGTATTTGTTCCGCTCGCTGGCGGAAGTGTATGGACCAGACGCGGTGGGTGTCTTGCTCACGGGCATGGGCAAGGACGGCGCCGCCGAATTAAAGCTGATGAGAGACAATGGCGCCGTGACCATTGCGCAGGACCGGGAAAGCTCCGTCGTGCATGGCATGCCTGGCGTAGCCATTGAATTGGGTGCCGCTATCCATATCCTGTCCGTCGAAAAGATCGCCGCCACCCTTGTCACACTTGTCAACCGCAAACACTTATTCTGAAAGATTGAACCATGAGCGCCATTCCAACCCCCCCTCTAAAGTAACCGCGCATTTCCGCCGATAATTGTCCGAAAGATTGAACCATGAGCGCCACTCCAATCCCCCCCAGCCAATCGGTGGAAATCCTCATCGCAGAAGACAGCCGCACGCAGGCCCAGCGACTTCAGCATATTCTTGAACAGCAGGGCTATCATGTGACTCACGCCGCCAACGGTCGCCTGGCCTTGGAGGCGGCTAGGAGTCTCCGCCCCACGCTGATCATCAGCGATGTCGTCATGCCCGAAATGGACGGGTATGAATTGTGCCGCCGTGTTAAATCGGAAGCTGACTTGAGCGACATACCGGTTATTCTTGTCACAACCCTGACTAATCCCGAGGACGTGATTCGCGGGCTGGAATGCCGCGCGGATAACTTCATTCTCAAACCCTATGACGAGAGTCACCTGCTAGGCCGCGTCCAATTCGTTCTGCTAAACCGGCAAGTGCGTCAAGCCGAACGAGCCGGCATGGGAGTGGAAGTTTTCTTTAACGGTCAGAAACACTTCATTACAGCCGATCGTCTGCAAATCCTTAACTTGTTGCTTTCCACCTATGACGCGGCCATCCTGCGCAACAAGGAATTAAGCGACAGCGAAGCCCTGAACCGCGCCGTGCTCAATTCCATTATGGCGAACATCGCTGTCGTGGACCGGCACGGAGCGATCATCGCCGTCAACGATGGTTGGGCGCGTTTCGCGCAGGAGCATGGTTCCGCCACCGAGTTACAGGGGGTGGGCGTGGGGGCTAACTACCACGACGCCTGTGAGCGAGCCGCGCGGGATCTGGGCCAGGAAGCCCAGCGGATAATGAATGGTTTGCAGGGTGTGCTGGAGCATTCGCAAGAGACATTCAAATATGAATATGCCTGTCACTCGCCAACCGAACAGCACTGGTTCACGATGCAGGTCTCGCCCTTGGCACGGGCGGAAGCTGGTGCGGTCATTGCCCACATCAACATCACCGAGCGCAAACGAGCGGAGGATGTGCTGGCCGATTTCAAAGCCGCGCTTGACCAGCACGCCATTGTGACCACCACTGACGCGCGCGGGAAAATCATCTACGTCAACGACAAGTTCTGCGAGTTTTCTAAGTATGCGCGCGAGGAATTGATGGGGCAGGATCATCGGATTGTCAATTCGTGTTATCACCCCAAGGAATTCATCCAGAATTTGTGGTCGACTATCCAAGAGGGCCGGGTTTGGAAAGGCGAAATCAGGAATCGCGCGAAGGACGGCACGTTTTATTGGGTGGACACGACGATCGTCCCATTTCTCGGCGCGGACGGGCAGCCGACGCAGTTCATCGCGATTCAGGCCAACATCACCAAGCGCAAGCAAGCGGAGGAGCAAATTGTAGGTCTCAACACCGAGTTGCATCAGCGCGCCGCCCAACTCGAAGCTGCCAACAAGGAACTGGAATCGTTCTCCTACTCCGTCTCGCACGACCTGCGGGCGCCATTGCGCCATGTGCAGGGTTATGTCCAAATGCTGAATCGCGCCATCGAAGGGCAGCTTTCCGACAAGGCACGGCGTTATCTCAAAACCATCTCGGACGCAAGCGTGGAGATGGGTCAGCTCATCGATGACCTGCTTGCTTTTTCGCGGATGGGCCGGGTCGAGATGCAGGAAACCTGTGTTTCCTTGGACGTGCTGGTCCGGGACACTGTCCGCAGTCTGGAAATGGCGACAAACGGCCGGAACATCGCGTGGAAGATCCCCCCTTTGCCGCAAGTCTTCGGTGATCCCGCGACCCTCAAACAAGTGTTGGCCAATCTCATTGGCAACGCTGTTAAGTATAGTCGCCAACGCGACCCGGCGGAAATTGAGATCGGCTGCGATGGCGAGGAGGACGGACGAACCATCTTTTTTGTGCGGGATAATGGAGCGGGCTTTGACATGGAATACGTCCAAAAGCTTTTTGGGGTGTTCCAGCGGTTGCACCGGGCTGAGGATTTTGAAGGCACGGGCATCGGTCTGGCTACTGTCCGGCGGATTATTGGCCGGCACGGCGGACGCACCTGGGCCGAGGGCGCGTTGAACGAAGGAGCGACATTCTATTTTACTTTGCAACCGGCAACGACAATTTAACACTAACGAGGAAATAAAGATCCATGCCTATTCTCAGTCGCATCCTGCTGGTGGAAGATAGTGTTCGTGACGCCGAAATGGTGCTTAACGCCTTCGAAGAATGCGGGCTGGCCCAAAAAGTGGTCCACGTCCGCGACGGCGTTGAGGCGCTGGACTACTTGTATCGCCGCGGCCAGTTTGCCGAGGTGCCCGAAGGCAACCCCAGCGTCGTCCTGATGGATATTAAGATGCCCCGAGTGGACGGTTTGGAGGTCTTGCGCCAGATGAAGGCCGACCCTCGGCTACAAATGATTCCGGTGATGCTCATAACGTCCTCGCGCGAAGATCGGGATTTAGTGGAAGGCTACAAGCTGGGCGCGAATGCCTATGCGGTCAAATCCGTGAACTTCCAGGAATTCGTCGAGAAAGTGAAGCGATTGGGCGAGTTCTGGGCCTTTGTCAACGAGCCGCCGCCCGGCGGCAAGCGTTACTTGGACGACCTCACAACATAACGAAAAAGCTTATGAATTCATTAAAACGCATCCTGCTCGTGGACGACAGCGTCCGCGACACCGAAATGGCGCTCGACGCTTTGGAGCAATACCACCTTGCTAACGATGTCATTGCTCTGCGGGACGGGGAGGAAGCGCTCGATTATCTGTATCGGCGCGGCCAGTTCAGTAGTCGAGCCAACGACGAACCCGCCGTCATCGTGCTTGATTTGAAGATGCCCAAGGTGGACGGGATGGAAGTCTTGCGTCAGATCAAGAGCGACCCCAAGCTCAAAGGCATCCCCGTGGTCGTGATGACCTCTTCGCGCGAGGAGCAGGATCTGATCAAGAGCTACCAACTTGGAACTAACGCCTACGTGGTCAAACCGGTGAACTTCCTGGAATTCGTCGAGGCGATGAAGCAATTGGGCGTGTTCTGGGCCGTCCTGAACGAACCGCCGCCGGAGAGCCTGCATCGTCCTACCGGCGGCCCCTGAGCAGCGGATTTTTTGAACAGACCGCGTTCTTTGCTATTTTTGACATAATCCTGGGGTACACCCGGCTGGATTCGACCAAAAAGAAAGAAAGAAATGAAAACGAACATTCGAATACTTCACTTGGAAGACAGTCCTCGCGATGCCGAGATCATCCGGGACCGCTTGGAGGCCGAGGGCCTAGTCTGTGATATCGTTCGCGTCCAAGACCGGGCCGGTTTTGAGTCGGCGCTGGCCGCAGGTGGGTTTGACGTGATTCTGTGCGACTACAACCTGACCGATTACGACGGAATTTCCGCTTTGCAGGCGGCGCGGCAAAAGCACCCGTTGACGCCGGTGCTGCTGATCTCCGGTTCGCTGGGCGAAGAGGCGGCGGTCAAGTCCCTGCAAGAGGGCGCGACCGACTATCTGCTGAAGCAAAAACTGGAGCGGCTGCCCTCGGCGGTCAAGCGCGCGTTGTCCGAGGCGGACGAACATCGCCAGAGGGCCGAACTGGAAGCCAAACTGCGCGAGAGCGAAGAGCGCTTTCGCCTGCTCGCGGACCACAGCGCCGAGGGCTTCTGGTTTGCGACCCTCAATCCCTATCGAGCCGTTTACCTCAGCCCGGCCGTCGAAAAAATCTGGGGAATGACTATTGATCGCTTTTATCAGGACCCCAACGCATGGCTGGCGGCCATCCATGCGGAAGACCAAGCCCGCGTGCGTCAGGTTTGGGAGGCGTTTCTCCAAGGTCATTCCTCCCACTTTGACGTGGAATACCGCGTCGTCCGCCCCGACGGCTCCATTCGGTGGGTCATGGACAGCGGCACGCCCGTCATGAACGAATCCGGCGAAATTATCAGGCTGGGCGGCATCGTGCGGGATATGACCGAGCGCAAGCAGATCGAGATGCAAGCGCTGCGCACCCAACGGCTGGAGAGCCTCGGCACGCTGGCCGGAGGTGTGGCGCATGACGTCAACAATGCGCTAGCGCCCATCCTCATGGCCACCGAATTGTTGCGTATGTCCTTCCCGAACGAGGCCGGCGAGTATGTCCAACTCATACACGACAGCGCCAAACGCGCGGCCGACATCATGAAACAACTCCTGACTTACGCCAAAGGCGCCGAAGGAGAACGCATCCTCCTCCCTTCGCGCCATCTGTTCAAAGACATGGAGAAAATGATCAGGGGCAGTTTCCCCAAGCACATCAAGTTAAGCATTGATTGCGCGAAAGACCTTCAGACCATTCTGGGCGATCCCACCCAACTCGGACAAGTGTTGCTCAACCTGTGCGTCAACGCCCGCGATGCGATGCCCACGGGCGGCACACTGACCTTGAAAGCGGAGCAGGTGAAGATTGACGCGCTCTATGCCAGCGCCATCGCCGGGGCCAAACCCGGTAATTATGTCGTGTGGTCGGTCACGGACACCGGCACCGGCATCCCACCGGCGATTCTGGATCGCATCTTCGATCCGTTCTTCAGCACCAAAGGCCCGGACAAGGGAACAGGGCTCGGCCTTTCCACCGTCGCCGGCATCGTTAAAGGTCATGGCGGCTTCCTCCGGGTTTACTCGACGCCGGGCCAAGGCACGACCTTCATCATTTATCTGCCAGCCGCTACTGCCGACCTGAGCGATACCACTTTGCTGGGTAAGGAAAAGATCACTTTCCGTGGCAACGGCGAAACTATCCTCGTGGTGGATGACGAGATGGCAGTGCGGGAAATCAGCCGCAATGTGCTAACGGCGCTGAACTTCAAGGTGCTGGTCGCGCCGGATGGCGCCACCGCGCTCATTCAGGCAGCCGAAAACCAAAAGTTCCTGCGGGTGGTGATTACGGACATGCACATGGCTGGGATGGATGGTCTCGCCTTTGTGCGGGTGCTCAAACAAATGTTGCCGGAGACGAAAATCATCGTCACCAGCGGCCGCTTGGATGAATTCGAGACGGCTGATTTCAAAGCGCTTGGAGTAAGCGACATGATGGCAAAACCTTTCACTCATGAAAAGTTGGTGAAAATACTGCAAACCACTTTCACGCAACAAACGCCTTCAGAAAGTGGCCACACTCAACCAAAGCTTGCGATTTGAACTCCCCCATTGAGAAAGACACGAGCCAAACCTTCCGCCTCCTACGCGAAACGGCGGCAGGCGGGCTTTCCCAAGAGCAACTGGCCCAGTTGCGCCTCGCCGAGTCCGACCCCACAGGCCAGCAGGCGGCCATCCTTGTGGCGGACGATTCCGACGCGCTCCGCACGGCCATGGTGCAGATGTTCCGCGCGTTGGGCTACCAGAACGTCTCCGAGGTGGAGGACGGCCAGGCCGCGCTCGACCTCCTTCACCAGCGGGAGTTCGACCTCTTGGTGCTGGATATTGAGATGCCCCGCTTGGACGGCTTCGGTGTTCTCGAAGCGCTGAAGAGCGACCCTCTCCGACGCCACTTGCCCGTCATTGTCGCCTCCGGTCTCAACGAACTTGATGCCGTGGTGCGGTGCATCCAACTTGGGGCCGAAGACTTCCTGCCCAAACCGGTCAACTCCGTTCTTCTCCGCGCCCGCGTCTCCGCCTCGCTCGAACGCAAACGCCTGCGCGACCTCCAACGGCTCCGGTTTCTTGAGTTGCAGCAGGAAAAGCAGGTCTTGGAAATCGAGAAGGAAAAGTCCGAGCGTCTCCTCCTGCACATCCTGCCCAAAGCCATGGCCATACGACTCAAGCAGGGCCAGCGCACCATTGCGGCCTACCACGACAGCGTCACCGTGCTCTTCGCGGACATCGTGGATTTCACCGCGCTGACCAAACGCAGCGACCCGGAGGCGCTGGTTTCGCTGCTGAACGACCTGTTCTCCAGCTTTGATCGGCTCACCGACCGGCATGGCCTGGAAAAGATCAAGACCATTGGCGACAGCTACTTCGTGGCGGGAGGACTGCCGGAGCCGCGCCCGGACCACGCCGTGGCCGTGGCCGAGATGGCGCTGGATATGTTGACTGCCGTAACGGAACTGAACCACGAACTGGGCACTAACTTATCCATACGCATCGGACTGAACACCGGGTCGGTCGTGGCCGGCGTCATCGGCCGTAAGAAATTCACCTACGACCTCTGGGGCGCGACAGTAAACCTTGCCAGCCGTATGCAGTCCACCGGCCTGCCCAACCGCATCCATGTCCCCGCCAGCACATGCGAACTGTTGCGCGAAAAATTCCACCTCTCCGAGCGCGGCACTGTCGTCTGCAAAGGGATGGGCGAAGTCCGCTCCTACCTGCTTGACGGAAGGAAGCACTAACCCTCGCACGCCGATGCGTCCCCGAAAGCGGCTTTCAACGACACACCGGCTGCTTTTGGGGCCTGACTCTGCCAATTCAAGCTGCTTTCAGGCTTTCACTCCGCTCCATTTCAGCGCTGCCGGTGAACCGCTCCACCAGATGGCTCTTCCACTGTTACATCTAGCCATCTTACCAATTGGATAATTCGCTCTTAATAGCCTGTCATAAACTATGGTTGAAAGCTTGATCTCGGGGGCTTGGCGTGTTATTGTGTTTTGCCAGAGACCATGATGTAAACTCGCGAGTTGATTTACTT
>DASRLE010000429.1:0-11524 GCA_035648615.1 Saccharimonadales bacterium (SeqCode) | reverse complement strand
TTCCCCTCCTCCACCGCGTCCACCGCGTCCCCCGCCGCCATGCGCGGCCGCGCGACTTTCAGATCCACGATGACTATACTCATGAGCGTCACGCCCCCGGTCAAAGCCGCCGAAAAAAGGCTCTCCGACCACCACTGTTCCGCCGCCGTCGTAGCCTGGGCCGCCGTACCCTCCGTCCACATAGCCCACGCAACCCGTCAGAGCCGTTAGCACGGCCATCCCCAGGCCCATCCTGATTCGACCAACCATACTCATCGACGTTGTCATAGGGATGCTCCGTTCGCGACAGGAATTAACACGTTTGGCAATTTCTCGAATATCACCAGGCGCGCGTTGATGGCCAGGCGCAACATCTTCTCCGCCTTTACCGCTCCTAAAGTCTTATAGGCCGCCGTGATCAAGTCCCCGAATGTCAAATCGATTTTCTTTTTGAGTTTCATATTAGTTAGAGTCGCCCATAAAATTCCTCGTCGCTATAGGGCGTTCACCCTATCCCAAGGTAGGGCGGGGCATAGGGGGGACGGTGGCGAAGTCCCCTTGCGGCCTGGGGCTTTCAAGCCTTCAGAAAATAGCCCTTTTGCTTTTCCGAGGGAGTTTTCCCGAGGGCGACTAGAACTTGCAGCATGTCTTCCCAAACTTTTCGTTTTTCAGTGAGGGCTTGATTGCGGAGCAGATACGAGGGATGAAAGGTGGGCATGAGTGGAATATCCCGAAATATCTGGAAGTTTCCCCGCAGTTTTCCAATGCCGTCCGTCTTTCCCAGCAGGCCCTCGACGGCGGTTGCTCCGAGCGCCACCAGGACTTTGGGACGGATTAAATCGATTTGCGCGAGCAAATAAGGCAGGCAGGTTTTCATTTCGTCCTGCGTCGGCTTGCGGTTTCCACTGGACTGGCCCGGGGTGTCCGGACGGCATTTGAGGATGTTGGCGATATAAACGCTCTCGCGGCTGAAGCCCATGGTTTTGATAATGCGTGTCAACAATTGACCCGCCGCGCCCACGAAAGGCTCGCCTTGCCGATCTTCATCCGCACCGGGCGCTTCGCCTACGAACATCAACGGCGAGTGAATATCGCCCACGCCGAACACCACATTTTTTCTGCTCTGGACCAAGTGCGGGCATTTCAAACAAGCCAGGGCGCGCTCCTTCAATGCGCCCATCGCCGCCTCGGTGTCTTCGACCGTGACCGGGCGGGTTTCATTTTTAAGCGCTGGTTCGGTGGGAAGGGCTAATGAAATTTCTCGTCTCGGCGCCGGAGGCGCTTCCTGCAACTCGCGCAAGGTTTCCGTCTGAATAACCAAAAATCGGACGCCATCGGCTTTGAGAGCCTGCAAGTGCTGTTCGGTGGATTCGAGGACGCGCGAATAATCATTCATAGCGCCGATTATATCGGGCTGAGACGGGCTTACACGGGAATCTTGTTAGTTCTTACTCACCGTCCATTCACATTTTCCCTCCTTTGTTTCCTTCGTTGGCTTCTGTTAAAAAGACTTTGATTGAACAGAAGCCAACGAAGGAAACAAAGGTCGGGAAGAAGAGTTTTTACAATAAAAACCCCATCTTGCTGTGGAAAAAAAGGCCTTAACTCAGCCGCATCGGCATGACAACGTAAAGGAAAGGGCCGTTTATTTTCAAAACGCCCGGACTGAGTTCGTCGATCAATTCCAGAAAAACTTCGTCTTCAGTCAAAGCGTTGAGCGGATCGACCAGGTAAGCGGGATTGAAAGCGATGGCCATTTCCTTGCCTTTGTAATTGATGGCCAGGCTCTCTCGCGCTTCGCCCACTTCGGGCGAATTGGCGGTAATAGCCAAATTATTACGATTGACAGCGAACTTGACCGAATTGGCCTTGTCGCTGGTCATGATTTGCGCGCGGCGGACCGCGGCCAAAAGCTCCTCGCGCGGCAACGCGATGCGTTCTTTGGTTTCGCTTGGGATGACCTGCCGATAATTTGGATAGTTGCCTTCGACCAACTTTGAAATAAGCAAAATAGAAAATCCTTTATCGTCGCCGAGGGTCAGCGCCAGTTGGTTTTCGCTCACCTTCATTTCCACTTCGCCCTTGTCGCCCAGCAGCCGGTTGAGTTCGTTGACGGCCTTGGTCGGGATGATAAACTCGCCCTGGCTGCTCTCGGGAATATCCAGCTCTTCGTCCACCAAAGCGAGGCGGCGGCCATCGGTCGCCACCATCGTTATTTTGTGCTCCTTCAAGCTGATGAAAATTCCGTTGAGCACATAGCGCGATTCGTCGGTCGAGATCGCGAACGAGGTTTTCCGCAGCATGCTTTTCAATTTTTCCTGCGGCAGCGTTATTTTCTTCTCGTCTTTCACCGTCTGCATCGGCGGAAACTCATCGGCGCTCAGACCGTGGATTTTGTAAAAAGACGCTCCAGCCCGAATGCTGCATGCGTTTTTTTCGTCCACTTCCAACTCGATTTCCGGGCTGGTCAGTTCACGCACAATTCCGAAAAATCGTTTGACCGGCACCGTGGCCGAGCCGGCCTTTTTGACGCTGGCCTCGACGGAGCAACTGATCGTCACGTCAAGATCGGTGGCGGTGAAGTGAAGACGGTTGTTTTCGGCGCGCAGAAGCACGTTGGATAGAATCGGCAGCGTCGTCCGGGTGCTGACGATGTTTTGCACCGATTGCAATCCGTGAATCAATTGGTCTTTAGCGATGGTCAGATTCATGCCGCGTCTTAATAGTATGTTCCTGTATAGAAAGAAAGATTATTAATAAGGGTTGTGAATAAGGCAAACAATTTCCGGTGTCAAGGAGCGGGACAACGACTTGCGAAGAATTTTCAATGTGCAGAACCTGTCGCGACCAAACTCGACAAACCCGCCGCCCCGACTTATTGGCGAATCTCGACACCCATTCACAAGCAAATCAGTGTCCCCGCCCACGGTTAATCACATTCCGAAAAACCTCCTGCGCGAGCCGCACTTCCTCCTCGGTGGAATCGCGGCCCAATGAAAAACGAACCAAAGAATTCGCCGAGCTTTTTTCCACGCCCATGGCGCTCATGACGTGCGAAGGTTCAAGCGAACCCGCCGAACAAGCTGAACCGCTCGACGCGCAAACCCCTTCCAAATCCAGCCCGGCCAGCAACAGGATGCTGTCGCAACCTTTGACGGTGAAGGCCACAGTATTGGGCAGCCGCTCCCGCAAGGAACCGCGAAAAGCAACGCCATCCAAAGTGCGGACAAATTCAATCAGGCGATTGGTGAGTTTTCCCAGCTTTTCACTTTCAAAAACCGGCGGCCGGACAAAGCGTTCCAACGCCTCAGCAAAGCCAAGGTAACCGGCGACATTTTCAGTGCCGGCGCGCCGTTCGTTTTCGTGGCCGCCGCCAAAAATAATTGGATCGGGAAGGAGCGGCGATTTGATGAAAAGAGCGCCTGCGCCTTTCGGCCCGTGAAATTTGTGGGCGCAAACCGAAACCAAATCGGCGTTGAACTGATGAATGCTGTCGAACGGCTGTTTGCCAAAACTCTGCACTGCATCGGTGTGAAAAAGAACACGCCGTGAGCGGCAAATATCGCCGATTTCCGCCACCGGCTGAAGAGACCCAGTTTCGTTATTTGCCGACATAATCGAAACGAGAGTGGTATCGGGACGAATCGCTTTTTTTACATCGTCGGAGGAAACGATTCCTGCCGCATTCACCGGCACATAGGTGACAACGAAGCCCTCCTTTTTTTCCAAATATTGAAAACCATGCAGCACGGCGTGATGCTCAATGGTGGAGGTGATCAAGTGCCGCCCTTTTTCGCGCATCAATCGAGCCGCGCCAAAAATCGCGAGGTTATTGCTCTCCGTGCCACCACTGGTAAAAACAACTTCGCTCGGTTTGCTGCGCCAGACAGTGGCAACCCGATCGCGCGCATCATCCAGCAGCGCGCGGGCGCGGCGACCGACGTGATGGACGCTGGAAGGATTGCCAAAAATCTCGCCCATAAACGGCAGCATGGCCTCGCGCACGGCCGGGTCCAGAGGCGTGGTAGCGTTGTAGTCGAAATAGATGGTCTTCACGCGCCATCTTCCGCATGTCGAAAGGCGAGATCGGTCGCCGGATCAATTCCCCAGCGTTTGCCCGCGCCTTCGAGGTCGGGCGTGAGGCTCCAGCGATCGGGTTCGGCGGTCGTGGTATGGGCGCGGCTTGCGCCCTTAAGCTGCATGCAGCCGCGATTATCACCGATCCTGGCGATGAAATCGCATTCGTCGGGGTTCAACACGACGTCCGGCAATGAGGCCAGCTCGTCGGTTTTGATTTCAATGGGTTTGGAGCCATCGCCCACTTCCTGAATTAAAGTGGGAACAACGCATTTCACTGGGGGCTGCGAGAGATTCCACAAGCAGGCAAGCTGCAACAGTGTAACGTTGTGACGCTCGGCGATGGCGCGCAACTCGTCCATTTTCTTCAGTCCCGATTCGACCCAGCCCGCAGGGCGAAAAGTGCGATGATCGTGAGTCCCGAATTTATGAGCCGCCTTCACGTCGTCATGAAAAAGCCCGCCGTAATCGACCACGCGCGTGATCAAGTCCACTTCATATTTAAGAGCCGCAGGCAAAACCAATTGTCCCGGCCACGGCTCCAGCGGATTAAGAATGATCATCGCCCAATCGAGCAAAGGGCCGAACCGTTCCAGGCAGAGAATAATATCCAGGGTGAAACCATTGGCCGGCCCCGGCGCAAGGCCGATTTTTTTGGTCAACTGCGCGTCCCGCAACTTGTCCATCCCCGACCAAACCTTGTCATTGCCATAGCCAATGGAATCGGGATTGTGCAACAGCAGCAAATCAAACTGATCCACCCCGCAGCGTTGCAGCGATTTTTCCGCCGCCATGCGCAAGTAACCCGCATAATCCCCCGCCCCCCGCAAATCGGGGTCAGTGAACCGTGGAAAGCCACGCGATCCTTGCCGCTGGCCCTTATAAAAATCGTGCCCGACCGCGCCCACCAGGCAATAACTCGAGCGCGGCAAGCCAGCCAGCCCTCGCCCCAGCAATTCGTCGGCTTGGCCGCCGCCATAAACATCCGCAGTCAAAAAAGTGCGGATACCGCGCTCGTAGGCATGATGGACGAGGTTGATCCACTGCTCGTCCCCGAGCGCCTCGCCGAAGTTCATAAAGCGACCGCCATTCCAGGCGCCGAAAGCTGTTCGAGTAACATCCATGAGAAAAAGGTAAAGTTAGAGGAAGCAAGGCAGACCCGCCAGTCCAAAAGGCAGTCCAAAAGGCACACGCCAGAATCCGCGCCAATTTGTGGAAAAATCAACTGCTCAAAAGAGTTGCCCAAGGCGAAAAGGGACAGTAAAACCAGTGGCGCGACGAGACTCTTCCATATTCTGAACTGTGCGCAGCATTTTCCAAACGACGGTCCTTTCGCTGTTATTGTGTTCCGCGTGCGATAGGCGGACTTCGCAGATATCAGCCACCCCGTCGCTCGGGCCGGAACATCCCGCCGATGGCCAAGTCTGGCGCTATACCTACGAGGTAGTGCACACCTTCCCGCACGATAGAAAGGCTTTCACTCAAGGATTGGTTTTCCTCGACGGCAAATTACTCGAGAGCACCGGCTTGAACGGGCAATCCACCTTGCGCGAGGTCGATCTTTCCAGTGGACGCGTCCTGCGGCGGGTGCAAGTGCCCGACCGCTATTTTGCCGAGGGCCTGGCCGTGATCGGCGGCAACGCCTATCAATTGACCTGGCAAGCCCACAAGGGATTTGTCTATGACGAAGCGACTTTTCGTCTCGACCACCAGTTTGCCTACAGCGGGGAAGGCTGGGGCCTGGCGACCGACGGCCATTGGCTCATCCTGAGTGATGGCACGCCGCAAATCCGGTTTCTCGATCCCGCCACTTTCAGAGTCGAGCGCGCGATCCAAGTGGCCGTGCGCGGTCAGCCCGTCAGTCAATTAAACGAATTGGAATACATCCGCGGAGAGATTTTCGCCAATGTTTGGCAGACTCCTTACGTGGTGCGCATCGACCCGGCCAATGGCGCGGTGACCGGCGTGATCGACTTTGCCGGTCTGCTTCCGCCTGCCGACCGAAACCCCACCACCGATGTGCTCAACGGCATTGCCTACGATGCCGCCCACGACCGCCTCTTCATCACCGGCAAATTCTGGCCCAAGCTCTTCGAAGTCCGCCTCAAGCGGGTGCCATGAGCGGCTTCAAACAAAGAGGAACTCAAACTAAAAACCATTTAACCACAAAGAACGCAAAGAGCGCAGAGCAAAAGAGTCAAAAGTATTCGATGCAACAATATGATAGGTTGGCTTAAATAGGCTTAATTCAGATTTGAGGTTGCTCGGTCAATTATCCTTCATCTGTTATGCCTCCGCAGTGTCTTTCTCTGCGCTCTTTGCGTTCTTTGTGGTTAAATCACGTTTTGACACGGGTAAGTTTTAATTAGTTCGGTTGAGGCGGCGGGCGATTTGCAGTTCTGTGCGGGCTTCGTTCGTTTGGCCTAGCTTCATGAGGGCCGCGCCCAGATTCTCGTGGGCGCCCGCGAGGCGGGGGTCGTGGCGCAGGCAGGCGCGGAATTGCTCGGCGGCTTGCTGCCAGTGTTGCTCGCCGAGGAAGAGCAAGCCCAGGTTGTAGTGCGCTTGGGGTTGGCTGTTGTATTGCGCCTCGACGGGGTTGGGATGGATGGCAATGGCGCGTTCGTAATGGGTGATCGCCTGCGCTTCGTCGCCTTGCCGCGCCAAAGCTTCGCCCAGGTTGTATTCGGCCAGGATGTTGCCGCTGGTGACGGCGACGGTATGGCTGAAGAGGGTGACGCTGTTGCGCCAGTAGGCAAGTTGGTTTTCTGTGCCGGCGGCTAAAAATAGAAGGACGCCGGCTATCACCGCGCCGAAAACAAAACCGGGCCGGGGCCAGCGATCCCATTCTTGGGGAAGGGTCCACGCCGCCATGATGAAAATTCCAAGCAAGGGAAGGTAGGTGTAGCGGTCGGCCATGAATTGCAGGCCCACTTGCACCAAGCCAATCACCGGCGCGAGCGTCCCCAAAAACCACAGCCAGCCAACGAGGAGGAATGGTTGCGTCCGCCTCCGCGCCACGGCGAGGGCGGAGATGCCCAGCAATAAAATTCCCGCGGCCGCAGCCTGCCAGAAGTTCCATGGATGCGAGTAGGGGTAGGGCAGGGCGAGGTTTACGGGCCAGACCGTCTTGCCAAGATAGAGGGCGGCGCTGATCAGCGCATTAGCGAGACGCTGGGAAAGTGGAAGGACAGCCGAACTCACAACGCTGTGGGTGGCCTGTTGCGCGTGAACGGTGATAGCACAAACGATGACACTCAAAACGAAAAACGGCGCCTTCTCCAAGAGGAAGAGACGCCGTCGGAGCGGCCAGAAATCCATTAAAAGTAAAACAAACGGCAGTGTAACAATCATGGGCTTGGAGAGCAGACCGCAAGCGAAGAAGAAAAGCGCCAGGGCGTATTGGATTTTGGAGCCTTTCGCGTAACGCCCGTAGGCGCTCAACGTCAGCAGCCAGAAGAAAGCGCTGAGGACATCTTTGCGTTCGGAAATCCACGCCACCGACTCGACGTGCAGCGGATGCCACGCGAACAGAGCGGCGACCAAAGCGCTGCGCCACTGCGCCCCGGTCAATTGCCAAAGGACCAGAAAGACAAGAACGGCGTTGGCGGTATGAAAGAGAATGTTGGTCAGGTGATGACGACCGGGATCAAGGCCGGAGAGGGAAACATCCGCAATATGCGAAATCCAGGTCAGCGGATGCCAATTGCTCGCATGGTTTGTCTTGAAAGCCCAAGCCAGACTCGTGCGATTGAGGCCGTGCTGAATGGGAGAATTATAAATGACATAATCGGGATCATCGTAGTTGATGAAATCGAAATGGGTCGCCGGCCAGTAGATCGCCAAAGTGACCAGGGCCAGCAGAAGACAGATGAGCGTGGCACGTTGTTTTTCCGGCACGAGATAATCTAGCCGCCCGGAAAAATTCCCGCCACAAGAAAGCTTGCGGGGCTGGGCGGCGTTCGTGGTAAAAAGAGCGGCATGACTTTGCCGCAGGCCACGACCAAACACGCCCAGCTTGTGGCGGAAATTCGCCACCACGATAACCTTTATTACACCGAGGCCCGCCCCACCATCAGCGATCAGGAATATGACCGCCTTTATCGCGCCCTGGCTGATCTCGAAACAGAATTTCCCGGTTTGGCCACGGCGGATTCGCCGACTCAACGGGTGGGCGGCGAACCGGTCAAGGCCTTCCGGCCCGTCCAGCATCAAGTTCCCATGCTGAGCCTGGACAACACCTATTCGCAGGAAGAGGCGCGCAGTTTCGTCAAACGCGTGCAGAAGCTCTTGCCCAATGCGACCCTGGCGTGGACGGTCGAACCGAAAATCGACGGGCTGGCCATTAACTTGCGCTACGAAAACGGCGCGCTCATTTCCGGCGCAACGCGCGGCGATGGCGTAACCGGCGACGATATTACGTCAAATCTAAAAACCATCCGCTCGATCCCGCTCAAGTTTTTTGGCGCGAAGAATCCGCCGCGAGTCCTCGAGGTGCGCGGCGAAGCGTATATGAAACGCGCCGGGTTCAAGAAGCTGAACACCGGACGCATTGCCGCCGGCGAAGAACCTTTTTCCAATCCGCGCAACGCCGCCGCCGGCTCGCTCAAACAACTCGACCCGCGCATCACTGCCCAGCGTCCGCTGGACGCGATTTTTTACGGGGTCGGCCATTACGAGGGCGAGGAAACTTTCGCGACCCATCAGCAATGGCTGCAACACTTGAAGGCACTCGGCTTTAAAACGCCCGGGAAAATCTGGCTCTGCCAATCCGAGGATGAACTTTTCGCCGCCATTGATCAGTTGGACAAAATTCGTCACGACTTCGAATACGAGACGGACGGCGCGGTCATCAAGTTGAACGACTTCGCCATGCGCGAGGAAGTGGGCTACACCTCCAAGGCGCCCCGCTGGGCGATGGCCTACAAATACGCGCCCGAACAACTCCAAACCAGACTCAACGACATCACCATTCAAGTGGGCCGGACCGGCGTGCTCACACCGGTGGCGGAGTTGGAACCCGTTTTCCTGGCTGGCAGCACCATTGGACGGGCGACGTTGCACAACGAGGATGAAATCAAACGCAAGGACATCCGCATCGGCGATACCGTGACCATTGAAAAAGCGGGCGAAGTCATCCCCGCAGTGGTGGGCGTGGTCGAAAGCAAGCGTCCGGCGAACGCCGCGCCCTTCGATTTTTTCCAGCATGCTGGCGGAAAATGCCCGGTTTGCGGCGGGCCGATCGCGCGCGATCCGCAGTACGTGGCGTGGCGCTGTCAAAACTTGCAATGTCCAGCCCAGGCGACGCGGCGGGTGGAATTTTTCACGGCGCGCGGCGCGTTGGACATCGAAAGCGTCGGCGGAATTGTGGCCGACAAACTGGTCGAGCACGGCCTGGTGCGCGAGCCGTTGGATTTATTCAACTTGACACTCGAACCCCTGGGAGCGTTGAACCTCGGCACCGAAGAATCCGCTCGCATGTTCGGCAATAAGAACGCCGAAAAAGCGCTTCAAGCCATCGAACGCGCCAAAACCGCCCCGCTCTCGCGCTGGCTTTTCGGCCTGGCGATTCCCGAAGTGGGAAAAACGACCGCCCTGCAACTGGCGACATTTCACGATACCATTGAAGACGTGGCCGAATCGCCGCTGTTGCGCGACGTCATCGCTTACCACGAGAAAATTGAACAGGCCCGTCAGGCGCGCCGCGAACAGTCGGACCAGCATCAGCAACTCAAGAGCGAAGCCGAAGCCGCCGCGCAACGTTTGATCGGCGCGGGCTTTGCCGAAAAAAGCCGGCGCAAAAACGAGAAAGAGGCCGGCATCAATACGGAATTGGGCCCGGTGGTGGCCCATAGTGTTCTCGATTATTTCGGTTCGCCGAATGGGAAAGAAGTTTTGCGCCGAATGCAGGCCCTCGGCATTCACCCCAAAAGCCAGAAAGCCGCAGCGAGCAAAGCAGAGCAGCCGTTCACCGGCAAAACTTTCGTTTTGACAGGCACATTGCCGATGCTGACCCGTGAAGCCGCCAGCAGCCGGATCGAATCCTTGGGTGGAAAAGTAACGGGCAGCGTGAGCAAGAATACCGATTACGTCCTGGCGGGCGCCGAAGCGGGATCCAAGCTGGACAAGGCCCAAGCTCTCGGCGTCCCCGTGATTGATGAAGCAGCCTTCCTAAAGCTCTGCGGCCCATTTTAACGCATTTTTAACATCTTCCGTCCCCCTTTTAATTAACGCTCCCGTTTGTTCCAGTGGCATGGTGGGTGTGTTATGAATGACTTGATCTTCGTTGCGGTAATGACCGGATTTTTTGTTGTTGCGGCCTTGTATGTCCGTTTCTGCGAAAAGCTATAGGCGCTTTATGGAAAATCTAATCGTCGGAATAATCTCGCTGTTGCTCTTTGGTTATTTGTTTGTGGCCATGATTTGGCCGGAGAAATTTTGAGGCTCTTATGCGCGCTAATGACTGGTTCCAATTGACGTGTTTTGTTGGCATTCTGGCCTTGATCACTAAACCGATCGGCCTTTACCTCTGCCAGGTATTGGATATCAATGGCAGGACTTGGCTCGATCCGCTTATTCAGCCATTCGAGCGGCTGACTTATCGTATCATGGGGGTGGATGCCAAAAGCGAACACAACTGGAAACAATACACATTTGCCACGCTGCTTTTTAGCCTGGTGAGCTGCCTGTTTACCTATGCTATCCTCCGGTTGCAGCAGCATCTGCCGCTCAACCCGCAAGGTTTTGGCGCACTCACTCCTGATTTGGCTTTCAACACTGCTGTCAGTTTCACCACCAATACGAATTGGCAAAGCTACTCCGGCGAATCGACTATGTCCTATTTATCGCAAATGGTCGCGCTGGTCATTCATAACTTTGCCTCGGCGGCGGTGGGAATAGCGATTGCGGCCGCGTTAGTGCGGGCGCTGTCACGGCCCATGGCGAAAGCGATTGGCAACTTTTGGGTGGATTTAGTGCGGACGACTTACTATTTGCTCCTGCCGTTGTGCGTCGTCTTCGCCCTCTTTCTGATAGGACAGGGAATGGTCCAGAATTTCAAGCCGTTTACCGCCGCTACGCTGGTCGAACCGATGAAGATCATGGTGGAAAAGAAAAATGACAAAGGCGAAACCATCAAGGGCGCCGATGGCAAATCCATCATGGTCGAGCAAATGGTCACTGAACAATCCATCCCTCAGGGACCCATGGCTTCGCAAGTGGCGATCAAGATGCTTGGCACCAACGGCGGTGGATACACCAACGCCAATGCGTCCCATCCGTTCGAGAATCCCACGCCTCTGTCAAACTTTATCCAGATGCTCTCTATTTTTGCCATTGGCAGCGGGCTGACTTACTACCTTGGCCGCATGACTAAAAACCAGGGGCACGGCTGGTCGATTTGGGCGGCCATGATGATTTTGTTTTTGGCCGGCGCGCTCATTTGCTGGAAGGCCGAGGCGGCGGGCAATCC
>DASRLE010000428.1:0-3815 GCA_035648615.1 Saccharimonadales bacterium (SeqCode) | reverse complement strand
CTCCTGATTACGCCACGAGGCACTGGTCGCTCGGGAAGGTTCTGCCCCCTCGATTTCCGGGTGTAGGCCGGACGTGATCCTATTTCACCACCGAGCGAAAACTGGCTGCCGGGGCCGGATTTGCACCAGCATAAGTGCCTTCAAAGGGCACTGTCCTACGAATTAGACGACCCGGCAAAATGGTGTCAGCGGCGGTCCGAAAACCGGATAAATCCGCCGGTTTGAAAATGCATCTTCTTCAAGTTCAGATAGACGTGCCCCGTTACCGTCCCGCACAATATCGTCATGACGCTCCGATTCCAACGCTACGTCGCGATTGGTGACAGTTCCACCGAGGGGCTCCAAGACCCGGATGGGGCGGGTGGTTACCGTGGCTGGGCGAACCGTCTGGCCGAGCGCGTGGCGCAAGCGCAGGGCGGGTTGCTCTACGCCAACCTGGGTGTGCGCGGCAAGCGCTCCCGGGACATCCGCGAGGAGCAACTTGGACCAGCGCTCGCCATGAAGCCCGACCTCGCGACGGTTTTCGCGGGCTCGAATGACATTCTCGAACGCGGATTCGATGCCGGCAAGCTGCGGGCAGAACTCGAATGCATGATGGGGACGCTCGTCGGCGGGAACGCAATCGTATTGACTTTCACGCTCCCGGACCTCACCGGCGTCATGCCGATCGGCCGTTACCTGGCTCCCCGAGTCCGGGCCATGAATGACACCATCCGCGAGGCCGCTGCTTCCACTGGTGCCCGCCTCATCGACTTTGCCGCATACCCGGTCGGCTCCGACCCACGACTCTGGAGCGAGGACCGTTTCCATGTGAACGCCGAAGGCCACGCCCGGATTGCGGCGGCGCTGGCTCAGGCGCTTGGCTTGCCAGGGACGGATGATGCCTGGCAGCAGCCCATGCCGGAGCGGAACGCACGGAGCCCGTGGACTCGCATGGCCGAATCTTGGTCGTGGTACCGGCACCACTTGCTGGATCGCCTTTGGCCGGGCAGCCCCGTCAAAGGGCAATGTCACCCCAAACGTCCCCGGCTGGAGGCGGTGCATCCCAGGGACGGGTTTGAAAGCCTATAGGTTCCAATAATACAAAATTAAAATGAAAAACAAACCTGGTCGGGTAAAAGCAGTGGATAGAAATCACCCTGCATTTAATAAAAATGCCGAGCCGTTTTATCTCATTATTATGGAAGGCTTAAAAGGCGAAGTGGACGGAGAACATTTTTGGGATGCCGTGGCAAAAGACGCCGTCTTCGAGTTTTTGTACAATATTCCTGGATTCACCAATAAAATTGAAGGGCGCAAGGCGTATATGGACTGGTTTGGGGGATATACAAATGTTCTTCACTCCGCCGATAATTTGCGGGTGCATAGATCAACCAATCCGAATATCACCATTTTGGAATACGAGGTTCATGGCAGAGTTCCGAGCACCAGAAAGGCTTACGACAACCGCTTTTGTTCCATTATCACCGTCAAAGACCGCAAGATAATTCATTGGCGCGATTATATGGACTCTCTGGCGGTGATGCTTTCAGTTGCGTCCGATTGATTTTGCCGCCTCGATGATCTTATCATCAGCCTAAATCAAGTGGCCCGCCCCGGTAACGCTCCGGGTTCCACGGCTTAAAAGACCGCAGCTTCACTTTAAAGCTTGCAGGCCGAAATGGTGCTCGCGGCAGGGGTTGCACCTGCACTGGCGACGCTCTCGACGTCGTGTCTCTGCTGTTGGACTACGCGAGCAATGGAAATGGATCCTCCAGCCGGTGATGCTCCGGCAGAATCGCATTACAAATGCAATCCGCAGGCTGCTGCATGGAGGCGAATTACAGAATTGACTTATCAGACATCTGGTTTACTTTATGTCCGATTAAACCAATCTGGTTGGTTTTGTTTGACTAATACAAAACCATGTGGTTTGTTTAATGATGTTTATGACCAGTAACGCTAGTCCATTACGAAAAAGGATAAACCAACGTCTTTTTACCGCCCCGGCCCATGCCGTTCTCACTTCCGGTTGGCTGAAGAGGCATGGCATATCCAGCAAGCTTGCGGTTTATTATGCCAGTTCCGGGTGGTTGCATCGCGTTGGCGACGGAGCCTTTACCGTTCAACCCGGAACCCTCACTTGGTTGGGAGCGGTATACGGCCTCCAGGAAAAATCCAAGTCCCCTCACCCTGGCGGTCGTACCGCACTTGAGCTTTCGGGCCTCGCCCATTTCCTGCCCTTGGGCGAAACACACCCACTTTTCCTGTTTGGCCGTGTCGGAGAACGACTGCCTGCTTGGTTCGAGGGATTGTCGTGGTCGAAGCGCGTTCGCCATGTGAGCACCAGTTTCCTGCCGGACGATCTTGGCATCGGCGAACACCACGATGGTGACCTCATCGTAAAAATCTCGGCCCCCGAGCGCGCGACGCTTGAATTCCTCCAGGCGCTTAAGCTGTCTGCCACCGAATATGAATACGCGAATCTCGTTTTCGAGGGGCTCGGAACGTTGCGCGCCGAGGTGGTTCAGTCGCTCTTGGAGCAGTGCACTTCCGTGAAAGTAAAGCGTCTGTTTCTCCACCTGGCGGAAAAGCACAATCACGCGTGGTTCAAATCATTGGATTTGTCCAAGGTATCACTCGGCAGCGGCAAACGAGTGCTGATTGCAGGCGGTCGACTTGACCCAAAATATCTCATCACCGTTCCCGTCGCGGATGAACCTCCAAGCGATGCGCCATGAAAACCAACCCTTTTTTTAAGCAGGCGGACCTGGTAGTTCAGCTCATCCCATTTGTGAACGCAGAGATTTGCTTCGCGCTCAAGGGCGGGACAGCGATCAATTTTTTCGTGCGCAACTTTCCCCGCCTGTCGGTGGACATCGACTTGGTTTATGTGCCCGTGGAGGACCGCGAGACCACCCTGCGTGGGATTCATGCAGCTCTTCAGCGTATGGCCGACAAGATTCGTCGCTCGATGCCAACGGCGCAAGTGACGGAACGAAAACTCTCCAGTCAAAACCTTGTGGTCAAGCTGACAGTGCGCGTGCCGAATGTCGGTGAGGTGAAAATTGAACCCAACATCGTCTTGCGCGGAGTGGTGCATCCAACGACAGAGCTCACTTTGGTTCCGAGGGCCGTGGAAGTGTTCGGGCGATCTGCCGCCATTCGGACGGTGTCATTGGCCGAGCTCTACGGCGGTAAGCTTTGCGCTGCCTTGGACCGACAGCATCCGCGTGATCTATTTGACGTGCATGGCTTGTTTCAAGCGGAAGGAATCACCGACGAGATTCGCCGCGCGTTCGTTATCTTTCTGGCCAGTCACGACCGCCCGATGAGCGAGTTGCTCAACCCAAATCGACAGAGCATGCAGCAAGTGTTCGCCGATCAATTTGAGGGGATGACACTCGACCCGGTGTCGCTTGCGGCACTGGAAATCGCGCGGGAGCGATTGATCGAAAAGATCAATCGCGATTTGACGAACGCCGAACGGGAATTCTTGCTGTCCATGAAGCAGCTTGAGCCAAGATGGGATCTGCTCGGATTTCCTGGTCTCGAACGGTTGCCCGGGCTCCAGTGGAAACTCTACAACTTGCGCAAAATGGACCCAGCGAAACGCATGGCTGCCGAACAACTCCTCCGACGCAAGCTTGGATTATGATTTGACGCTGCTGGACGAAGCGCCCGAAGGTGCGCATCCCATCCGACGCGCGATCTCGCGCTGGCCAACGCCCTGGGCTTTGAGACGTTGAATCAACTGTTCCCGTGCCGCAGCCACCCGTGTGCGTCCCAGCGGATAACCGCCCGTGCGTCCCAACGCGGCCAATCCGCCTTCCTCA
>DASRLE010000427.1:0-47705 GCA_035648615.1 Saccharimonadales bacterium (SeqCode) | reverse complement strand
GGGGAGAATCTTGTGGACTTCGCCTTTTTATTTTTCGGTTCGTCCCAATTGCCGGTCTGTCAGCCATGAGTGAACAACACATAGAAGTCGAAGGTAAGGTCACAGCGGTGCTGCCCGGCACGATGTTCCGCGTCGAATTGGCCAACAAACACGTCGTGCTGGCCACCATTTGCGGCAAGATGCGCAAACGCTGGGTTCGGCTGACCGCCGGCGACCGCGTGAAAATGGAGATTTCGCCCTACGACCTCGACAAGGCGCGAATCACCTGGCGGCTGAAATAATCAAATTGTGGTCATAACAGAGCTTTTCACAGTGGTAAATCACTCGATAGCACCAAAAAATATGAAGGCTAAGAAACCGATTCCACCACCTTTGGCGAAAGGCCAACTTTGGAAGATGGACGATAAACACCTCGAAATTAAGGAAGTGGGCAAGACCCTTACGCACTACCGCCTCTTTCGAAGTCAAAAGCGGGTGCCGATTAGTTTGGGAGGGATAGCCGCAGTGCAGGCTTACCTTAAGACCAATGGCGCCAAATTAGTCAGAAAGGCTTCTCCTCTCTAAAACGGTTTGTTGCCCAGTATCTATGAACCCAATCACTGTCCTGCTGGTCGAAGACCATAAGATTGGGCGCGAGGGATTTCGCAAGATACTTGAACTGGAAAACGACCTCAAAGTGGTCGGCGAAGCGGAAAACGGTCGTCAAGCGGTCGCCCTGGTCAAAGAACTTCGTCCCGCAGTGGTCGTCATTGACATCGCGATGCCGATGCACAATGGTTTGCAAACTACTCGCCAGATTCTCAAAGCTCTCCCCGCAACCAAAGTGGTCATCCTCTCTGCACTATATGATGGTGCGTCCATAAAAAACGCGACGGAGTCTGGTGCCATGGGATTTCTGCATAACCAAGCCCTCGCCCATGTTCTGTCCGATGGGATTCGAGAAGTTAACAAGGGGCATCTCTTTTTCGGCCCGTCGATTCCTGAGCGTATTCAGGAACGGAATCGAAAAAAGTAGGTGGATTGAGTCGGATTTATGAATTGGACGTCAACACAGCACACTGGATGGGCGGATCAGTGTCGCGAGTTTGCATCCCAGCGAATGCCATTTCGGCTAGATCACGTTTCGGGCAGAGATGAAGAGGCATTTTGTTTTAAACTGTGTGACGAGCAGAATTACAGGCAGCAGAAGTGTGGGTCGTCCGTTTTATTCACGCCCATTCCAAATTAGATAAACACGCTCACCTCTTGCCTGTCGCAGCTTGGCCTGACGTTTCGAGGTGGTTTAACTTTTGCAAATTCCTCCGAGAATATCTCCTTGCCTCAGTGATCTGCAGGCCAACTTAAATCGCACAATTCTTTGATTTGCGCAATGATTTCAAACGCGATTTGGCGTTTATGGTTCTTTCAAATGAGGCTTGGATAACATGATGCTGGTGCTCATCTTGGCGGACTTTTCTCCGTCTGCCGGCGGCTAATGGCGTCCAAACTGGCCCATTGTTAAGGCTTTGACTGCTGGAATCGGGGAACGTAGGCTGATGAAAAGAGTTTATGATCGTTTTTCCAAAACAACTGGTCACGGTTGCCATCTTTATCTCACTTACCGCGTGGCCAATGCTCGCCGCCCCGGAACCGAACGGTGGGTTGAATCATTTTAATTACGTCCTTGGCACTCAGACGTTCGACCCCAGCTACCACTTCACCAAACAGACTCCCTTGGTGGAAACCGCCGAAGCTATTCAGGCGCTCGGCTCGACGGTCATCAAGTTTGCCCTCACCCCCAAAAAACAATCGGCAGTTCATTCACTGACTGAGCTGGCCCGGGACGAGCCATCGCACCGGCATGTGCTCGACATGCCGTTCGCCTATTTCGTGATCTGGATGCATACCTACAGCAATCCCGGCGGAGGGAGCTGGCGTAACGGGTTTAACAAGACGGCTCAAACAAATGAATATCGTGAGGTTTATGATCTGGTTGCCTATTTATTGAAAACTTACGATGGCAGCGGCAAGACTTTTTATCTCGGTCATTGGGAAGGCGACGGCATGTTGCGCGGCAGCATCGGGAAGGAATTCGATGTCAGGGCGACCCCCGTCGCGATTCAAGGAATGATTGATTGGCTGACAGTTCGGCAACGCGCTGTGGACGACGCCAAGCGCGACACGCCACACCACCACGTACAGGTTTGGCATTATACCGAAGTTAATCACGTCACACCGGCCCGCGACGAAGACCGGCCGACGGTCGTGAATAAGGTGCTGCCGATGGTTCCGGTGGATTTTGTTTCCTATTCTTCTTATGACACCTCGAATTTCCCCCGGCCCGATAATATCAAGTCGGCGCTGGATTACATTGAATCAAAACTCACGCCCAAGCCCGGCATCAGCGGCAAACGCGTATTTATTGGCGAATATGGCTATCCCATCTTGAAAAAAACATCCAAACAGAACGCACACACGCCTCAGGAGCAGGAACGGTTATCGCGCATTGTCATGCTGGCAGGACTCGAATGGGGCTGTCCCTTCGTGCTTTATTGGGAGATGTATAACAACGAGGTCAACTCCGACGGCAGCCAGCGCGGCTATTGGATGATAGATGACAAGGGAGTCAAACAACCGGTCTATGAAACTCACCGACGATACTTTGAGTGGGCGCATCGCTTCGTTGCCGCTGAAACATCGAGAACCGGCAACGCACCGGACGATTTGGAGTTCCGAACAGCGGCGGTAAATTATTTAAAAGCGCCTGAAAACAATGCAAAATGACGGAGTGACGCCCAGAACTCGGCCCTTATGCTCAACCGAGACCGACACCTGACACATGCTCAAGCGACCGCCAACGGTTTTATGCAATCCTCCGTCACCAATTTATTCGCATTGAGATAATTTTTTGGCACCCCGGGGGCGGTGACGGGTTCTCCCTTCTCTATCTTCGTGGCGACGGCTTGATTGAGGGCGAGGAGTTGGGCGAGCAAATCCTTTTTTGCGTTGAAGCCGTAGGCGGTGAGGACGGCGGTGTCGAGCGCGGTGTGGGCGTCGCGCAGCGGATTCGCGCCCGGCAATTCGAGGGTGCGATAAAGCGCGCGCAAGCCGCCCTTCATTTTCGGCAATGCCTCGGCGCGCACGCGGCGCAACTCGCGCGACGCCGCGGCCACCGCGTCAATCTGCTTCACCGTCGCCGTTTGCGGCCACGGGAAGGTGTCGAAAACGGATTCGGGCGTGTAACGGAAATCGGATTTCATTTTACTGCATTTAGTGATGAACCAAAGCCAGTGCGGCTGCGACTGTAGAATCCCGAAGCTATAGTCGTCCTGAAAAATAAAAACTTGGAGCGCGTCGCCAGGTCGGATTGAACTGTGAACGAAAGCAAACACCGGACGTTTCGTTACCCGCGAGCAAACGAGGTAACGAGAAATCTTGGCAATCTCGGCAACCATGTCCGCTCTGTCCCACGAAAGTTTCCACCAGCGTTCGAGAAACTGTTTATGATGGGGGCGCATATTACCCTCCGCATCCTTGCCTTCTTTGGCAGCTTTCATCCGCGCGGGCAACACACGGGCTTGAACATAAGCGAATGGCGCGGCATAGGTTTGCGCTTCAAGCATCAGTTTCTGCTGGAAGTCCAAAACGAAACGGTCTGGAGTTCCGTTGCCCGTTAGAATCTCGTCACCGATGAGGTAGGGGAAAATTACCGAATTGTTGTCTTCAGACTTCTTGGTGAAATCGCTTACCTCTTTCGCCGTGAGCAAGAATGCTTCGTGGCCCGGCGTCACACCTTGGAAAACTTTTTGAGGTTCGGTGTTGCAGCCGAGAACTTTCGCGCCGCTCACATCCGTCTTGTCTGAAAGCGTCGAGTTGATTTGATCGCATTCCCGGACATCAAGTTCGTATTCCTTGCTGGCCGGTCCGCTGCCGCGCTTGCGGAGTTTCTTTGCACCAGAGGATGATTCGACTTTGAACCAGAGTTTGCGCGTCTTGGGCAACAGCGCAGAGTCCTGAGTTTTCGCCCAGTTGGCAATGGCGACGTGGACGTTGGCTTCGCCTGACCACGGCTGGTTTTCCACGGCTTCCACGATCGTGCCAGTCTTCACGACATAGTCGAGTCCGCCCACGCGGGATTGGTTGTTGCGGATGTTTTGCGTGCCGACGAGTCCAGCGCGGCCTGCCATTGGATCGTCAGGGCTGCAAGCCGGCAAATGATCGTGCGCTTTGCGAATCCAATAAACGCAGTAGTCCGCCATGCCGGGGACTTCCGCGTAAGCGCGGCGCAATGTGTTCACGTAGTCTGCGCCACGTTCTGGTTTCAGCTTTTTGACACCGAGAAACGGCGGATTGCCGATGATGACGTCCGCCTTCGGCCATTGGGCCGGCAAACCTTCGGGCGTAAGCAGCGCGTCGGCGGCAATGAAATTCTGGTCCAGGTTGTCGAGCGGGAGCGGTTGCTCGGTGATGTGCAACTCATCAATCGCCAGCTTCCGCGCAATCATCATCGTCACTTTGGCGATCTCGACCGCGAAGGGTAGGATGTCGAGTCCGTAGAAGTTTTGCGCGGTTACGAAACCGAAATACCGCGTGCGCGGATCAATCTCCTTGGAGATCTCTGCCATCCTCTCATAGATGCGAGCTTCCAAGCGCTTCATCTCGCGATAAGCGATATAGAGAAAGTTGCCGCAGCCGCACGCCGGGTCCAGGACGATGAAACGGCGCATCCGGTCCTCCAGTTCACGCAGGCGCTTGAGCGTTTTGGCGTTTTCAATCTGTTCCCGCCAAGGCTCGACGATGGTCGGCCCGACGATCTTCATGATGTCGGACGGATGCGTGAAGTGCGCGCCGAAAGCGTGCCTTTCCTCGTCGCCCATGGAGTGTTGGAAGAGTGTGCCGAAAACTTCGGGCTGAACTTTTGACCAGTCAAACTTGGCCGCCTTTCGCAGCAGAACAAGCTCGAAGTCCTGAATCTCCAGCCGGGCCGGTTCGCGGAACAAGCCGCCGTTGAAATAGCGCACGCCCTTGAAACGCCCGCCGGACATGGGCGGGTTGGTGTTCATGGCCTCGAACAATCCGCCGATCAGGTCGTAGGCGCTCGCGGGCGTGGTGCAGTCGTCCAGAATTTGGGTGACGAAATACTTGGGCAGCAGATCAATGTCCTCGGCGAAGAGGGCCACGAGCATTTGCAGAATGAAACGCTGGGCCGTTTCGCGCGGCACGCCGCGTTTGACCAGTTTGCGGAAACATTCGGCCAGACAATCCGCCGCCTCGCGCGTGACCTTTTCGCGGTCGTGCTCAAACGTGGGCTTGGGTGAACCGGGCGCGAGAAAGGCCAGCGGCCCCCAGCGCTCCGGCAAATCTTTCAGCGCGACCGTGTCTTTGGGTGCGTCGAGGTCGGTGTCGAAATCGTAAACGCGAAACTCGTCGAAGTTGCAAAGCACGACGTAACGCGGCCGGTTGGGCACGAGTCGCGTCCAGTAATCGAAAGCCTGGCGGTAGTGTTTCTGCAAATTCTCGCCGCGCCTTTTCATTTCGATCAGCACGATCGGTTTCCAAACATAATCGGCGAAGGCCGTGCCGCCGCCGTCCTCTTCGGATTTGCGGACGCGGACTTCCGCCGTGCCGCCCACGTCGAGACAACCTGGCTGATCAAAAGCCTGGAACAGGCGGTCGAGGAAAATTTGCGCCTCACCCTTTTCATCGCCCGTGATGTTCTTCTGGCACCAGGCGGTGAACTCGGCGAGTTTGTCCGTATTCGGCACGGACCTTTTGTAGCGGAATCCGCCGGCTATGTCAGCAAGGATTGTACCTACTAAGAGAAATACTACTATTTGGGAAGCGTCCTGAAAATAAACCTTGCCCGCCACTCTTTTTGCGCGACAAAGAAGGGGTGCAAGCGCGATTTCTTCTCGGTTCCGCCGGCACGGGAAAGACCTTCCTGTGCCTCCAGGAAGTCCGCCAAGCCCTCAAAGCCGACCCCGGCGGCCCGCCGCTGATTTTGCTTTCTCCCAAGCAGGCGACTTTTCAGTTGGAGCGCCAGCTTTTAGCCGATCCGGCTTTGGCCGGTTATACCCGTTTGCATATTCTTTCGTTTGAGCGCCTTGCCCAATTTGTCCTGGATCGGCTGGGCCAGCCGCCGCCTCCCATGCTTTCCGAAGAGGGTCGCGTCATGGTTTTGCGCGCTTTGCTGTCCAAGCGCCGCCACGATCTGCGCATTTTCCATTCCAGCGCAGGTTTGCCCGGTTTTGCGCGCCAGTTTAGCGTGGAATTGCGCGAGTTTCAGCGTCATCGTCTTTCTCCGCCCGCGTTGCTTGATTTGGCCTCCTCCGCCCAACTGGCTGAAGCTCTGCGCCGCAAACTCTTCGATCTCTCTCTTCTCCTGGCCGATTATCTCGTCTGGCTGGAAAAAAATAATCTCCAGGATTCCGATTGCCTTCTCGACTTGGCGGCACAGCAACTGCAAAAAGCCGGCCCCAAACCTTTCGCGATCTCTGGCCTATGGCTTGACGGCTTTGCCGAACTCACTCCGCAGGAGCTGGCTTTGTTGGCCGCGCTCACGCCCTTGTGCGAAAAAGTCACGCTGGCTTTCTGCCTGGACCGGCTGCGGAGAGAAAATGAGACTCCCTGGCTCTCCATTTGGGCGGGAATCTCCAAGTCTGTGCGCAAATGTTGGGATACCCTGGCCGAACTTCCTGAAGCGCAATTAATTACCAAGATTCTGCCCCGCCATTCGCTCAATCGATATTCCCATAGCGCCGTTTTGACGCACCTGGAAGAATATTGGGAGGAACCCAAGGATTTTCCGTCCGCACTGGCTCCGGGAGCGTTGCGTGTGGCCATTTGTCCCAATCCAGCCGCCGAAGCGGTTTTGGCCGCGCGCGAGATTTTGGCCTTTGTCCGGGCGGGCGGGCGGTTTCGTGAGGCAGCCGTGCTGGTTCGCCGACTGGAGGGCTATCATGATGACTTGCGGCGCGTCTTTGCCCGCTACGAGATACCCTGTTTTCTCGATCGCCGACAACCGGTCGCGCAGCATCCGCTGGCCGAATTGACCCGCAGCACTTTGCGCGCGGCCGCTTTTGGCTGGCAGCATGATGACTGGTTCGGAGCGCTCAAATCGGGCCTTGTGTCCGACGATGAACACGCCATCGACCAAATGGAAAACGAAGCGCTCATCCACGGCTGGAAAGGGGACGACTGGTTCGCCCCGCTGCGCCTCAATGATCCCAAATTGCAATGGGTGGAGCGTTTGCGCCTCAAGTGGATTGCGCCCTTTGCCAGCCTCCGGTCACTTCGTTTGTCGCGTCCCACCGGCTCGCAACTGGCCGGGGCGCTGCGCGATTTATGGCGCGCCTTGGACATCGAAAAAAAACTCGAACACTGGAGCGACGCCGTCCACGCCACGGTTTGGGAGCAGATGAATGAGTGGCTCGATGACGTGAAGCTGGCCTTTGCCGGGGAATCTTTACCTTGGGCCGAGTGGGTCCCGATCCTGGAAGCGGGTTTGAACGGCTTAACCATCGGCGTCATCCCGCCGGTAATGGACCAGGTGCTGATCGGCGCCATCGACCGCTCGCGCAATCCAGAGCTGAAGCTGGCGCTGCTCCTGGGCGTCAACGAGAAAGTCTTCCCCGCGCTCCCTCCTTCGGGGGGGCTGTTCAGCGAAGCCGATCGCGCCGAGCTGAACCTCGGCCAGGATACCCGGCAATTTTTGAGCCGCGAACAATTTCTCGGCTACATCGCCTGCACGCGATCCAGCGAGCGGCTGGTCGTTACCTGCGCGCAACAGGACGCCGCCGATCAACCGCTCAACCCCTCCGGTTTCATCTCCCGTCTCAAATCCCTCTTCCCGACCTTGGAAATCGAGACTTTTGCGGCGCCGAACTGGACCGAGGCGCAACATCCTTCCGAATTGATGGGCCTGGTGGCAAACCCGGCCTCGACTCCGCTAACCCAGGAACTTTTGCAATGGCCAGTCTTCGCCTCTTTGCGCGAGCAACTGAAATCGTTCCGCTCCGGCCGCGAACCCGAAAGCCTTTCTCCAGCGCTGGCCGAAAAACTTTACGGACCGGCCCTGACCACGTCCGTCAGCCGTCTTGAACAATTTGCGGCCTGCTCGTTCCGATTTTTCATTCACTCCGGCCTGCGGGCCGAGGAGCGGCGTTTCTTTGAATTGGACGTTCGCGAGCGTGGAACCTTTCAGCACGAGGTCCTGGCCACTTTTCATCAGCAATTGCAGGCCGAGAAAAAGAAATGGCGCGACCTCACTCCCGAGGATGCCCGGCAAAGAATCGCGCGCATCGTGACCGAATCCGCGCCGCGCTTTATGCACGGCCTCATTTCCGCCAACGCCCAAACCCGTTTTTCCGCCCGCATTCTCTCCGAGTCCCTGCAAGACTTCGTCGGCGCGATGGTGCAATGGATGAGCCAGTACCAATTCGATCCCTACGAAGTCGAAATGGGCTTTGGCACGTCCAATCCCAAACTGCCCTCCTGGCAACTCGATTTAGGCGGCGGCCACAGCCTCATCTTTCGCGGCATCATCGACCGCATCGACCTTTGCCACCTCGAAGGCGCCGACGAGGCCCTCGCCGTGGTGGTCGATTACAAATCCAGCGCGCGCAAACTCGATAAACTCCTGATGTCCCACGGCCTGCAACTGCAACTGGCCGGCTACCTCAACGTCCTGCGCCGCCTTCCCGATCCGCGTCCTGCCTTCGGCACGGGCCGCCTCATTCCGGCGGGCGTCTTCTACGTAAATCTGCGCGGCCAAACCGAGCACGGCCATACCCGCACCGAAGTCCTGCGCGAGGGGGCGACCAGTCAGCAATCCCGCTACCAGCATTCCGGCCGCTTCGATCACGCCGCTTTATCCTACCTCGACAACCGCCGAACCTCCGACGGCACCCAATTCAAATACAAACTCAAAAAAGACGGCGACCCCGACGCCCGCAACACCGACCTGATGTCGCCCGGCCAATTTGGCCAGCTTCTCGACCAAGTTGAATCCCAGCTTATCCGCATGGGCCGCGAAATCTACGGCGGCGCCATTGAACTGAATCCCTTTCAAAAAGGCCGCGAGCGCGCCTGCGACAAATGCGAGTACCAGGGCATCTGTAGGTTTGACACATGGACCCATTCCTTTCGCAGACTTGCCAAAATCTCTTGAAGTTTATCCCTTCGCGAAGTAAAACCCGGATGAATCATGCGAAGGTTGTTTGACGCCATAGGAACTGTCTCGTTGTTGTGTTGCGCCTCAGTGGCTTTTTCGAACGAAGTGCAGACGGGGGAATCTTTTGACTCTGCGTATGAGCCAACCCACTCGGTCTCCGGCCGGGTGATCATTCTGGCGGTTTCTGGAGGGGTGGAATATCAGGACGGCAATCAATGGCGAACTGCTCAGGCTGGAACTGACTTTTACGACCGCCTCACGCTTCGCACCTTGACTAACTCCTACGCAGACTTGTGGGTTAACGATTACACGTCTGTCGTCCGAGTTTCGTCGGAATCCCTGGCGGAGGTCCCTCACATGCGGTTGGCGGGCAGTAATACCACGACCATGGTTTATGTGCGAAGCGGTGGCGTCAGCGTCATCGCTGGCCCGCTGTCTTCCGATTCGCGCTACGAAATTGTCACGCCTCACGGCCTCATTGAGTTCGGCCATGGTGCCGGGGTCGTCGAGGTGGCCGTCCGGCTCAATTCCGCCACGAATGATTCTCAGGGGCTGTCCGTAAATGCGCTCGCCGGGGCCGTAAACGTTCTTAACATCTCTGGCACCAATACAACCGTCAAGGCTGGCCAGCACTGGGACGATGGGCAGCCGCTGGTGAAGCCAATAGAACAGTCTGCATTGGACAAGCTAAAGCCGGCCTTCGTGGAATTGGAAAAGGAATCCGGACGACGGTTCAAGCCCTGAAATAAAAAAACAGCCGTGAGGCTGCCAATTCGGAGATTGCGCCGGGGATTTGGACACCGCGTTGAATGCGCCGCCGCCGGACCAGGACGCTTGACAGCATCAATGCCAAGGCTGCAAACTCGACCAGATGAAAAAGCTGATTTGGATGGTGGCTGCTCCATGGTTGGCGATAACCTTACAAGCCCAGGTGACCAATTTTGTCCCGGTTTTTCAGTTTTCAGTCTTCTATTACCAGGACCAGCTCGAAATTAACCCTGGCCCTAACTTTACCGTCAGTGGCCCGGTGCAAGCTAACCTGAATATCTACGCTGACCCTAGTCAATCGCTGACGTTCCTGGCCGCAGTCAATGCTGGAGGTGGGATTTATGCGGGCGAGAGTCCAGCCGATCCCACTATCAGATCAACTCCAGGCCCGATTATCTTTGATGTTCCCGCGGTTTCTAACGCCGTGCCTTACCTCTTGCCCGGCGACAGATACGCCACCAATGGGTACGCTTTGTTGCAGGTTCCGCCACTGGGTGAGTCCCCCGTCTCCGTCTTGGGCACGAATCGTCTTTTTAACCGTGCTGACATGATCGTTATGATCTCCAACAACAATGCCATTTTCGTTTCCAGCGGGGTTTCCATCAACCATCAAGCGACTGTCATTTCGAGCAATCAGTGGGGGAATTTTATCGGCACCAATGGAGCTTTTTATGATCAGCGGGATGCATTCCAGGTCAATCCGGTGGTGCTGAATGTATCGAACCTGGTAGCTTGGAGCGCAACCAATACAGTATTGCGTCCGTTGCTGCAGGCAGCGCGCGGCAGCGGAGCGGCAGATGTCCAATCTGTCTATCTGGCCGACCTGCGCGACATGAGCGATACCGTTGTTACCACGAACACAACGGTTGGGACCAATTACACGACCAATCAGATGACGAGCCCTGATCCTCCGGCGCCCGGCACGTACTTGCCGCCTATCACCACCAATGGAAGCCCCGGTCACTATACTTACACTTACAATGTTAGAATGGGCGCAGCTTACACCAATTACACCTACCTCACCAATGACTACCTGAACGCGCAGCCGGGCCTCGTGTTGAGCAACGGAGCGACTTTGCCTCCGCAAGGATTGGCTATCGTGACTCCTGATCCGGTCTATATTGTCGGCAACTGGAACGTCGCGACCAATTCCGCCCACTCCGACGCGGGCGCGTCCGATACCGCCTATACTTATCCCAGCGCAATTTTTGGGGATGCCATCACCGTTTTATCCGGGGCTTGGAACCCCAGTAACAGCGCGGCGAGCATTGGCAGCCGCCTCGCCAGTACTGACACGGTCAATGCGGCTTTCTTTGCGGGAGACGTTCCCTCAGATGGCGCCCACTATAGTGGCGGCTTGGAGAATTTCATCCGATTGGCTGAAAACTGGTCGGGAGTCAGCCTGTTTTGGAACGGATCCATCTGCTGCATGTTTGACAGCCAAATCGCCGCCGCTCCATGGCCCGGCACAGGAACCGTCTATAATCCTCCGGCTCGAATCTGGGCTTTCGACAGTAATTTTACTAACGCCGCAAAGTTGCCGCCATTGACGCCGGTCGTCAAACAATCGGTCATGCTTGCGCCGGATATTCAAGCCGCCACGCCCACAAACGGCACGATTCTTCTTTCCTGGAGCACGCTCCCTTCGGTGAGTTACACCATCCAATACACCACCAATTTATTGCGGCCAAATTGGCAGTTTCTGGAATCATTTTTGGGCACCGGGATGGCGGAGAGTTTGGTTGACGCCGCTACTAACGCACAGCGATTTTATCGCTTGCAGGCCTATCCATGACCGTCCTCTCGAACCCCCGGAACCAGCAACTGCAGGATGGCCGCGCTGACCCGCTCGATTGAGCCGGGTCCGCCCAGGGTCGCAATGGCTTGGGTCAGCGGCGTGTGTTAGAATGGTGCAAACGAAGAACGCAATGGTTATTTAGCGGCCGCTCAAAAGTGACCTCTACGCAATTGTTGTCTGGCACGCGATCCAGTCTTGAGGCTATGGGCAAGACGCAACCTATGGCGTGACTCCCAAAGCCGGTTTATCAGACTTCACGCCTTTTCGAGTAGCATGATCGACCATTTCGCCAATGTAGCGGCGCCGGGCGGCGAGTGGCAAATGATTGACTCTCGCCATTTCCTCTCCAAAAGCGCGGACGTGAAAGTCGTAAATCGCCTTGCGCAATTTTCTTCGCATGGCGGGCGGGTATTTTTTCCGCAGGAGTCCAGTCTTTTTCATGCCGTCACCAATCTAAAGTGTTGGCGAACATCTGGCAACCACCCCATCGCGGCGGGATTAATGATTTGAGCGACGCTCTCTTGCGCTTCGGAAATCATGCGGTTGACGCCGTAATCGCGCAAAAGGGCCATTGGAAGATACTTTTCTGCGCACCGAACACGGAGACCGTGTTGATCTGGCAATCCAGCATTTGGCCTAAGACGCGATTTCCGCACCTCGACCATGTATGGCCGGACAGATCATCGTCTCGGACACGCCAAAGGCCACACAGGCCATGCCGCTTGTGATGGCGCAGCCGACGCCACGGCTGCGGGCGCGCGTGACCAATCCCTCATAGAACTGCTCAAGTTCAGCATAGGTGAACGGCATCCTCTTGTTTAGCATGGGGAAGCTGGCTCGTCGAGCACCGCATATATCCAGCCAGATGAAAAGTCGCTCTCAAGCCGAACTCATCAATTGCAGGATGGCCGCGCTGGCCCGATGGATTGATCCGGGTCCGCCCAGCGTCGCAATGGCTTGGGCCAACTTGAGCCGAATCTCGGTGCGGCGATTGGGATTCTCCAACAAGTCGATGGCACTCCTTGCTATGTTTTCCGCAGTGGCCTGCTCTTGGATAAATTCCGGGAAGACAGGTTCGCCGGCTAAGAGGTTGGGCATGGCCAGATACTCTACGGTGATGAGCCAGCGGGCGAGTTGAGCGGTGATGGCGGATGTTTTGTAAAGCGCGATGGTGGGAAGGCTATAGTAGGCGCACTCCAAGGTTACGGTGCCGGTCGATGCGATGGCCAAAGTTGCGGCAGCGAGGGCTTCGTTTAAAAGTCCAACTTGGATTTCTATTTTGGGGAGGCCAGGCAATAGAAAGGAACGCGCGTAGCCGGCTAGAGTTTGGTCAGGCGCGACCAAGATAAAGCGGACTTGTTGGCGCACGGCGATTGCGCGCGCCGCGTTCAGCATGAGAGGCAGGTGGCGTTTTAATTCTCCGCGCCGGCTGCCGGGTAAAAGCAGGACGACCGGATCACCGGCGGAAAGGGCAGGGTGCAGGGGAGGAGTGTCAAGCATCGGATGCCCGACGTACTCCAGTTGCAGAGGCGTCCCGCGTTGCGCATACCAGGCCTTTTCAAAGGGGAAAAGACAGAGCAGCAGATCGATGTCCCGGGCGAGTTTTTTAGCACGCCAGGGGCGGGACCCCCAAACTTGCGGTGAGGTGTATTGCACTATTTTTGGCTGCCAAATGCCCGGTTGGTTTGCTTGTTTGCGAGTGTGTTGTTTGATGGCATGGGCGAGTCGTTGATTGAAGGTGTAGAAGTCCACCAGGATGATCAGTTCCGGCTGGGTGCGAATCGCCAGAGCAACGAGTTCGCGGTATCGACGCCAAAAGAGGCCCAGTTTCGCCAGGACATCGGTGGGGCCGATGACCGCGTCATCTGTCAAGTTGAAGGACAACGCGACGCCTGCTTCCGCCATTTTTGGGCCGCCGGCCCCAATGAAGCGAGGGGGGATGGTTGGGCTTCCTGGTTGAAGGCGCACCAAGGACGCGCTGAACGCCGTGACCAACTTGGCGGCGTTGGCATCGCCGCTCGGATCGCCCGCCACGATCATGACGGTTTTTGGCCTCATTTCAGCTCCGCCTTCACCGTTTTTATAAATTCGGCGATCTTATACGGGATAAAAGGAATGGCTAGGCCCGTTAGGAAATCCGCGGTGGCGCCGACGTAGGGCAAGGTCGAGGGCAAAACAGTCTGCGTCCAGATGGTTCCTTCGAGATGGAAAAAAACCAACGGGATCGGGAAGCCCTGGACACGCAGGTCTGAGCCATTGCGGTATCGGATAAAAAAAGTCAGCCAAATGGCCAGCGCCAATCCCGTTGCGAAACATCCGGCCAGATGCCACCCTTGTTTTGCTTCCAGCCAATGCCGCACCTGTCGCCGGGCCGTGGTGCTGAAAAGCCAGACATCAAAGGCGATGATCGGGATGATGAAGATCAAACCGATGGATTGCGATAAGGTCGGCACGGGTCAGGGATTGGCCGCTTGAATTTGGCGGGTGATCTCGAGGGCTAAGTCCAAGGACTGCAAGGCGACGACTCCACTGACTTTGGGCGTTTGGCGTTCTCGCACGCAATGGATGAAGTGCCGCAGTTCCAGCTTGAGCGGTTCGTCTTTTTCGATAGGCACCGGCTCGCGCACAATCTTTTTGCCGGCGAATTCACTCACGATAGTGGAGTCCTTGCTCAGCAAAAGCTTTTTCAGGAGCGACGAATCTTCTTCGCCCGCGCGGGCCACTCGGGTGATGAAACCTTCCTGCGCCTGGTAATCGAGGGAGACATAACTTGTCATGGCCCCGCCGCTGAAAACGCGGATTTTGCGCATTTTCTCAGGGCTGACCCGGCTGACGGTGAGGTTGGCCACGCAACCGTTGACAAAACGCAGGCGGGCGTTGGCGATGTCTTCGGACCTGCTCAAAACAGGGATGCCGACCGCATCCACACTGGCCAGTGGAGAGTGGACAAAGCCCAGCACCACATCCAAATCGTGAATCATCAAATCAAGCACGACTCCAATGTCCGTGCTGCGTTTCGGATACGGCGACAGGCGGTGGCTCTCGATGAAACGCGGCTCTGTCGCCACCTGTTCAAGGTATTGCAAGACAGGATTGAACCGCTCGACGTGGCCGATCTGGAGGACGCAATCTTTTTCGCGGGCCAGTTGCACCAGTTCCGCGGCTTCGGCGGCATTGTCGGTCATCGGTTTTTCCAACAGGACATGTTTGCCGGCGGCCAGGACGGTTTTGGCCAGCGCAAAGTGGGTGCTGGTCGGGGTGACAATACTAAAGACATTGGCGGTCTGCAACGCTTCCGTCAGCGTCGCAAAGTGGGGCACTCGATATTTCTCGGCAATCTTGATGGCTTGGGGAAGGGAAACATCGTGAACGCCGGCGAATTCGATTTGTCCGTTCGCGGCCAATTCCGCGTAAAGGCGGGCATGTTCCTTGCCCAGCGAGCCGACGCCGAGCACTGCGACCTGAAGCTTTTCTGACATTCGAGTTAATTTATGATGGGGAGTTCGCCGTTGACGAGCCTTGATTCGGGTCTAGCGCAAGGCCCGACTGGATCAATCCAAAGTCCAGCCGCCTTGTTCCTTGACTGCGGGGCGGGCGCTTCTATGATTTCGCCCGATTATGAGTAAAATTTCTGATATTCAGGCGCGCGAAATTCTGGATTCTCGCGGAAACCCGACGGTCGAAGTGGATGTTCTGCTGGACAGCGGCGCGGCGGGACGCGCGGCCGTCCCTTCGGGCGCCAGCACGGGCGAACATGAGGCGCTGGAATTGCGCGATGGCGATAAAAATCGCTACCTCGGCAAAGGCGTCAGCAAAGCAGTCAAAAATGTGGAGACCAAAATTTTGCCGGCGTTGCGCGGTTTTGACGCCTTGGATCAATTAACGCTGGACCGCACGATGCTGGAACTGGATGGAACCGAAACGAAATCCAAGCTCGGCGCGAATGCCATCCTCGCTGTTTCGCTGGCCAATGCCAAGGCGGCGGCGGCTCATGTGGGGCTGCCCGTCTTCAAGTACCTCGGCGGACCGAATGCCAAGGTGCTCCCGGTTCCGATGGCCAATGTTATCAATGGCGGCGCTCATTCGGATGCACCCATTGATTTTCAGGAGTTCATGATCGTGCCGAAGGGTCTGCCCACTTTTTCGCTCGGGCTGCAGGCGATTACGGAAGTCTTTCATGCCCTTAAATCTGTGCTCAAGAAAAAGGGGCTATCCACCGCGGTGGGAGATGAAGGCGGGTTTGCGCCCAAACTGGACAGCACTGAGGCGGCCATCGAGGCGATTTTGCAGGCGACCAAGGAGGCTGGCTACAAGGCGGGCAAGGACATTTTTCTCGCTCTCGATGTCGCGGCTTCGGAATTTTTCAGCCCGGAATTGGAGAGTTATGTTTTCAAAAAAAGCAGCGGAAGAAAATTGAAGGGTGAGGAGTTGGTCGCCTTTTACGCTGAATTGGTTGGGAAGTATCCGATCATCAGCATTGAGGACGGTTGCGCCGAGAATGATTGGAAGACGTGGAAAGTTTTGACCGACAAACTGGGGGACAAATTGCAATTGGTCGGTGACGATCTTTTTGTCACCAATGTCAAATTTCTGCGCAAGGGCATTGATCAAGGCGTGGCCAATTCCATTTTGGTGAAAGTCAACCAAATCGGTTCTCTGACGGAGACGCTGGACGCGGTGGCGCTGGCCCAGGAGAATGCCTACACCGCTGTCATCAGCCATCGTTCCGGAGAGACCGAGGATGCCACCATCGCCGACATCGCGGTCGCGACGAATGCGGGGCAAATTAAGACTGGCTCGCTCAGCCGGACGGATCGCGTCGCCAAATACAATCAGTTGTTGCGGATCGAGCAAATGCTCGGGGCCAATGCGGTGTACGGCGGCAAGATGTGAACGAGTTTATCCATGGATTGATCCACGGGTATCAGAATGCTCTCACCACGCAGGGCTACCCGCTGATCGTGGCCCTCATGGCCATGGAGAGCACCATTGTGCCTATCCCCAGCGAGGCGATTATCCCGTTCGCGGCGGCGACGGGCAAACTAAGCCTGCTTGGCATTGTTTTGGCCGGCACGCTGGGATCGTGCTTGGGAGCGGCGATCATGTATTGGGCGGCGCGCCTGGCCGGGCGCCCTCTAGTGCTTCGTTACGGCGGCTATTTTATGCTGCCGGAAGCCAAGCTGCACGCTGCCGAACAATGGGCCAGCCGCTTTGGATCGTTCGGCGTTTTCGTGGCGCGCTTGCTGCCAGTGGTGAGGCATCTGATCGGCATCCCGATGGGTATCGTCGAAATGGATTTCCGGTGGTATATGTTTTTCACCTTGCTCGGCTCGGCTTTGTGGTGTTCGGTGCTGGCCTGGGTGGGAGTGGTGGCGGGGCACGACGCCCAATTGCTCAAGGGCGACATGCACCGCATTACCCTTTGGCTGGTGGGCGCCGCCGCCGTGCTGGGATTGATGTATTATTTTCTTGTCCACCGTTACATGGTTCGACCCGTCCGACCCGTCGGACCAGGAACTGACTCAAAATGACCTCGCTCGAAATTCGCCAATCTTTTTTGGATTTCTTCAAAGCCAAAGAGCACACCATCGTGCCTTCCTCCAGCCTGATGCCCGATTCGCCCGGCTTGCTTTTCACCAATGCGGGCATGAACCAGTTCGTGCCCATTTTCCTCAATCAGCGCGCGCCCGATGTGGATCAATGGCCGGGGGCGGTGCGCGGCAAGCCGACCCGCGCCGCTGACACTCAAAAGTGCATCCGCGCCGGCGGCAAGCACAACGATTTGGAAGACGTTGGTTTGGACACCTATCATCACACTTTCTTCGAGATGCTGGGCAACTGGAGCTTTGGGGATTACTTCAAAAAGGAAGCGATTGAATGGGCTTGGGAATTGATCACCCAGGTCTGGAAATTTCCACCTAACCGCCTTTACGCCACCGTCTATAATCCTGACAAGTCGAAAAACGACCCGAGCGAGTTTGACCAGGAAGCGTGGAATTTTTGGGCGGCGCTCTTCTCGGGGGCCGGCCTCGATCCTAAAATCCACATCGTCAATGGCGGCAAAAAAGATAATTTCTGGATGATGGGCGAGACCGGCCCTTGCGGCCCGTGCTCGGAAATTCATGTTGACTTGACTCCGGCGGGAGACACGGGCGGGTTGCTGGTCAATAAGGGCGACGCCCGCTGCATCGAGATTTGGAACCTGGTCTTTATCCAGTTTAATGCCAATCCTGACGGCACGTTTGCCCCGTTGCCGGCGCGGCACGTCGATACCGGGATGGGTTTTGAACGCGTCACCGGCATCATTCAAAACACCAGCAAGTTCACCGATTTCACCCGCGTCATCTCCAATTACGAAACCGATATTTTCCGCCCGATCTTCGATCAGATCGAAAAACTAAGCGGCAAGCGCTACACGTCCACGCTTCCCAAGGCGGGGACAGTCGGTGAGACGGAACACGAGAAAATCGACGTGGCCTTTCGGGTCATCGCCGACCATATCCGCACGCTGAGTTTTTCGATTGCCGACGGCATTTTGCCGGGCAACAACGATCGCCATTATGTTTTGCGGCGTATTTTGCGCCGGGCGGTTCGTTATGGGCGCAGCCTTGGTTTTCACGAGCCGTTCTTCTACAAACTGGTCGATGTTCTGGCGGCCACGATGGGCGGAGTCTTTCCGGAAATTCGTCAAAAACAGGCCCAAGTGCGCGACGTCATTCGAGTGGAGGAAGAAGCTTTTAATAAAACCCTTGATCGAGGCTTGGAATTATTTAATGACGAAACCCGTCAGGCGCGCTCGATCCAAATTTCCGGGGACTTTGCTTTCAAGCTTTACGACACCTACGGATTTCCTCTTGACCTGACCGAATTGATGGCCCGCGAGCGCGGATTGACCGTCGATAGCGCGGGCTTTGAAAAGCGCATGGAAGAACAGCGCGCACGCGCGCGCGCCGCCCAGAAAAAGGAAATCATCACGGCCTCGCAAATCGACACGAGCAAGCCAACCCGCTTCGTCGGCTTCGAACAATTCCAGGTCACGGCCACGGTCCACGAAGCAGTGCGGCTGAAAGACAAACTGGCGCTGACGGTGGACGTTTCGCCGTTCTACGCGGAGATGGGCGGGCAGGTGGGCGACACCGGCGAAGCCCAGGCCGCCGGCAAAATCTGGCGCGTTGTCAATACTCAGAAAACGGGTCCGACCTTCCTGCATTTTCTCGGCGACGAGGAAGCGCCCGAACCGGGCAGTCAAGTCGAACTGCGGATCGACTTGCGGCGGCGGGCTGCCATCCAGCGGCACCATTCGGTGACGCATCTGCTGCATTGGGCCTTGCACGAAGTGGTCAGCGCCGATGCCGTGCAAAAAGGTTCCTACGTTGGCCCGGACAAATTGACCTTCGATTTCAGCAGCGCCGCCCTCACGCCCGCGCAAATCAGCGACGTCGAAAAGCTCGTCAACGAACGCGTTGTGGAAAATGCCCTCGTTACTTGGGTGGAAACGCCCTACGCCGCAGTCAAAGGGCGCAGGGACATCATGCAATTCTTCGGCGAAAAGTACGGCGACACTGTGCGGGTGGTGCAAATGGGCGGCGGGGCAGGGGATTTGAATGGGTATTCCATGGAGCTATGTGGCGGCACGCATGCGCGCGGGACCGGCGAAGTGGGACTGTTTCGCATTGTCAGCGAAGGGGCGGTCGCGGCCGGGATTCGCCGCATCGAGGCGGTGGCCGGCCTCCGCGCCTACGACAAAAGCAAAGAGGAAGCCGCAATGCTTTCGACCCTGGCCGGCAAAGTGAACTCATCCGTGGCCGACCTGGAAAAGCGTCTTGACTCTCTTCTTTCCCAGCAAAAGGACTTGGAGAAACAACTGAAATCCCACCAGCAAAAGCAGGCGGCGGAACTGGCTCGCGCATTGTCAGCCAAGGCGCAGACCGTCGGTGCAACGCCCGCCATCATCGAGAATCTCGGCGCGGCGGACGGTGATTTTCTGCAAGCGGTGGCCGATGCGCTCAAAAGCCAGTTCAAAGGAGTTGTCGTCCTCGGCGGCGCGGCCAATCAAGCCGTCGGTTTAGTCGCCAGCGTGTCGCCGGAGTTCACCGCCAAATGGCAGGCCGGCAAAATCATTCAAGCCATCGCACCCATCGTCGGCGGCAAAGGCGGGGGCAAGCCCGACAACGCGCGGGGCGGCGGCAAAGATATTGCCAAACTCGACGAAGCTTTGCAAAAGGCCCGGGAGCTGATCAAGGAATAAGAACCCGGTGCGGCACGGACCGCCCGTTTTATGTGGTCAATCTTCCACCGGCACGACCAGCCTCTCCATGATGTACTCTTTGCGTTCGGGCGTGTTTTTGCCCATGTAAAAGCCGAGGATGCCCGCAGCGTCGGCTTTCGACGCATACTCCACCTGGGTCAGGCGCATCTCGCTGCCGATGAATTGTTTGAATTCATGCGGTGAGATTTCGCCCAAGCCTTTGAAACGGGTGATTTCACAGCTTTTGCCCAACTTCGCCGCCGCGGCGTTGCGTTCGGGTTCGCTGTAGCAATAAATGGTTTGTTCCTTGTTGCGCACTCGAAAGAGCGGGGTTTCCAAAACCTGGAGATGGCCTTCCTGCACCAAGTGCTCGAAGAAGCGAAAGAAATAGGTGATGAGCAAATTGCGAATGTGCAGGCCATCGACATCGGCGTCGGTGGCGAGAATGACTTTTTCGTAGCGAAGATTGTCGAGGTTGTCCTCGATATCGAGGCTGCGCATGAGGTTATACATCTCGTCGTTTTTATAAACGATGTCGCGCTTGAGGTCCCAGACGTTGAGCGGTTTGCCTTTGAGAACGAAGATCGCCTGCGTATTGACGTCGCGGCAACTGACAATCGAGCCGGCCGCCGACTGCCCCTCAGTCAAGAAGATCATCGAACCTTTGCCTTTGCCCTTGGCTTTGTCGAAATGGACTTTGCAATCCTTCAATTGCGGGATGCGAATGGTGATGGCTTTGGCCCGTTCGCGCGCCAGTTTTTTGACTTCCTGCAACTCCTTGCGCAGCTGCCGGGTGTCCTCGACCTTGGCCATGATTTTTTCGGCGACTTCCTTATTGCGATTGAAAAAGTGCAGCAATTCCTCGCGCACGGTGTTGACCAGTTCGCCGCGAATTTCGGTGTTGCCGAGTTTGTTTTTCGTTTGTGATTCGAAGACGGGATCTTTGAGGCGCAACGAAACCGCGCCGATCATGCACTCGCGCACGTCGTCGCCTTCGTATTTGCCCTTGGCAAATTCATTGACCGCCTTAAGCAGCCCTTCGCGAAAAGCGCTGAGGTGCGTGCCGCCGTCGCTGGTGTATTGGCCGTTGACGAACGAAAAAAACGTCTCTCCGTAGCGGCTGTTGGTGTGTGTAAAGCAGAATTCCAGAGTCCTGCTGGAATAATGGAGCGGGGGATAGATCGGCTCGGAATTGTCCGTCCGCAAATCTTCCATGACCAGGTCAAGCAGGCCATTGCGCGAGAGGAAGGTCTGCCCATTGTAGTGAAGCTTAAGGCCGGTGTTGAGATAGCTGTAATGCCGCAGCCGCCGTTCGACAAACTCGGGCCGAAAGGCGCTGTCTTTGAAAATTTCCGGATCGGGCACGAAACGAATGAAGGTGCCGTCGGGTTCGGTGGTTTCTCCCTTTTTCTCGTTTTTCAGTTTGCCAATTTTGAAGGACGCTTCGACAAATTCTCCGCCGCGCTGGCTCCTCACCAGGAAGTCCTTGGAAAGGGCGTTGACCGCTTTGGTGCCGACGCCGTTGAGGCCGACGCTGAATTGGAAAACGTCGTCGTTATACTTGGCGCCGGTGTTAATTTTGGAGACGCAATCGACGACTTTGCCCAAGGGAATGCCGCGCCCGAAATCGCGCACGCTGACCGTGGTCCCTTCGATGTTAATCTGCACTTCCTTGCCATGGCCCATGATGTATTCGTCGATGGCATTATCGATGACTTCCTTGAGCAGGATGTAACAGCCGTCGTCATAATGCGAGCCGTCGCCGATTCTGCCGATGTACATTCCCGTGCGCAGACGGATGTGTTCCAGGGACGAAAGCGTCTTGATTTTGCTTTCGTCGTAAACGTGTTTTTTGCTCTCAGCCATAATTGGATCGTTCCTTCTTTAATCCTGCTCGTAATCTCCAGATTAAGATTAAGATTAGGACCAGTAGGCGGAACATTGCCATCGAAAATTGAATTTTTACTCGGACGCGGGGTGTGGGACAAAATTCTTCAATAGCCGTGAGACCTGTTTCCGGGCCAAAGCGGAACTGGCATTCCGCACTCCAAGACGCTTCGCGCGCGCTGCCGTCGCCGAAAAACCGGCAGGTTTTGGAACGCGTGCGCGCCAGGGCCGCTTTCCCGCTGGCGTCCGCCATTAGCATCGCCTTGAAGAATTTTGTCTCACCCCCGGGCATCGGGCGCCGCCGATTCTCGCCTAGCCGCCGCGAGCAACAGCGCGGTCCATTTCTTCTCACCAAGCCCTCCGTGTTCACTTTAATTTGGTTTAATCTGGTCAAATCGCCGGGGGAAGGCTTACATGATTTGACATCCGGCTCGGCGGCCGAGGCGCCCGCCGCTGACCCGTTTCGTATGACATCATCCATATCCGTCACCATGGTGTTATACCATAGAACCGGAACTCTCTGCCGCTCACCATGCGCGCAATTTTTGAGGCTCTGCGAGGAGAGCCGCCGTTCCATGCGCGCACGGTGCGCGCCATTTTTCAAAACCATCAGATGCGCTGCCTATTTCCTTCCCCTTTTGGACGCGACACCCCTTCACGGCGGGACAAAGATGGAATTCTCACGCACAATCGAAAACTCAAGAAAGAGCAAAAAGTCCGGACGTGTCATTTCCCAGCATGCCAGTGATTTCCAACCCTCGAAAGTGTAAAAAGCGGGCGACAGTGAAGGGGGCTGGTTGCCCAATGGTGGCAAAGGCAAAAAATAGCGGCAAAAAGATGGGGAACAGAATGTTTTTGCCCCCATCTTTTTGCCATTCCTTCCGATGGTTGGATTTTATTATCGTGCCGTGCCGGTGTCGCAGTGGTCCTGTGGGGTCACGTCTCAACATTCAACATTTACTTTTCTCGGAACTCGTAATCTCGTTTGCCAAGTGTTAATTGTTGAATGTTGAGACGTGACCCCGCGCTGCACAGTGAAATTCCGTCGTCAGGTCGATAAAAACTTCGGACCGGCTTATCCTAGCTTCAATCTCACACCTTAGCCGTTCTCGCTCGGTCTTGTTCATATCGTGTCCCATAGCCGGATTCGGATCATCATTGCATCAAGGTACTCAACACGTCGTCGGTAACGAAGTAATTGCCCCTGCGTTCTTGCACCCCAATCGCAACCTTGACTGCGTCGAGATCGGCGTATGCCCTATCCCCAGCAGCCAAATCCTTTCGATACGCATCCACAGAATTAGCAGTCTCGTGTGAGCCGTTAACAGCAGCGGCAATCGCCAATACAGCGCCCGCAGCATTTTGACTGAAAGTAATTTGCCCTGCCAGAGGCGAATTGCCAAGATGAAGATATGTCGCCGCGTTGATCGTTCTGGTCAACGACCGTCTGTTGATTTACCCGCAGGAATAAACCGGTCGTTTCCGGGTTCCCCTCCTAATCTTAATCGTAATCTTACTCTTAATCCTCTTCGACGAGATTAAGATTAAGATTAAGATTAAGATTAGGAGTCGGAATCAGAACCGTGAACGCTTGAAATCGCGAAGACCCGACACTAAGGTGAAGCAAGCATGCGGATGATTGCCACAAAGAGGCTCGGGCACGCCCTTCTTATCAGCGTGGCGGCGGCTGGTTGCGTCACCCTGTGGTGCCGCGCCGCTATTGTTAACCCTCCAGCCCCGGAGGGCGGGCGAAGGTTGGTCTATGAAAACGTCCGTCGCGAGCTTCGGGCGGACCCTCGCTTCCTCGGTGGCTGGCGCGCCAATGAGCTGGCCATAGCCGAACCGCACGGTGCCTATTTCGTCGGCCTGACCGATTTGGCTTCGGGGCATTTGCTTTCCGCGGCGAAGTTGGGCAATTGGCGCTATCTTCTGCTCCACGGAACCAATGCGGTTGGCGCGGCGGAATTGAAGACCGAAGAAAATACCGGGAGAGTTCTGGGATTTAGCGCGCTCGAGCAAACTCGTTTTGCCGATGAAACGTTGCAGGCGCTGCGAATCGCTGAAAAATTACCGCAAATAAAAAAGCGCGATTACGAACTTCGCTATCTGGACATTCCGGGCATTCTTTTCGTCGCGGTCTGGCTTCACGGAAAATCGGACGACATTATTATTCCATTGCCACCCACTTTTGGAAGATGGGACGCCTATCAACCTTATTCGGGGCGCCAAATGCTCAAGCTTTTGAAACCGGAGGCCGCGAAGAGGCTTAAAACGCCGAAAACCTATGATTAGCGGCAGCCTGAAAACAATCTTGGCCAACCCCGACGTTACCGGACTCCCAGAGGTTTTGGTCGTGTTTTGGTCATGGCTAATCTCCGCACTCCTTTCCTTGGCCGCTGCAATGGCTGGTGTCGAGGGAACTTGGGCTTCACAAAGCTTTTCCGGGCGAACTCGTGATCGAGAATGACCCTTTATGAATTCAAAGCGTACAGACGCCATGACATCCAGATTCGTCCTCGGCCTCATTTTCTTTTTGAGCCGCATTTTGTTCGGCTGTTCAATCACTGCGCCCACCGCTGGGACAAAAACTTTTGATTATATAAAAGTCAAGGCGTCTTCCATCGAAGACTGTGTGTTGACGGGTCTGGGCCATGGATTTTCCATTCGAGCGGAAGCAAAGTCCTGGCGTGCGCTCGTTCAAGAAGTCAAACCGACGTTCACTTGGAATGGCCGGGACATGATGTCGATCGAATATGATGCCAACGGGTTGCCGCGGTTTGTGCTCGACGAGGCTTATATGTATCAACCCACCAATGAACTCCGGCGATGGATTTTGGTCAAAGATGAACGCCGTTCGGCGGATCGCGATTTATGGTCGATGGAAGATTGGTGGCGGCAGTTTTCGACTTTTAACCTTCCTGCGGTTGCGGAATTGCGCGATTCAACTCCGCAGCCAAGTGATGGCGGGGGTTATGGTCCTTACGCGGTGGTCAAAAGCAAGCATCCACGTTTTGGTGAAGTTTACGAAATTGGTTGGGAGAGAGAAATGGGCATTGGAACTGCGCACCAGATTTACAATCGAAGACTGTATCTTTACAGAGACAGCCTTAAACAATGGCATTTCCTCGGTGAAGGGCCGGAAGAGGGATGGTCCCGAGGGGGTGGGGCGGCAATAACCACACAGGTGCTTTGGAAAAAAGTTAAAGCGCCAGGATTGCCACTGGAAATCCGATTTGTCAGTCAGGAGATCTTAAGCGTTCCCCCTTCTCAAGCAGAGGATCAAGCGCGTGCGGCTGATTTGACATTCTATCGCGAATTCATTCTGTCGCCGCCATTTCCGTGCCCATTGCGCGAAACAACCAAAAGGGCTTATCTTGTGTCCGAGAAAAATGACACGTTGGATAAAATTGCCGAACGGCTAGGCTATTGGCAGCCTGGCTGGGCGTGCGACAACGAAAAGAGCGAGGTGATTTTGAAAAAACAGGTTCTGGAAATGTGGATCGCGGAGCTTGCCCGGTTGAACCCGCAATTGCCCAACGTTGGCCAAATTAAAGAAGGAACGCGCATTCAGATTCTTACTTACGCGGAAACGCTTGACCGGATGGGGGCCGTGCGAAAAGAGGCCGTCAAATGAAGGCGAAAGGCAAGATTCTCTACTGCCTCGCGGTCGTTCTAAGCGAGTTTTTGTGCGGCTGCTCCCGAAATTATCAAGCCGAGGAAACCGAACGTGCCGAGAATAATCGGGAAATTATCCGGTTGGCGACATTGATTAACCCGACAAATCCTCCAGTGACTGGTCAAATGCTGGAAACCGGAGAGTTCGACGGAAACCTGCAAATCCCAGGCTTTGAATTCGTCTGTTTCCACAACACGTCGCTTCAAAATGCTCAACCAATTTTAGTCCGGCTTCTGAAATACTCCTTGCCGCCGGAAAGGCGCAAGTCTCCGTCGGGATTTGGCGAAAGCGCTGAAATCGCCGAAGATGACGTGCGAGAGCGGGCGGCGGAAGTGTTGATCACGACAGCCTCACCGGCAGTTATCCCTGTTCTTCGCGAATGGCTCAAGCAGGGACTTGCGGCGGCGGAGGCAGGCAAACAGTGCCGATGGGGAGAAGTAGCCGAAGCTGCCATGGGTCTCGGCCAATTCCACGACGTTAGCGTTGTCCCTCCACTCGTGAAAGCCTGGCAAGACCGAGTGTTTAATAAAAAGATGGATGCCAAGTTTCTTGGCGATATGGCGGCACGGCGATTGTCACAGAACGTCCTCTTGACACTGGATGAAATGCCTTCCCCGGTCGCAAGAAACATTCTCCTCGAAGCGATGAACGACAGACACCTTGATGAATCCATGCGTTACCCAGTTGCCGCCGCTCTGGTCCGTCTTGACGATCAATCCGCACGCGAGTTCCTTTTGGACGGATTGGATCGATATCTTGCCACGGACCAGGACACTTCGGAAAGTTCACGGCATGTCTTCGCAAAATATGAATTGGAAAAATTGGGAGATGCCAAATTGATTTCGGCGATTCAGGGCAAAACCACCGCCGCCGTGCGCAGAAGGCCAAAACTCGTTATGACTGCCCTCGTTGAACGCATGCGCCTCAACAACCTGCCTATGGCAGAATTAAAACGAATAGCCGCGGAAGACACGGATTTGGACCGTAGATTGCCGGCGATTTCAATTTTAGGCAATATTGGAAACTCCGATCTCTTGCCATTTTTAGAATCGCTCACTTTAGTCACCGATGAAAATCTAGGCGAGTCACAGAAGAATTTATTGGCTGACGTGGTTAAAGCAGCAATCCGAAATCTCCATTTGCATAATTGGCAGCAACCTGAAAAGAAGTCATGAAATCCAAAGTCGTCGTCTGCCTCTCGCTCGTTTTGAGCGGAATCTTGATAGGCTGTGCAAGCGTTGGCCGAAAGACCGGCGCGACGGCCGCAACGCAGCCGCCGATCACGCTTGGCCGGACTGACTATGATTTCAAGCCCGGGCAGAAAATGTTCCTTTCTCTCATCTGGGAGGAAGGCAAATATACGCGCTACAATGAAGAGGATGACTGGTGCGGCCAAGGCGACAAGTACAGTGGCAAATTCATCTTTCGCGTGGAGCTTCTTGATGCTCTGGCTGGAAATAAAACAGTGGATACCAGCCTCGATTCGTTGTACCCCGATGGCGGATGGGTTGACTTTATTTTCGCTGACCTCACACAACCCTGGGATTTTCGAATGGCTGACTATAACAACGACGGCCAACCGGATTTCAACCTCGCTAACTACGGCGGGTGCAGTCACGAGCTTTGCTCGCTTTTTACTGTGACCCCGTCAGGCAAGGTCGAAGTCTTGAAAATTGACGGAAAGAGCGACCCGCTAGTGGTTGGCAGAGCTTATGATCATTCCGTCCCAGACTTCAACCTGATGCTCACGGGCTTTTACTACGAAAGGTTTGATCGTCCGAATGATGCGGATTACTTGGAATTTCTCGATTGGGACGCGAAGCAGAAAACCTTTCATTCGCACGAACAAAAGATAGTGTTAAGGCAATGAAAACCAAAATTATTCTCTGCGTCCCAGTCGTTGGGGTGGCGCCATAAGTGACATGATTAAATTTTTTCCACAGCTCAAAAACGAGGAAATTGCGGTCGATTTAATGGTCGTGGTATTGTCTGTGTTTCTGAGCGCGTATCTGACGAGCCTGTTATGCAGGTGGGCCGCACGGCGGGTATCGGACGTGCGATGGTATTTTAGCCTTTTTGGCGCATTGGCGGCGATGGGATTCATCTGCTTGCTCATAGGGCTGGGATTTTTATTGACCGGCGGACATTTGCCCTATGGAGCTGTGATTTGGATTTATATTTTAGAACGATTGCCTATTCTCGTCCTTACGCCCGCTATAATTATGGCAATATATTATCAAAGAAAATTTCACCGAAACACACAAAAGAAGATTGGCTGAATTTCAAACCAACGCGGCACTTTTATGAAATCCGAAATCGTCCTCGGCCTCGAGCTGGTTGTATGCAGTTTAGCGGCACAAGCACATGTAACTCGCGCGTGGGGCGACGCCGAATTGGAGTACGCGGCCGATCTGGCCGTGATTGGCCGGCCCGTTGAGGTAAAGGATTTGAATGAAACAAACTCGCTGGGGTGGACTTCATTAAAATCCTTCCAGTCAAGATTTCGGGGCGTTGAAACGACTTTCAAGGTTTCTACTGTCCTCAAGGGGGCGCTCTTGAGCGATGAGGTTGTCCTGCACCATTATCGCGAGGTGCTCAAATGGGGAGATCCGCCCAACGGCCCGGAGTTCCTCACCTTCACTCCGGGCAGCACCAATAAGTACCTGTTGTATTTGGTCAAGGACAGCAAGGGCCGGTATGCGCCGGTTGCCGGACAGGTCGATCCCGAACTTTCGATCAAAGAACTGGAGAATCCCGATAAGCTCGTGTTGGAAATCCGTTGCACCAACTCAGTTTTCAAGATGGGTGATGAAATCCCGGTTCAATTTGTCATCAGCAATCGTGGCAAATCGAATTATATGTATGAGGACAGGAACTACGACCGCAGCGGGCGGATGCAGGAGTACCGCCTGACGGCCAAATCCACCGCTGGCACGATACTTCCCGACCCGCGGGCGAAAGTTCCGCCTGGCTTTGGTGGCGGGCTGTTTTCAACTAGCGTTTTGCATCCCGGCGAGGCTTTCACGAAGACCATCCCTCTTAACCTCTGGGCGAGGTTCACCGGACCTGGCCAGTGGGCCGTCACCGGTTTTTACACGCACAACGGTGAAGACAAGGACAACAACGCACTGGGCGTTGAGTCCGAGCCTATTCATATCACCATCCTGCCCCGTTCGGAAAATGAGATGGACGACTACATCGCCGGTTTGACAAATCAACTCGCGAAGAACAAGGGGGCGCGCGCCTTCGACGCCGATGCGATTTGGATGAAGCTCGCATTTACGGGCAGCCCGAAGATTGTTCCCTTTGTGCTGAACGAAATGTTCCAATCGCCCGACGTTTATTGGGAACAGGAGACGCTTGCGGTTTACGTGCCACACACCGCGGAAGTCAGGAAAGAAATCGTGGAGACCGCTTCGCGGCGAGGATTGGCGGAGGGTCTGAACTACGTGCTCGCGCAATACGGATGCACTTCAAATGAATGGCGGTGGATCATTGGCCGCTCTTTGGCGGAAGACAATTCCGCCTGTTGGAAGGCTGGAGCCATGGCCGCCCAAGCTGAACCTTATGACATTTTTGTTCCCCGGTTGATCGCTATTGCCACTGGCGCGCAAGACGATCTTGCAAGAAGCCGTGCCACGTACGCGCTTGGCCAAAATGGTAACAGCGAGGCATTGCAGGCGATCGAGCAAATTCTTCGTGATCCACCGGATGAGGTCACCAGAATTACCGCCGACGATGTTCTGTTCCGCGCCCGCAAGCACAATGGCGGCAATTCGGGCGGGCCCAGTGTCGAATGGCTTAACTACACCAATCTCGCCCGGCATTTCCATCTGAGCTACCCAGCCAACTGGAAAACCGACACGGAAGTCCTTCCGGTTGCGCATTATGACCTCGTTTTTTTCTCATTGAACAGCATGGGGCGGAGTCAATTCCGGCTTAAGGAACTGCAAACTGCGTCAAACGTCTGGCAACTCACCCCTGCTGAAATCCTCCAAGAAATCCCACCGGGCGGAGCATATATCGACATCGGTTCCTGGGAGGCACCCTGGCCTCGTCCTCCCGCCAGCGAACAGATGACCGGGGACAACTTATCGGAGTTGCTCACGAAGGCAGTTGAGAGAAATGAAAAGGGAGAGCTTATTAGGCGGGAGATAGATTTTTGGAAGTGGGACCAACATTGGATGATTGAGGTTTGTATGCGCCCTCACGTCGGCTCCGGCCTGTGCGGGCAAGTGCAGCGGATTCTGGAAAGTTTTCGGTTTGACAAACCATCGGCTCCGCAGAACAGGACGCCGTAAAGAAGAAGGCGCCTCGTTTTTTGGTCCAAACACGCTGTTGACCAGGGGACCAGCGGACGAAAGAGTTTCTCCATGAAAATCTTGAAACGAATCGCCAAATTCAGTGTTTATGTATCAGATGCAACAACAAAGTACTGGCAATGCAAGCTTGGGGAGTGAGCGGTTCGGGACAGTCCGTCCTGTCGCTCTGGTGAGACCGGATGCCAGCGAAAAAGATCTTCAAACGCGAATCAAACAAAATTCTTTAATCACCCGCGTTTTGGCGATTTTGACCATGGTGGGATTTCTATTGCCGTCGTCCAATTTCGCGGAAGACTTGCAATCACCAAATGGCGATGATCCTGTCATTCGTTGGGCGGTCGGGGCGTCAAATATCGAATCCACAAATTTAGCCATGAGAGCGGTTTTTACGTTTAGCAAGGACAGCAAGCCGGGAACGTTGGCTATTGTTATTCGGCGCCCTCCTGGTGGTCCTTGGATATACATGCACGATGTGAGGGTACATGTGTTTAGCAGCAGCGGAAAGGAAATTCCTTTTGTTTCCGGGTGGCCGGATAACATTGTTCTATGCGGCGTCAGCAATGGCACATATTCCGAAGCTAATGCCATATTCAAGAGTGCTGTTAACGGTGTGGGTTCTCAATTGCCAAAGAGAGTGCAGGTGACTTATAAAAACGTAACTCACCAGTTCGCATTCAAAGATACGCTTTAACAAAAGGGTAAGCGATTGACAGTGTGAAAGCATGGGAAAGAACCATACAATGTTCGAATCGTTGACGGCGAAAAAGCCTCCGCTTTTATCCGAGACTCCTTCGCGGTCATTGGTGCTGCCGGTTAGCTTTTGCTACACGACAGTGATGAGTTTGCTGCTCTTTGGACTCGTCGGGTGGGGGTCGGTTCCTAGTGTGTCAACATTTGATCAAAAGTGCGAAACACTAGGAACCGACCCCAAAGCGGCCCCGGTTCTGCTTGTTTTACTTTGCGACAGTGCCGAAAAAATGAATGCGGCTTCGCCGGAACAACCATGAAATCCAAACTCATCCTGTGCCTCGCGCTCGCGTTGAGCGGCTTGCCGGCGGGTTGCGCAACAAACAAACCAGCATATCCGCTTTCCCGCGCCGCCTTTCCTGAACCCGGAATATATTTAGTTCAGCCAGGCGACAGCGCCGCAAGCATTGCGAAAAACCTTTGCCTGACAGTGAAGCAACTTTTAGAATTCAATCCCGGTGTTGATTGGTCACGTTTGAAGATTGGAATGAAGCTTTATTATTCTCCTCAAGCATCTGGCCTGACGAAGCAGATTTCCGCCATCCTCACCGAGTGTCAAAAGATTAAACCTGGAATGACGCGCGCAGAGTTGCTAAAAGTTTTCACCACGGAGGGTGGCCTCTCGACCGCCGCGTGGCGAACTTTTGTTTATCGGGGTTGCCCATACATTAAGGTGGATGTTGATTTCACTCCTTCTGACCCGAAACAGAAGAGGGTTGAGGAGCGACCGACAGATACCATCAGCAAGATTTCCAAGCCGTATTTAGACTGGAGCAACAGTGATTAAGCCCTGAACTCCAACCTCGTCCTTTGCCTGGCGCTCGTTCTGAGAATCTCTTGCTTACATCAAATTTGTGACTCCCAAGGGAAGGTCAGGCAAAAAATGACAGGTAAAAAAATGAAGGCGAGGCAAAAATATAGGGAAAGGGAAATTCTGCTCCGAATCTTTTTGCCCCCAAAATTAAGGGTATCCGGGCGCTTCGAATTTGCGAGGTTGCCGTTGGTTGCGGAGGCAAAAAATGGCGGCAAAAAGATTGGAACAGATTTTTTTGCCTCCATCTTTTTGCCTTTCTTTCCGGGCGGGGCCTGGGAGTGGCAAGAACCGCCTTTCGCCATTCTAATTTTCGCAGGAAGCTCGCATTTTCACTTTCCTCTTTCCGCAGAGGCGGTTCGCCGTTATGTTGCTTTCGATTGTCATTTGTATAAATGGACTGCGCGCATATTAGAAATTTTAGCATCATCGCCCATATCGACCATGGGAAGACGACTCTTTCCGATCGGCTCCTGCATAAGACCGGCACTATCGCCACCCGCGAAATGGAGGAACAATTGCTCGATTCCATGGATCTGGAAAAGGAGCGGGGCATCACGATCAAGGCGCATCCGGTCACGATGGCCTATACGGCTAAGAATGGGGAGCTGTACGAACTGAACCTGATTGATACGCCGGGGCATGTTGATTTTTCCTATGAGGTGTCGCGGAGTTTGAGCGCCTGCGAGGGGGCGCTTTTGATTATTGACGCCGCGCAGGGAGTGGAGGCGCAAACGGTCGCGAATGTTCATCTGGCCACCAAACAGAATCTGACCATCATCCCGATCATCAATAAAATTGACTTGCCGCACGCCGATATTCCGCTGACCAAGACGCAGATGGAGGACATTTTGGCCATCCCGGGCGAGACGGCCATCCTGGCCAGCGCCAAAGAGGGGATTGGCATTGATGACATTTTGGAGGCGATTGTTCATCGCATTCCCGCCCCGCAGCCGACCGGCGCGCCAACTTTGCAGGCCTTGGGATTTGATTCTTATTTTGACACTTACAAGGGAGTGGTGACGCATGTGCGGGTTTTTAACGGCGAGTTGCGCGCGGGGATGCAGGTGCAGTTGCTGCATTCGGGCAAGACTGTGGAAGTGAAGGAGGTCGGCAGTTTTAATCCCAAGCCTTACAAGCGCGAAAAATTGGAGGTCGGCGAAACGGGCTACATGACGGCCAATATCAAAAGCCCGGCCGATGTCAAAATGGGCGACACCATCACCGACTCGAAGCATCCATCGCCGGTGCTGCCCGGGTTCAAGGAAATTCACCCGATGGTTTTCAGCGGCATTTATCCGATCAACACCGCGGACTACGAGCATCTCAAGGCGAACCTCGGCAAATTGGGATTGAACGATTCCGCCTTTGTCTATCAGCCGGAAAGTTCGGTCGCGCTGGGGTTTGGTTTTCGTTGCGGGTTTCTCGGGCTGCTTCATTTGGAAATTGTCCAGGAACGGTTGCGCCGCGAGTACGACATGGACATTATCGCCACTTACCCGAGTGTGGTGTATCGCGTGACGCTGACTGACGGGACGGTCAAGGAAATCGACAACCCGGCCTTCATGCCGGAGCCTAATTACATCGAGAAGATCGAGGAGCCGATGGTTTTTGCCTTTGTCATTTGTCCCAACGAATATATCGGCGACATGATGGCGCTGCTGGCCGAAAAGCGCGGCGTGATCGACCACACCGAAACGCTCGACACGCGGCGAGTCATGCTGACCAGCACCCTGCCATTGAGCGAAATACTAATTGACTTTCACGACCGCATCAAAAGCATCACGCGCGGTTTTGGTTCGATGGATTACGAACATGCGGGCTACGAGAAATCCGAGATGGTCAAGCTCGACATGCTGGTCAACGCCGAGTCGGTGGACGCTTTTTCCTGCATTGTGCATCGCTCGAAGGCGGAGGGCCGGGGGCGCATCCTGGCGGCCAAGCTCAAGGAGGTCATTCCGCGCCAGCAATACCAGGTGGCCATCCAGGCGGCCATCGGCGGCAAGGTGATCGCCCGCGAATCGGTCAGCGCCATGCGCAAAGACGTCACGGCGAAATGTTACGGCGGGGACATCAGCCGCAAACGCAAGTTGCTGGACAAGCAGAAGGAAGGCAAAAAGCGGATGAAATCTTTCGGGTCGGTCAATATTCCACAGGAAGCATTCATCGAGGTGCTTAAGGCTTAACTATGAAATTACGATGGTTCCTTTCCGGCAAAGTCCGGCAAGCCACCGACATGTGCAAGCATGTCGAAAAACTGCTCAATGCCCAGCGCGATGTGTTGTCGCCGCAAGCGGTCGCGGCCGTCAACGCCACCGTGAGCGAGGCGAGGGCGGCCCTGGCCGCCAACGGCAGCGACGAATTGCTGGACCGGGAAATGGTCCGGCTGGAGGAAGCCGGCAATAAGTGGTTCAAGCCGTATCCTTATGCGGAGTGGCGGGAAAATATCGAGGTCTTTCTCGTCGCCATTGTCGTGGCCATGGCCATCCGCACTTTTTTTCTCCAGCCATTCAAAATTCCCACCGGCTCGATGGAGCCGACTTTATACGGCATCGAGGTCAAAGACCTGCGCGATGTCCCTGACTTCAAAATGCCCAACCCGGCGGTCCGGTTTTGGGACCTGATTGTTTATGGCAAGATTTATCATGACATCGTCGCACCTGCCAATGGGATGGTGGCGAAGGTGGACCCTCTCAGTCATATCTTCGGATTCATCAACAAGCAGACGATGTGGGTGCAGTACGAAGGAGCCAGCCAGTTGACGCCGATCAATGTTTATTTTGGACCGGACGATTATTTCGAGATGCGCACCGGTTTGAGCCGGCACCCTGTTTTTACCAAGGGCGAACCGATCGTGCGCTTCCAGGAAGAAACCGGCGACCATCTTTTTGTCGATCGTTTCACCTATAATTTCCGGCGGCCCAAGCGGGGCGAAATTATAGTTTTCAAGACGCAGGGAATCGAAGGCATCCGCAATCAGGACCAATTTTATATCAAGCGGCTGATTGGTTTGCCCGGCGAAACGGTATCGATTGGCGAAGACCAGCATGTGCGCATTAACGGGCGGCGGCTGGACGCGGCCACGCCGCATTTCTCCAACGTGTACGGATTTGACCCCAAGGCTCCGGCGGAAGATGGCAAATATGGGAAATTCAACGGCCACGTTCTGGACTCGCGCAGCAACTTTCTGCGGACGCCCGAGGAAACAATGACGGTCCCGCGCGGCGGCTTCATTGCCTTCGGTGACAATACGGTCAATAGCGAGGATTCGCGCTATTGGGGGTCATTGCCGGAGCAGAACGTGATCGGCCGGTCGTTCTTTGTTTACTGGCCGATCTCCAGCCGATTTGGGTTGACGGCGCAGTGAACGGAATTTATTTGCGGGGGGATTTGTATTCCTCTTGATGAAATTTATGCAAAAACCGGTGGATGGCGGGCGTGAGAATCAGCCCGATCAAAACGATAAAAGCCAGCCCGCTGAAGAGAGCATAACAGCCCGCAAAAATTTTCCCGCCTTGAGTATGCAATTCGGTCACCGGACCCATCCCGGACAGAATCATCGCCGCATTGACGAAGGCGTCCGTCCAGCCCATTTTCTCGAAACTGTGGTAGCCGAACATGCCCGTTCCCAGGCAAATCGCCACCAACCCGCCTCCCGCCAACGCATGAGTGGCCATGCGCGCATAAAATGCCCGGCGAGGCAGGAGAGGCCTGAAACGGTTTTCGTACATGGCCTTAACGCATATTTTCCTTCGGCACCGGTCCCGGGTCTTTCGGCAAACGGCTCGAAAGCTCCGCGACGGTCGTGGCGTATTTTGGGTCGCCGGCCAAATTGCGGTATTCATGCGGGTCGGCGTCCTGATCGTAAAGTTCCCGGCCGCGAGCGCCGCCGGCCCACTCGGTGTAGCGCCATTTTTCAGTGCGAATGGAGCGGCCCATGATTCCTTTGCCTCGCGTGACTTGCGTCAAGGCCGGTGTGTCCCAGCGCGCCTTGGGATCGCGCAAGAGCGGCCGCAAACTTTTCCCTTCGAGCGAACTCGGGGGCGTCAAGCCGCAGAAGTCGGCCAGCGTGGGATAAAGATCAACCAACTCGACCGTGCGCGGGCTGGTTTGGCCGTTGCCCTCGCCGTGGGGCACTCGAATCATTAACACGACATGGGCCGACTCCTCAAAGAGCAACATCTTCTGCCATTGGCCGTGCTCACCGAGACACCAGCCGTGGTCGCTCCACACGACCACGATGGTATTGTCGTCCAAGTTGAGCCGATGCAGCGCCTCCATCACCCGGCCAAATTGCGAATCGACAAAGCTGGTTGCCGCATAGTAAGCACGTTTGAAAATGCGCAGTTTCTCCGACTCCAAACCGTAATTCGCCGGTTTGACCGTCAACGCAATCGGCGGAATGCCGGCGACGTGGCCCTCCGGTTCTTGCGGCAGGGTGATGCTCTCCAGCGGATAAAGGTCAAAGTAAGGTTTGGTCGCAATATCCGGGACATGAGGACGATAAAATCCGCAGCCGATGAAAAACGGCCCATCTTTGTGCGCCTCGAGCATCTTGATCGTTTCGTTGGCCACCTTGCCATCGGTTTGTTCGGCGTCGGTGCCTTTGGCTTCCATCCAGCAGAGCGAGGCGCCCAGATTTTTGTTGGACGGAGTGAAGTTGATTACGTCCGCCTGGTCGTCGCGATCGCGCCCGCTCGGATTGACCACTTGATTCCACGACGGCGCGTCATCCAATCCGCTGGTGCCGATCTGGCCCGGCACGCCGTAATGAAACATCTTGCCCACGCGGCCGGAAAAGTAGCCGTTGTTTTTGAACAACTGCGGCAGCGTCACCACGTTCGGAAAATGGTCGCGCACGCGCACGCCATTGCCAAAGATTTTCGTCGTATCCGGCCGCATCCCGCTAAGGAGCGACGAGCGGCTGGGATTGCAGAGAGGGAATTGGCAATACGCCCGCTCGAAGCGCACGCTTTCCTTGGCAAAGCGGTCGAGGTTCGGCGAACTGACCTCGGGATGACCGTAACAACCCAGCGCACAAGTCAGGTCGTCGATGGCGATGAAGAGGACATTCGGTTTGCGCGGCGGTTCCTGGGAGCGTGCCGAAGGGGTGAACTCGAGGCCGAGACAGCAAGCGGCCACGCAGGCGAGAAGAGGTCTGATTTTCATCCGGCCATCTTTCCTTTAGTTAAAGTGAAATCAACCAAAAAATGCGGTTTAACCCGAAACGTGTCCGGCTGGGGTATGGGGGGAATACCCCATGGCGGCATAAGGGATTATAGGCGTATTATGAAGATGGTGAAGAGGAAGTTCTTACTTAAAGCGCAGGCATTACGGACGGAAGAGGTCCCGCGCGCTCATCTGCCCGCCTTCCAGTCCGCGCAAAATGCGCCTGCCGACCTGGGCGCCTCCGAAATGCGGTACCGGCGTCTTTTTGAGACAGCGCGCGACGGGGTGCTCCTGCTCAATCCGGATACCCGCAAAATTACCGACGTCAATCCGTTCATGACTCAATTCCTCGGTTATACACACGCCGAGTTTGTCGGCAAGGAGCTTTGGGAAATCGGCTTGGCCGAAGATCGGGCCGACAGTCGCAAGATGTTTCGAGCCTTGCGCAGGACGCATTTTGTGCGCTACGAAAATTTGCCGCTGGTGAGCTCGACGGGCCAGGCCCGCCCGGTGGAAGTCGTGGCCAACCTCTACGAAGAAAATACGCATCAGGTCATTCAGTGCAATGTGCGCGACATCGCCGCGCGCAAGCGAGACGAGCAGGCATTGGTCGCCGCCAAAAATGAAAGCTGCCGTCAAGCGTCCGAGTTGCAGAAAACAGTCACGGAACGCACCGCCCGGCTGTGGGAAACCATCGCCGAACTCGAGGCGTTTTCTTACAGCATCTCCCACGATATGCGCGCTCCCCTCCGAGCCATGCGCGGCTTTGCGGAAATTCTGCTGGAGGAGCATTCGGCCCAGCTTGACCTGAAAGCGTTGAACTATCTGGAAAAGATCGCCGCCGGGGCGGCCCACTTGGATAGTTTGATCATGGAAGTGCTGACTTACACTCATGTCCTCAATGCCGAAGTGAAATTGGAAGCAATCGATCTGAACGTGCTGGTCCCGCAGGTGATTAAGACTTACCCGGAGTTGCAAAATGACAATGTGGAAATCCAGATCGAAGGACCGCTGCCCAAGGTCCTCGGCGGCGGCGCGAGCGTGGCCCAGTGCGTTTCCAGCTTGCTGACCAATGCCGTCAAATTTGTCCCGCCCAAAACCAAGGCTCGCGTCAAAATCCGGGCCGAGGCCGTCGAGACGGACATCCGGCTGTGGGTGGAGGACAACGGCGTGGGCATCGCCCCGCAGGATCAGAGCCGCATTTTCAAGATGTTCGAGCGGGTGGGCCGCGCGGCAACCTATGAAGGATTTGGCATGGGTTTGACCATTGCCCGCAAGGCAGTCGAACGCATGGGCGGCCAGATTGGCGTGGAATCCACTGTGGGCCAGGGGAGCAAGTTCTGGATTCAACTGAAAGAGGCGACCTTGTGAATGCTCCCATTCTTCTAGTGGAGGACGAGGCCAACGACGTTTTTTTCATGAAACACGCCTTTAAACTGGCGGGCATTCTCAATCCGATGCAGGTGGCCCAGGATGGACAGGAAGCGATGGATTTTCTGGCGGGGGATGGCGGATTCGCCGATCGCAATCGCTTTCCTTTGCCCAGCCTGGTGCTGTTGGATTTGAAGCTGCCTCGAGTGATGGGCTTGGATGTTTTGCAATGGATGAGGGGGCAGGCCGAATTAAGAACCGTCATCGTCATCGTCCTGACTTCCTCGGGGTTGGGGCCTGATATTGACCGGGCGTATGAGTTGGGGGCCAATGCGTATCTGGTCAAACCTTCCAGTCACGACGACCTGCGCGAAATTGCCATCCAGATCAAGCAATTCTGGCTGGAACTGAACCGCAGCCCCGCCGTGCGCCTGAAATTCGCTTCACTCATGGCCAATGGCGCATGAGGACGGCGCATGGGGGGAATACCCAATCTAGCGCCGCAGTCTTTTCGGGCTACGCTGTTGAATGAAAGAAAACCAAGTTCCGCATACTCGCTTCCTCGTCGCCGCCGTTTCCATCGCGCTCGCGCAATTCGCCACGCCATTGCGGGCGCAAGTCTCGGACAGAATTGCCGCGCCCACTGCGGACGTTTTTTCGGTAAAGGGAGCATGCGAATATTCCGACGATGGCTCGACTTTCACCCGGTTGGAAAAAGGCCATATATTCAAGCAAGGCGCCATTCTCCGCACGGGCGAGGATGCGCGGGCGGATCTTTTCTTCCGCCGCACCGGCACCACCGTCCGCTTGCAGCCCGGCACCGAAATAAAAATCGAGAAAATGTCCAGCGCCTTGAAGGACGGCCTTCCCAGCGAGCGCACTTTGCTGGACCTTCGCACCGGCCGAATTTTCGCGGTGGTCAATTCACGGGTGGCTGATAGCACCTTCGAAATCCGCAATGCGGCGGGCCGTTCCGTGATGGAAGGCAGCGGGATTGGCAAGTATATCATCACCGCCGACGGCACCCACGTCTCGGCCGAAGGCTCCGTCATCCCTCTCAAACTGATCGGCGACAGCGGAATCACCATCATCTCCCCCGGCCAGCAATACGCCCGGAAAGACGGCAAAATGCTCTCGGTGAAAACGCCTTTGCTCGTTCAAGACCTCATTCAATTGGACGAACTGCAGGCGACCTCGGAGTCCGCTGGCGCGGCAAAAAAACCGCAGCCATAGACGGCCTACTTCTTCGGCACCTCAATGACGTCGCCATTGCGGATCCAAAGGTCGGGCGCGTTGATTACTTCTTCAGGTCGCAACATAGACGGCGGGAGGAAGCCTTGAGACTGATGGTCATTGAGATGGCTGCAATCCAAAATCCACTCGCCGGCGATTGTGGCGGGTCCGCGGCGGGTGACTTTTACATGCCCAAGGTCGGAGTCTGAAGTGAGGGCGTTTTGCGCGGCGGTGCTGCGCAACATCTGGCCAATTTGGCAGTGGAAAGGTTCTATCGGCAGTGGAATAGCCTGCCCGCCTCCGACAACTAATTTGGCTTCGCCGGCGTTGCTTTTGAAATAATCCAGAATCACCGCCAATTGATTGGCGGGCAAATAAAGGGGCGGATCAGCCAGGGCGTGTTCGCGTTCGGGAATTTCCACGACGTCGCCAAATTCCAAGGGAAGGTCTTTGCTGAAATCCACGCCATTGGTCGAGTCAAAAAGATTGACTTCGATCCGTTTCGGGGGATTGCCGGAAGCGCCCGGTCGAACAATCACGAGATGAGCCAAATCCGCAAACTCCAAAGGAGAAATTCCGTTATCGAAGCCAGGTATGCGACGAGGATACCCGCGCTCGTGGGGCCACGTCGCGGCGTCGTAAATCAGTTCCAAAAGGCTGAAGTGATTCCAGTCATTTGTTCCCTTTTGGAAAACGGCTTTCGAATACTTGGAGGAAGGGCGGCTGACCACAATGCGTCTCCAATCCGGCGGATTCTCCAGCACTCCGTACTTGCGCAACAAATCAATCTCCTTCCTCACGAGAATTTCCCTGTCGGGAACGCTGAAACCAGAAGAGGGGTCTGGCAACTTTTCCTTGAGCAAATCCAGCGGCGTTTTACCCTCCAAATCTCGGACGTTGGGATCGGCTTTGACATCCATCAATAGCCTGAAAACTTGTTCCGCCGCCGGCTCTTGCGCCGCCCAATGCAAGGGAGTATCTCCTCTTTGGTCCGGGAGGTTTGGATTGGCGCCGTGCTTGAGCAAAAATTCCACCGCGGAAAGATTATTCTGAGAGACTGCGGCCTCCAGTGGCGTCCAATGGGTGGCATACCCATTCATCGACGCATGTTCATCCGGTGCATCCACTTTTGCTCCTGCGTCCAGAAGCGCATGGAGCAGATTGGTATCGCCGAGCGCTTCGAATAATACCGGTCGGCCGAACGTTTGCGAATCATTCGGGTCCGCCTTGAATTTCAGCAGTAATTGGACCATGGACAATTGATCCATTGAGAGGGCGAGTGATAGAGGAGTAAGCGCAACACCGTTGACGTTACCTTGGATGTCCTCCGCTCCTTTTTTGTTCGGGTTAGCGCCCGCTTGTAACAACAGTTCTGCTGACTCTCTGTCTCCTACATAGATGGCCCCAAGCAAGGGTGCATCCCATTTATCGGCATTCGGATTCGCGTGAGCGTCCAGCAATGCCCTTATTATTGGAGTATTCTGCGGTCGCGAAGCCGCCATGCCCAATGCTGTGCGCGCACGGCCGTTGTTGACTTTCAGATCAACCTCAGCGCCATGCGCGAGAAGCAATTGAACTATGGCCAAGTGACCGTTGGCCGCAGCGGCATCCAGAGCGGTTTCGCCCTTGGTGGTCACCGCGTTTATGTCCGCGTGATACGCCAGCAAAGTCTCAGCCACTGTTTTGTAGCCGCGCCCGGCCGCTTCATAAAGGGCGTTTCCGATGGTTGCTTTGTGATCGAGCAACAATTTCACCATGGCATTTTGACCGGCGATGGCCGCGAAATAGAGGGGGGCAGGGCCGTGTTCGGAGTTTAAATTCGCATCAGCGCCATTGGTCAATAGAAACTCGGCCACGCGCACTTGTCCGTAGCGAGCGGCGGTGCAGAGCGGAGTCAGGCCTGAGCTATCCGAAGTGTTAATTAGGTCGGGGCTGTTTCGAATCATTTGTTGGATGCGCTGGATTTCGTTATCTTCCGCATCGGGGATATGCCGTAGGTTTGGCGAAAGCGTTACGCTGGGGGAAGTTGGGACGGATGTTGAGGGCGGCGAAATGTTGCCAAGGGCTACGCCCATGCCCGTCAGGTTTTGCTGGCTCAAGGTGGCGAGGGTCTTCTCGCTGGGAAATTCGCGCAGGATGCGCTGGTATTGCGCGGCGGCTTCGTTGGTCTTGCCTTGCATTCGATAGCATTCACCAATCCGAAAAATTGCGGTGGCGGCGAGCTGCCGGTCTTTGTCGAATTGATTGGCCAGCGACTGGTAATCCGCAATGGCCGCGTCGAGGTTGCGGTTGGCTTGTTCTTCGAGCAGTCCTTGTTGCAGGAGAGAGCTGAGGGTATTACTCTGCGCTTGGGCCAAGGTGGCCGTGAGGAGGAAAATCCATATCCACAATTTAGTTTTCATAAGGCGAGTCTGGCAGATCGGCCGGCGTCCAATTGTCATGCTTTTGCAAAATCATAAGTCCAATTTGTAGCCCACGCCATGCACCGTCTTGATCCATTGGGGGGCGTCGGGGTTGGGTTCGAGCTTGCTCCGCAAAGTGGCGATATGGTTGTCCACCGTGCGCGTGGTGGGAAAGGCGGCGTAACCCCACACGGCGTCAAGAAAGTTTTCGCGTGTCACCGGTTTGCCTTCGGCTTCGGCCATGAGACGAAGCATGGCAAATTCTTTGGCGGTCAGATGGATTGCTTTCTTGCCGCGGGCGGCGCTTTGCCGGGCCAGGTCAATCTCCGCGTCGCCCAATTTCAACTTGAGCGGTTTCCGGCCTTTGCGTTCGACGCGCCGCAGCAGGGCGCGGACGCGGGCCAGCAGTTCGTCCGTGCTGAAGGGCTTGACCAGGTAATCGTCCGCCCCGGCGTCCAGGCCGGTGACGCGATCGTCAATCTGGCCTTTGGCGGTCAGCATGAGCACCGGCACGGGGTTGGCGAGGCGGCGCAAGGCGGCGCACACGGCGAAGCCGTCGAGCTTGGGCATCATCACGTCAAGCAGAATGAGGTCGGGTTTTTCGGCGAGGGCGCGTTCCAGGCCGCGCTCGCCGTCGGCGGCGGTGAGCGCGCGATACCCTTCGGCGGCAAGCAAGTCCGCCAGCGCCGTGCGCATGGGCGTTTCGTCCTCGATGATTAAAATCCGCTCATTCATCTTGACTCCTTGCGGGCAATTCAATGGTGAACCGGCTGCCTCGGCCAACCTCGCTTTGCACCATGACACACCCGCCATGCGCTTCAACGATATGCTTCACCACACTCAAGCCGATGCCAACTCCCTGAGTTTCGCGGCGCAATTCCGAGCCGCGCCGGTAAAATCGCTCAAAAATCTTTTCATGCTCCGCCGCTGGAATGCCGGGGCCGTGATCGGCCACAAATAAACAAACCCAGTCCGTGCCCGCTGTGGTCTTCCTTTCCATTCCCACTGTCACGGTTTCGCCCTTGGCCGAATGTTTGATGGCGTTGTCAATCAGATTGACCAGCGCCTGCTGAATCGCCCGGTCGTCCACCGTTAATTCGATGGGCAGTGTTGCGGGCGGGGCAGGGGACATTTCCAATCGGACGCCTTTTTCCGCCGCATTCGGCTCCATGAGTTTGACGGTGGTCCGGGTGAGCGCGGCGAGATCAGCCGGTTCAAATTCATATTGTTTGCGGCCTTGTTCGATGCGCGAGAAATCGAGCACGTTTTCGATCAGCGAGGAAAGCCGGCGGCATTCCTGCACGATGAAACCAAAATATTCCTGCTGCTTCAGCGGTTCGGCGACTTTGCCGCCTGCGAGGTTTTCAGCCATTAACCGAACGGAAGCGATAGGGGCGCGAAGCTCGTGCGAGACGCTGGAGACGAAATTGGATTTTAATTCATTCAACTCCCGTTGCCGGTCAAAAGCACGATGCGCAGCCATCAGCCCGAGCAGGGCCGCGAGCGAGGAGGCCAGAATCAACCCGCCGAAGAGCAGCGTGCGCTGGTGCTGTCGCGCATAAAGAACGTTGCGGTCGGCCAGGAACACCCGAACTTGGAATGGATAGGGCGCTCCTTGGTGGGGCGGACTGGACACCGCCGCGCGCGCCTCGCCCAGCACCGGCGGCGACAACAAATTCGTGGCCAGAAAAAAATGATTTTGCCGCCAGGCCAATGTGCGATCGCCGATTTCCAAGGCAATTCTGGCATACGGCGGGACTGAAATGTCCGCTTTAGCAACAGCGTCGTCCAGCGCCTTACTGACGACTTCCGAGGGAAAGATGCCAAGGTGGCAGGACGAAGTTCCTGGGGCGAGCGCAAGCAGAAAGCGGCCTCCGGCGGAATCGATCCAAAGCAGCGCATTCGTCCAAGTGCCGGCGGGATGCTGCTCCCGAAAATCCCGCAACACCATTATGGCCCTATCCTCCGAGTTCCACCACGCTTTCAGCAGGCCGGTGTCCTTTCCGGGAGCGACTCGCTCCGCCTCCGCAATGAGCCGTGCCGCCAAAATGGAAGGGCGGTTCTCGATCGCCCAAGTAATGCTTTCGGAAAGAGGCCCGATCAAACCGGCATTGTCAGGGAGCAACCGCAAGGCGCGATAACAAATCAATTGGCCGATCGGCAATCCGGTTTCGGTGAGTTGGCCTGACCGGGCCAAGGCTGAGTTCGCCAAGTGCTCGACATTTTTGGCAGCGGGAAGCCCGCGTGTTTTCAGCAATAGCAAATGAAAGTCCATCGTGGCCAGCGCGCTCTTCGGCGGTTCGGTGGCGATGAAATTCCTGATCGCCTCTTGCGCGGCATCGGTGCCGTCCGCCTTAAATTCCGTCTGTTCCTCGTCCTCCATGAATTGGCGTTGCTCAGGGGATAATTCCAACAGCCATTCCGGTGGGGAGGGCGCGAGGGGATAAAGCGGCGGGGCGCAGTGTTCACCATCGAGATTCAGCACGCAATCGGAAACGGGCATGGCAAACAAATCAAGGCCGGGGTTTAACCCCTGCCACCGTTGGATAAAGTCCTCGGGGCGCTGACCCGGAGCGAAGGGGAAGCGCGTCGGAAGGAATAGACCCACTCTTCGTGCGATGCGCAGCATGGAGTTTGCCTCGCCGTATTCCGCTAATTGCCGATTCAATGCGCCGCGGATGTGGTCTGCCAACCGCCCGGCAATGGACTGGCCGCGTTGTATCGCCTCCTGTTCCGCCAGCACCCTGTCCTGACGCAGCGAAAACAAACCGAGGACCGTCAACACCGCTACCGGCAGGAGAATGAGGATTGCCTGCCAGAAGAACGATTGTTTCCGTGAAGGTTCCGATGGCATTCGCTCTATTTCCTGCCAAGTTAGCCAGCGTCGCAAGCGCAATTGTCACGGTTTTGTAAAATCGCGAATTGCGCCTCAAAAAAGACGTTGACATATTGTAGTTTAATTAGTATTTAAGTTACGTGAAAAGAAATTGTGCCGAAAACCAAAGGCAGGATGCCGAAATCGCGGGTTTAACGCATTCGCTCGGCCGACAGGATGGCGGCCCGGATACCGGTCATTTTAGCCCTCCAGTCAAACCCAGTCAAACCCAGTCAAACCAATATGACCCAAATTCGGGGGGTGAGTCAGCGTTTCCCCTATGCGTGAGTAGGGGCCAAAAAACCCGGAATTTTATACCGGTCGTTTTTGTCGTTTTTGTCCTTTTGCTGAATCCGAGGACAAGTTTCGCCGCCCCGGCAACGGACGCGCCCGTAAAGTGGCCAGGCCGGCAACCCGATGGCGCTGTGCTGCTCCATAATCAATGGTCGATTCGGCCGGCGGGGCGGCAAGTGGAATTGGGCAGCTTTCCGGTGAATGTCGCGGTGCATCCCAAGGGAAAGTTCGCCGCCGTTTTGCATTCCGGTTATGGGACGAATGAAGTCGTGGTGGTGGATTTAGTGGGCGCGAAGGTGGTGGCGCGGGCTGCTTTGAACAATGCTTTTTATGGGCTGGTTTTTTCCGCCGGCGGCCGTGAACTTTTTTGCGGCGGCGGCGCCGATGAGGTGGTGCATCGGTTCGATTTTCGGGATGGGATTCTTTCCGGCGAGCATTCGATTAAAGTGCATGATCCGACTTTGCGCACGGTGCCCTCGGGTTTGGCGTTGAATCGCAAGGGAGATCGATTGTTCGTGGCCAACGTCTGGGGCAATTGTGTGTCGGAGGTGGAAATGGGGGCGGAAACCCGCACGACGGATTTTGATGTGGGACGCAAGCCGTCTCATTTAGTCATGGCACCGGTTGTCCCGCCGGAAGATTTCGACACGGCTTCGGCGGAAAAACGATCGGAAATTAGTCTTTACGATGCGGACCCCGACGATGGTTTTCCCTACGCGTGTTGCCTGGATGAAAAACGGCAGCGTCTTTACGTCAGCCTCTGGGCGCAGGCGGCGGTGCATGTCGTTGACTTGAAGTCGCGGCAGCCACTGTCCGACTGGCCGGCCGAGGAACACCCCTGCGAGATGGTTCTCGATCGTTCAGGGCGGGCGCTTTACGTGGCCAATGCCAATCGCAATACAGTGACTGTATTTGACACTGCGACGGGACAACCCCAGGAAACGATTTCGGCAGCCTTTCACCCGGATGATCCACCCGGTTCCACCCCCAATAGCCTCGCGCTTTCGCCCGATCAGAAAACCCTCTACATCGCCAATGCCGGCGTGAACGCCATTGCGGTCTTTGACGTCACCCTCCCGCGCAAAAGCCGGTCGCTGGGTTTTATTCCGACGGGATGGTATCCGACCTCGGTGCGGATCACGCCGGACGGGAAGCGGCTTTTGGTGGCCAGTGGAAAGGGCGTTGCAACCCGGCCCAATCCCGGCGGACCGCAGCCCCTGAAAAAAACGGCTGATTACATAGGAGTCCTTTACCGGGGCGCGCTCAGCATTATCGACTTGCCGCGCGGCGATCTGTTTGACAAGCAAATGGCGGCGTGGACGGCGGAAGTTTTTCGGGGCATTCCCTCGCGCAGCGTCGAGAGTCCGGCATCCAATCCCATTCCGGCCCGTCTCGGCGACACCTGCCCGATCAAATATTGTATTTACATCATCAAAGAAAATCGCACCTACGACCAGATCCTGGGCGACATGCCGCAGGGCAACGGCGATGCGAAGCTCTGCCTTTTCCCGGAGCGCGCCACTCCCAATCACCACCAACTGGCCCGCCAGTTTGTGCTTCTGGATAATTTTTACGCCGATGCGGAAGTCAGCGCCGACGGCCACGAATGGAGCATGGGCGCTTACGCCAGCGACTTCGTGCAAAAAATGTGGCCGATGGAATACGGACACAATAGGAGAAATAAATTTCCCTATCCGTCGGAAGGTTATTTTCCCATTGCGGCTCCCGCCAACGGCTACCTCTGGGATCGCGCGCGCCAGGCTGGAATCAGCTATCGCAGCTACGGCGAATTTGTCAGCTATGACCAAAAGGCGAACGAACCGGCCCGCGCGCGCGTCAAGGCATTGCAAGGGCACATTGATCCGTTCTTTCGCGGTTTTGACCTGCATTATTCCGATGCCAAACGGGCCGATCGTTTTATCGCCGAGTTCAAGCGGCTGGAAGCGGCGGATGAAATGCCGCGACTGCAAATTATGCGTTTGCCCAACGACCACACTCACGGCGCAAGCGTCCATTTTCCCACGCCCTCCGCCTATATTGCGGACAACGATCTTGCCTTGGGACGGGTGGTTGAAATGGTCAGCCATTCCAAATACTGGCCGCAAACCGCCATCTTTGTCGTCGAAGACGACGCGCAAAATGGGCCCGATCATGTCGATTCCCATCGCACCATTGCTTTCGTGATCAGCCCTTATGTCCGGCACGGCACGACCGATTCCACCCTCTATTCCACCACCAGCATGCTGCGCACGATGGAGTTGATTCTTGGCCTCAAGCCCATGACGCAATTCGACACCGCGGCCGCGGCGATGTACCGCTCTTTCCAGGCGGCGCCAGACCTGCGGCCCTACGACGCCGTGCCGGAAAATATCAACATGGAGGAAAAAAATGAACGCACCGCCTGGGGCGCCGGCTTGAAAATGAATTTCGCCCGTGAAGATGCAGCCGACGAGTTTTTGCTCAACGAAGCCGTCTGGAAATCCGTGCGCGGCGCTGCTTCTCCGCTGCCCGCGCCGGTCCATGCCGCCTTTGTTTTTAGCGCGAAAGAGGATGACGGCGATTAAACTCCACCACGTCCGCGTAGCGCACCCCCGCGCCGCCGAAAATGTCGAGGGCCGAGCCGATTGTCAAATCTATTTTACCGCCGCCCAGGCGCGTCACCTCCTCCAAGTCAAGCATAGAATTGGCCCCGCCGGCGTAGGTGGCGGGCAGGGGGGACCAGCGGGCCAGTTTTTCCACCAACTCCAAATCGACCCCGCGGCACAGCCCTTCCACATCCGCCGCATGCACCAAAAATTCCGCGCACCATTCAGCCAGCCGGGCCAGAGCCTCCGGCCCGATTTCCAACTCGGTGAACTTCTGCCAGCGGTCGGTCACGACGAAGTATTCGCCGTCCTTGCGCCGGCAGCTCAAATCCAGCACCAGCCGCTCCCGCCCGACGGCGGCGGCCAGT
>DASRLE010000426.1:0-2566 GCA_035648615.1 Saccharimonadales bacterium (SeqCode) | reverse complement strand
CTTTAATATTTCTTCGGCCAGCGGATCTTCGAGGTAGCGCTCGACGGCCCGGCGCATGGGACGCGCGCCGTAGGTGGGGTCGTAACCCTTTTCCACCAGCAAGTCGCGGGCGGATTGGTCAAGGCTCAAGCGGATTTGCTTGGCCTTGAGGCGTCCAATCACTTTGGATACTTCGAGATCGAGAATCTCCATCAAGTCGGGCTTGGTCAGCGAGCGGAAGACGATGGCGTCATCGAGCCGGTTCAGGAATTCGGGACGGAAGACGCGCTTGGCTTCGTCCATGATTTTTTCCTTCATCTTCTCGTAGCTGTGCTCGTCGCTGATGGGCGAGAAACCGAGGGTGGATTGCTTGCGGATCAAATCGGCCCCCACGTTGGATGTCAACAAGATGATTGTGTTGCGGAAATTGATCACGCGGCCGACGTTGTCGGTCAGTTTTCCTTCTTCCAGAATTTGCAGGAGCATGTTCATCACGTCTGGATGGGCTTTTTCGATTTCGTCGAAAAGAACCACCGAGTAGGGGCGGCGGCGGACTTGCTCGGTGAGCTGGCCGCCTTCCTCGAAGCCAACATAGCCCGGCGGCGAACCGACCATGCGCGAGGCATTGTGGCGTTCCATGTATTCGCTCATGTCCAGTTGGATGAGCGCCTTGGAATCGCCGAACAAAATTTCCGCCAGCGTTTTGGCCAGCAAAGTCTTGCCGACGCCGGTGGGGCCGAGCAGGGCAAAGGTGCCAATGGGACGGCGCGGATCTTTCAAATCAGCCCGCGAACGGCGCAAGGCCTTGGAAAGGGCGGAGACGGCTTCTCTCTGGCCAATGATCTGGCGCGCCATTTCGTTTTCGAGCGCGAGCAGGCGCTGGGCTTCGCCTTCTTCCATGCGTTTCAAGGGGATGCCGGTCCATTTGGAAACCACTTGCAAAATGTCTTCTTCGCCGACGGTGACGCGCTTTTCTTCGCGGCTGGCGCGCCAGGCGGCCAGCACGGAATCCAGCTTTTCCTTGGCCTGCTTTTCCTTGTCGCGCATGGCGGCGGCGCCTTCAAAATCCTGGTCCTTGATGGCCCGTTCCTTCTGGGTCTTGATCTGTTCGATGTCCGCTTCGAGGTCTTTAACTTCGGGCGGGCGGGTCATGGTGCCGATGCGGGCGCGCGAGCCGGCTTCGTCCATGACATCGATGGCCTTGTCCGGCAAATAGCGGTCGGTGATGTAACGGTCGGACATTTTGACCGCCGACTCGACGGCTTGGTCGGTAATCTCCGCTTTGTGGTGCTCTTCGTATTTGGGACGGAGACCTTTGAGGATCAGGATCGCTTCGTCCACCGAAGGAGCTTCGACTTTGACGGTTTGAAAACGACGTTCGAGCGCGGCGTCTTTCTCGATGTATTTGCGATACTCGTTCAGGGTGGTCGCCCCGATGCACTGCATTTCACCGCGGCTTAGAGCGGGTTTGATGATGTTTGAGGCATCCATCGTTCCTTCGGCTGAACCAGCGCCCACAATGGTGTGCAACTCGTCAATAAACAAAATAATGTTCTTAGCCCGGCGGATTTCATCCATGACCGCCTTGATGCGCTCCTCGAATTGGCCGCGATATTTTGTGCCCGCGACCATCAAAGCAAGGTCGAGGGTGATGACGCGTTTTTCGCGCAAAATTTCCGGGACATTGCCGCGCCCGATTTCCTGGGCCAGGCCCTCGACAATGGCCGTCTTTCCCACGCCGGCTTCACCGAGCAACACCGGATTGTTCTTGGTGCGTCGGCAAAGAATTTGAATGACGCGCTCAATTTCGCTTTGACGGCCGATGACGGGGTCCATGTCGCCTTTGCGGGCGATCTCGGTCAGATCGCGGCCAAAGGCTTTGAGGGCGGGCGTTTTGACTTCGCCTTTTTTCTCCGGCGTTTTCTCCGGGGCGGGATCGGAAGGGGCGCCCGCCTGCGATTCGTCGGAGGCGGTAAAGTTGGGATCGAGTTCCTTGAGGATTTCCTGGCGGGTCTGTTCGATATCGACGTCGAGATTTTTCAAGACGCGCGCGGCCACGCCGTCGCCCTCGCGGAGCAATCCCAGCAGAATATGTTCGGTGCCCACGTAAGTATGGTTCAGCGCCTTGGCTTCCTTGGCGGCCAGGGCCAAAACTTTCTTGACACGCGGGGTGTAGGGAATGTTGCCGATCATTTTTTGATCGGGGCCGGTGCCGACCTGCTTCTCGACTTCCATGCGAACGGTTTCGAGATCAAGGCCGAGCTTCTGCAAGACATTGACGGCCACGCCCTGGCCTAGCTTGATCAAGCCGAGCAAAAGATGTTCGGTGCCGACGAAATTGTGATTGAACCGGTCAGCCTCCTTTCGCGCCAGCGCGAGCACCTGCTGGGCGCGTGGCGTAAAATTATTCATTTGTTCTTCACTCATAATGAAAATTTGCCTTGCCTAGTTTCGTTTGTCCAGTGAACCACTGCCATTTCCTGGAGTTTTTGGGTTTGGTCGGCTGACATGGCGCAAACGGTCGCGCAACATATCCGCGCGGAGCAGGTCGCGCTCCTCGGCCACCAGTTTCTCGGTAAATTTCTTC
>DASRLE010000425.1:0-2555 GCA_035648615.1 Saccharimonadales bacterium (SeqCode) | reverse complement strand
GATGGTGGCGAGGACGAGGTGCTTGTTTTCGAGTTCGACGCGGAACATCGTGCCGGGCAGCACGGTTTGGACGCGGCCTTCGACTTCAATGTGTTCTTCTTTGGTTTGCTCTCTCATGGCTGACGAACCGGCATAGGAATTGAAAAATGAAAATGGCGGGATCCGGTGTTCACCCGAACCCCGCCGTGAGAATCCAAAATGGATTAGTAGCGTTCGCGACGTCCACCGCCGCCACTGCCGCCGCCGAATTCACGGCGACCACCGCCGCCGCCAGCCGGGCGCTCTTCGCGCGGACGGGCGACATTGACCGTCAACGCGCGACCGTCCACGTCCTTGCCGTTCATGCCGGCGATGGCCTTCTGGGCCTCTTCGGCGGAACTCATGGTCACAAAACCAAAACCGCGCGGGCGGTTGGTCATGCGATCCATCATCAGGTTGGTTTCGGTGACGGTGCCGAACGCGGCGAACGCGTCCTGCAGGTCGTTTTCAGTGGTATTGAAGGAAAGATTTCCTACGAATAGTTTATTGCTCATGTGATGTTTAACTGTCCTAGACTGAACTTTGCTTTGACCAGACTGTTTCCGTTTATCGGATTTCAAATCATCACTGAACCAAGTTCACTTGAAGATTTACCATGCCTTGAAAGAGACAAGCTATCTATCAGACAAGACAAGCATGGCCTGTTTTCCCCGAAATAGCAACAACTATCGGCAATACTGTCGGCGGGGTGTGTGAGACAAAATTCTTCCTTTAAGGAAGCGCTGAATAAAGCCAGCTTTTCAAATTTCGATTTTTGAGCGTTGGGAAGCAGGCTTTTTCTGCGTAATCTGGCGGTCGGATTCTCCGGTTCAGTGGCTGGTTTTGGTTCTATCAGGGTGGTTTTCCGCCTTTTTTAATCCGTCTTGGCGGCGCGCGACCGGTTTTTCAGGCCATTGCCTGCCGCGCGCCGGGGATCACGTTGGCCAGTCCAAAGAGCGTATAAAGTTGATGCCCGTTTTTGGCCAGCCCCCGGCAGCGCACTTTCCGATGCCCGAATAGGTTCTTGAGGATGTGGAAGGGATGTTCGACAAACGCTCGGACGGAGGCTTTGGCTTTCTCCAGGGCCTTGCGGGTTTCTTTGTCCGGGCCTTCCGCCATCGCTTTGAGCGGGCCGCGTTTGCCTGCGATCTGCCAGTCAATCGTTCGCCCCAGGGCCACGATCTCCGCGCGCTTCTCCACGCCGATGCAGCCCGCGTCGGCATGGACTTGTTGCTCCTGTCCGTGCAACCGTTCGGATGTCTTGGTGATGTCCGCCACGTTGGCTGCCGTGACCACGACGGTGTGAACCAGCTTTGCTGTCCCGATCCGCGCCAATGTGGGCTTTCATCCCGAATTACCATTGGTGGCCCTTGCGGGTCTGGTGCATTTCCGGGTCGCGTTTCCTGTCCCGGTTCTTGGTCGAGGGCGGCGCGGCGATCAAGGTGGCGTCCACCAGCGTGCCTTCGCGGAGCAACAGGCCGCGCGCGGCCAGGTCGGCGTTGATGGCGGCCAAGAGGCCTTGGCACAAATCGCGGGTTTCGAGCAACCGCCGGAATTTCAAGAGCGTGGTGGCGTCGGGCACGCCCTCGGCCGCCAGATCAATGCGCGCAAAGCCTTGGAGGGACTGGCTGTCGTAGAGCGCGTCTTCGAGGGCTTCGTCGGCCAACCCATACCACTGCTGGAGGAAATACACCCGCAGCATCCGCTCCAACCCGATGGGCGGACGTCCGCGCTGGCCTTGGGGATAGAACGGTTCGAGGACGGCCAGCAGTTTCAGCCACGGAATGAGGGTCTCCATGCGCGTGAGGAACTTTTCACGGCGGGTCGTTTTCTTTTTAGTGGCAAACTCGGCTTGGGAAAAACTCGTCTGGTGGGTCATGCCCATGAGTTTACCCAACGCCGGCTCCGTCGTCGCCACCAAATCAAAAATAGATGGATTAAATCAGCGTTTCCTTAAGGAAGCGCTGAATAAAGAGATGTTTTCATTTATCACCCGCTGATTTATGAGCAATCAGTCGCAAATTGAAAATGGTTGGTGATTTATTCAGCGCTTCCCTAAAGAAAAAACCCCCGGGGGAAATCCGGGGTTGTAAAAAATGGCGGCTACCTACTCTCGCGGAAGCTATACAACCACTACCATCGGCCATGCAGTGTTTGACGGCCGTGTTCGGAATGGGAACGGGTCGGACCACTGCGGTATTGCCACCAAATTGGTGCGCACGATTTTGACGTGCAAAATATTAAAGAACGTGTCGGAGTCATTCCGGCAGTTCGTTGAAAACTACACACAGGAGCCTATTGACAACAATTCGCGAGTTGAAATTGCATTTCCAATGAATTGAAAAAAGCAATCAAGCCGCACGACCGATTAGTATTAGTCAGCTAAATACTTCACAGCACTTACACCTCTAACCTATCAAACGGGTGGTCTGCCCGTGGTCTTTAGGGACTTGCGTCCGGGAAACATTATCTTGGGATGAGCTTGGCACTTAGATGCTTTCAGCGCTTATCTCTTCCGCACATGGCTACGCAGCGAT
>DASRLE010000424.1:0-8984 GCA_035648615.1 Saccharimonadales bacterium (SeqCode) | reverse complement strand
CTGGAATAAGATTGCAAATCTGGCGCAAAATGTTGAACTGGCCCCGTGTTGGTTTGATCGTGTTTTTCATGCCTGCCGTGTGGCAGGTTTATACGGGCAAGCCAACACTTTTTTTAGATTTTCTGTGGGATGGCTGTGAATGGTATCAGCAATTGGCCAGCGTTGCCACAGCCACCCCAATCGTGGACGATGGATTTGTCATTGGTGCCACTGTTATCAATGGAGGAGCAGGCTATGTAACAACACCGAATGTCACCATCAGCGGTGGCGACGGTTCTGGGGCGCTGGCAACTGCAACCGTGAACGGCGGGGTGGTAACTGCCATCGACATCATCAGCCCGGGTTCAGGTTACACAAACTCACCAACAATCTCGATAGACCCACCGTCCGATCCTTTGAGCGGTCAAACCAACGCAACCCTGAACATTACCGATGCCACCACGAATAACGCTGGAAATTACTTTTTGGTCGTCACAAATAATTACGGCACCGCCACCAGCAGCGTGGCCGCCCTCGCCATAAACGTGCCCGTCTATTTCATAACACAACCACAAACGCTCACAGTTCCTTCCGGTGGCAACGCCCGTTTTTTCGTCACGGCTGGAGGCAACGCCCCGTTCGGCTATCAATGGTTTGTCCTGCCTGCAACCAACGCCACGGCTACGGCTACCGCTTTGGCTTTAAACGGATTCGTTTACGGCGCAATCATTACCAGTGGCGGCGCGGGCTATGTCAGCATTCCGAACGTGCAAATTCTCGGCGGTGGCGGAAGTGGTGCATCCGCAACTGCAGTGGCGAGCAATGGCACGGTGGTCGCGATAAATGTCGCCAACCCAGGTTCTGGATATACCAGCACACCGTTGATTCACATTGATCCACCAACTGCCGAGAATTTGACCGGAAGCACGAATCAGGTCTTTAACATCGCGAGCGTCACCACGAACAATGCCGGACATTATTTCGTGGTCGTCACGAACAACTTTGGCAGCATGACGAGCACCCAAGTTGTTCTCACGGTTGTAGCGGGTGTTGGTTTGCCGCCGCTGACTTTAACAATCAGATCCTCCAGCGGGAATGGCGTTCAGCTACAGATGACAGGCGCGCCTAACTTCTCGTATACACTGCAATTCGCAACCAACCTCGCGACCCCGATCCAGTGGCAATCCATACTCACGAACACCGCTGACACCAACGGCGTCTGGCAGTTCACAGATACTAACCTTAGCATATCACCAAAGTTCTACCGCCTGACAACGCCTTAAAGCAATAACAGTAAGATAAGACGGGAATAACATGGCATTCATTTACAAGTATTTCAAGGCTTCTAATGAGCAAGAGGCTATGACCCGTATGCAGCAGGTAGTCGAGCAACACTCTTTATACGCTACTCCACCAAAGGAATTTAACGACCCTTTCGAATTCAAAGTCTGGATGATTTGTGATGCACCTGAACACCGTATCAGCGCACAATATTTCAACGACAATCCCACCGCATCTTTCGAAGAATATGAAGTATGGAAGCGGATAGTACTTCGTCCGAATGGTTTAAATTACGTTGAGAAAAGGATCAGGGAAGATCTCTTAAATGCCCTTGGAGTAATTTGCTTAACACTCAACCCTGACAATTCTTTAATGTGGTCCCATTATGGTCCCGATCACTTGTCTTTTTGTGCTGCCTTCGACCGAGATTTGCTCCTAGAAACAGATAGGGTGATTCTCAAGGGCAGAATCCATTACTGCAAATCATTGCGCGGATTTAATTACTTCACGCAGAGGCGGGATACTTTTGTGAAAACCGCACTCTTTTCCAAGTCCGACTGTTGGATGTATGAGGAGGAATACCGACTCGTTTTGGACAAACAGGGTATTATAGCTTTTCCCGAAAATGCGCTAAAAGGAATTATACTGGGGTGTCGTGCATATCCCGGATTAAGACGGTATGCTCAAGAGAACGTAGACAAGGCTACACTATGGTATGAACAAATGGTTGAATCCTCCAGGGATTACCGTTTGTTACGGTGTCCAATTGAGAAGGATGTGTATTGGACATCGTCGCATTTCTAGTGATACGTATGAAATACTATGCAAACCCCACGTCACATCCTTGAGACTCATAAACAGCATTACAAAGATTCTTGCGCAGCTTCGGGAATGGAGATTGTGCTCAAACTCGAAAAGCTGGTTCCGACAGAGTTCCGTGCATTCCAGGATAAATACCCAGGTCCAGATACCGGTTTTACAAGGTTAAGTGAATTGCGGTATTTTGGCATTGATGCGAGTGACAAAACTTTGAGTTGGGATGAGACGTTAGGTGAAATAAGAAGCGAAATCGTTGCTGGACGATTCCCCCTTATTTCTTTGCCTGGCGCGCAAAAATGGCACATCTTCACAGCAGTGATCGAAAACGACAAGATTCGCTTTTTAGGTAAGGATTACAAGATCGATTATACTATTGACATCGCGTCCGACGATTCACAGCTTGCTGACATGCGTTTTAAAAGCGTCAATTTTGTCGTCTACCGCAAGTCATCTCATTCGGGAATAGAGCTTCCAGAAGCGCATTAGGCTGGATGAAAGGCCATGTGTTAATTGGTACGAGGGGTCAAACCGTACATTTGCTCTATCTTTTGCTTGCGGCCTTGCATTTTAGCGGTAGGAAATTCTTTAAAGTCGCCTCAAATTCGCATTGAGTATCCGGGCGCAATCTATTATGTGCTCAACCTAGAGGATCGCCGGGAAACTTCCTGGATGAACCACCAGACTTCAAGACAAGAAAGGCACCCATGAAGAATAGTGCAAATGTACGGTTTGATGCGCACGTTTCTGTGGTATACCAGTTAGCTTCACAGGAGACAAGAGAAAGAATTTAAAAATCGGATTTTCCAAAAAAGAGCGGGTTGGGCGGCCTTCTTTTCCAATCAATTGCCTGGAATGGAAAGCGCATAAGGGTGTGAGACAAAATTCTTCAATCGCCGTCAGACCTGTTTGCGGGCCAAAGCGGAACTGGCGTTCCGCACTGCTCCAAGACGCTTCGCGCGCATCAACGCCGCCGAAGAACCGGCCGGTTTTAGAGGGCGCGCGCGTTAGCGCCGCTTTCCCGCTGGCGTCCGCCATTTTGGCGTCGCCCACAGAGCAAAGCAAATTGAAAAACTCTTGCGTGTGTCAAGAAAACTTGGTATGAATCAGCCCCTCAGAATGGTCGGTTTTCGACCCGCCTGGTGACGGAATTGATTTGGCTCTTTTGGCCTGTGAATCGCAGGGCCGTTTTTGGCGGCTGATGCACTGGCTCTAAATGTATTCATCGGTATGAAAACCCAAGTCACGACATGCGTCAAAAAAAGACGAGCTTCGCAATTGGCGAAGCGGTTGCCTGTCAGGAGGCCGGTTTTGGCTCTGTTCACCAGAGTGCTTTGGGCGGCCATCCTTATGCAACCGGCCTTTGCGGCCCAGGCCGGCGTGGTTTTAACCAGCCTTTATTCATTCCCTTATTACGGCACAAGGCCCGAGGCCGGACTGGCGGCAGCGAGTGACGGTAATTTCTACGGCACAACTTATGCCGGAGGTTCACTGGGCTTTGGCGGGGTGTTCAAAATCAGCCCCAATGGAGCGTTCACCAATATGTATTCGTTCACTAACGGCTATGATGGCGAATATCCCACGGCTGCCGTGCTCCAAGGCAACGACGGCGCTCTTTATGGCACGGCTTCCTCAGGAGGTGGCGAAGGTGGGAGGCCTGGCCAAGTGTATGCAGGCACCGTGTTTAAAATCAGCACTAATGGAGCGCTGACCAAGTTGTATTCCTTCACGGGTTTCATCACGATTGTCGAGACGGATTCTGAGGGCGGCGATCCCAAGGCCCCGCTAGCGCAAGGCAGCGACGGTAGTTTTTATGGCACGACTCAAATCGGCGGCAGCCGCACGAACAGCGCCGTTGACTATGGCACCGTTTTCAAAATTGACACCAATGGGACGCTGACCAGTTTGTATTCGTTCACCAACGGCAACGATGGCGCATATCCAGTGGCCGGCCTGGTTCAAGGCGCCAATGGCAATTTCTATGGCGCCGCTCAATTCGGCGGCATTTCCAACGCCGGCACCGTGTTCGAAATCAGCAGCAATGGAATGCTGACCGGCTTGTATTCCTTCACGAACGGCTATGATGGCAGATATCCCGTGGCCGCGCTGGTGCAAGGCAACGATGGCAATTTCTACGGCACGACTGAGGGCGGCACCAACGCCAACTATGGCACCATCTTTAAAATCAGGGCCAACGGGACTCTGACCAGTTTGTATTCCTTCACCGGCGGCAATGATGGCGCAAATCCCGAGGCCAGCCTGCTGCAAGGCAGCGACGGCAATTTCTATGGCACGACTTACAGCGGCGGCACGAACGGCTTGGGCACCGTGTTCGAATGGCGGACCAATGGCGCGCTGACCAGTTTATATTCCTTCACCGGCTACAATGATGGCGCCAATCCCAAGGCGAGCCTGGTGCAAGCGGGCGACGGCAGTTTCTATGGCACGACTTACCTCGGCGGCCCAAACGGAGGCGGGACGGTTTTTCGGCTGATGGTCGTGCCAACATTCCAAGCCGTGACTCTCGCCAACGGGATGCTGAGTCTGACCTGGAGCACGGAAGCGGGAAAGATGTATCAATTGCAATCCAGTTCCGACTTGATTTCCAGCCCGTGGACCAATCTGGGCAGCGCCGCCACCGCCGCCGGCACAACTCTCAGCGTCACTGAAGCCATCACCAATGGCGCGCAAAGGTTTTACCGAGTGATGCTCGCGCGCTAAAGGATTCCACCTCAAATCTTATATTGGGGAATCCTACTGCACAACGCGATAAAAAGTATGCGGGCCGACGGTCGAGACGACATAAGGGCTGCTCGCTCCCACAATAGTCGTGTAAGGGCCGTTCACGTTGGCGGATGATTGCAGGGCACCGCTGCCGGGCCAGGTCAAGGTATCCTGGTTAGGCCCGGATGGGGTAACGGTCAGGGTAATTACAATGGTTCCTTGGACAACCCGGTTGTCCGTTGCGCCGACCGACCAGAACCTGTTGGCGCTGGCGTCCAATACCATGCCGTGGGGGTGACCCATCAATGCCGTAGGACCGACGCCGTCGGCGGGGCCGGCGTTGGTGAAAGAACCCGCCAGCGTCACGACGTTATGGGCGGGGGTGTTGTCGATCATCCGTATCGTGTCGCCGTATTGACCCCCTACATAGAGATTGCCATGGCTGTCCATCGTAATGCCACAGCCAGCGTAGAACGTTGCTGAGAGGCCCGGGCCGTCAACGTTGCCTATTACGCCGGGCTGGCCCGCGATTGTCGTCACGTTGTAGTTTGTGTCGATCATGCGTATGTCGTAGTTGTTTAGTTCCAACACATAGAGGTTTCCTGTGTTGTTGTCACGGACAATCCCGTCGGGATAATTGAACGTCGCATTGGCGCCCTGGCCGTTGGCGTGGCCAATGGTGCCGACCTGGCCCGCGATCGTCGTCACGTTGAGAGCCGCGTCCATCTTCCGTATCGTATGGTTGTAAGTGTCAGTAAACCAGATGTTGGTGTTTGGGTCCACATACATGCCCTCTACTATGTTCCACGACGCATTGAGGCCCTGCCCGTCTGCGGAGCCGTTAACGCCGGCCCCCGCAACCGTCACCACGTTGGCGTTGCTGTCGATCGTCCGTATAATGTAGTTGAAGGTGTCCGCCACCCAGAGGATTGTGCTCGTTTTGTCAAAACACACGGCGAAGGGGTCCTTGAACGTCGCATTGGTGCCCTGGCCGTCCGCGTGGCCCGCCGTGCCGTTGCCTGCAAACGTCGTTACATATCCGGCGGGCGTGATCTTCCTTATCACATTGTTTTCTTCCGCCACAAAGAGGTTGCCCAGGCCGAAGTAGCCGACGGTGTCACGCGTAATCCCGCATGGTATATTGAATTTGGTGATGGGACCCGCTTTGCCAGCCTGGCCCAAGTACGTCGTCACGTTGTCATTCGTGTCGATCTTCCGTATCGTATCGTTGCCGGAATCGGCCACGTAAAGGTTGCCTGCGCTGTCCACCGTCACACCCCTTGGCCCGTTGAAAAAGGCGCTGGTCCCGTTGCCGTCCGTGCTGCCCTTGATGTCGAGAACGCCGGCAATCGTCGTCACGTTGTAGGCTGTGTCGATCTTTCGTATCGCCTGGTTGTTGTAGTCACCCACATAGAGGTTGCCCGCCTTGTCCACCGCGATGCCGTAAGGGTTCGAGAATGCAGCAAAAAGACCTTGGGCGTCGGTGGCGCCGGCCACGCCGGCCTGGCCTGCGATGGTCGTCACGTTGAAGGCGGTGTCAATCTTCCGTATCGTGTCGTTTTTTGAATCCGTCACATAAAGGTTGCCCGCGCTGTCCATGGCCAGGCAGCTAGGAGAATTGAACAGCGCGTTGGCGCCCTGGCCGTCAGTGGTGCCGGGCACGTTGGGTTGGCCCGCCACCGTCGTCACGTTGAAGGCCGGGTCGATCTTCCGTATCGTGTTGTTGCCGGTGTCCGCCACATAGATGTTGCCTCCACTGCCCAACACCAGCCCGGCGGGCGTATTGAACTGCGCGTTGGTTCCCTGGCCATCCGAACTGCCCAGCACACCGACAGTGCCCGCAATCGTCGTCACGTTTCGGGCCGTGTCGATCTTTCGTATGGTTTTGGTCTGCGTATCCGTCACATAGACGTTGCCCGCGCTGTCCACCGCTATCCCGCCGGCGGGTTGGTTGAAATGCGCATTGGTGCCCTGGCCGTCGTTGCCGCCGTTGGAGCCGACGACGCCCGCCCACAGTGTCATGTTTCCGGCGGTATCGACTTTATCGACCACGGAGTTGCCGGTATCATTTATGTAGAGGTTGCCCGCGCTGTCCACCGTTACGCCTTGGGCTCCGTTGAGTTTGGCGGTGCTGTCAACGTAACCCGCCGCGCCTTTGGGACTGCCCGCGAAGGTGGAAACGGCCCACGGTTGGTAAATCGCCTGGGCGTGAGTTTGGAAAATGCCCAGCGAAAACGAGAGCAGGGCGAGGCCTAACAGTTTAACCTCTCCGAAGACTGTTTTTCGGACGCGGGTTGAGGAGGACATATCTGTTTTTGGCATCGGGAAATTCATAGTGGCCTTTTTTGTTTTTAGTTTCATAGCGTTTGATACTTTTGCCGTCCAATTGAGGCGCGTGTTCATCTGGTATACCAGTTAGCTTCACAGGAGGCAAGAGAAAAAATTTAAAAATCGAATTTTCCCAAAAAGAGCGGGTTGGACGGTCTTCTTTCCCGACCAATTGCCTGGAATGGACAAAATTCTTCAATCGCCGTCAGACCTGTTTCCGGGCCAAAGCGGAACTGGCGTTCCGCATTCCAAGACGCTTCGCGCGCATCAACGCCCGCCGAAAAACCGGCCGGTTTTGGAGTGCGCGCGCCTTGACGCCGCTGTTCCGCGGGCACCCCCATTTTATAGAGATAATTTCCCGCAAAATGGGGCTTGACAGCGCAATCTATCAAAGCCAGTCTCTTGATGTGGTATACAACCCAAACCTTCTATTCGTCCGTGCCGAAGCCGATGGCAGGGTTGGCGCGGTCCGTTGCACCCATGATTGTCGGGCGCCTATGAAAGCCAGGGGCGCGAAATCCGCAACGTTTGCCTTTACCCTGATCGAATTGCTGGTCGTCATAGCCATTATTGCCATTCTGGCCGCCTTGCTTTTGCCGGCGCTTGCGGCGGCCAAGGAGAACGCCAAAAAGACCCAGTGCATCTCCAATCTTAAAGAGCAAGGAATTGCCTGTAAGATGTACATCGATGATTTTCGGTATTATTTCCCAAACCTCTCCAATAGCCCGTGGGGATCATATTATGATTGGGGCGGGAAGTTGGGCGATGAAGCCGCCGTGGATGCCACCGTCGTGGGATCGCCCTATCGTTTTCTAAATACCTACATCAGTAAGAACAGCGTGGTGTCAACCAACGACACCGGCGTCACACTGCTATTCGATTGCCCAAGCGACAATGGCGCAACGGCGGGATATTACATAGCCCGCGCGCCAACGGTTTATGACCATTTTGGAAGCAGCTATTTTTATAACAGCAGCGCCAATAATAATGACGGCGCCATGGGTTTGTTGCTTCGAAAGGAGTCTGACATTCACAGCCCGGCGAAGATAATCCTCGCCAATGACTTTTCATTTAATTGCTATTTTATCTATGGTTCTTCCCAAGAAGTATTTGAATACATGTATTGGCATGACAAGAAGAGGCTGGGATATGGGAATGTTTTGTTCGTCGATGGGCATGTTTCCTACCTGCAAGCCACCGCGACAGCCACGAGAGACGGCGTAACCTTCCAAAGCGGCCTGGGTTGGTCGTTCATTTGGAGCGACTGACGTTTGGGCAGCCCGCGCCGGAAGCCTGCGAACGAGAAAATGGCCCAAGTCAAACGAGGTTTTACCGGGTGGCGCTTGCGCCGTAAGAATCCACCTCAAATCTTATACTGCGGAATTTTCAGCCGTTCTCCGTCCTTGAGAGCGGACTGGTGGGCGATGATGCCGGGAACGGTGAGGTTTAGCGCGGTGGCGATGTTGACGATCGGCTGGCGATTTTGCAGAATGGATGCGACAAATTCGCTCATCAAATAACCGTGAGAGCCGCCATGGCCGCCAGGCTCAACCCCCGGCGGCAGCGGAGGGCGTTTGGTTTCTACAGTGACTTTCTGGATGCCGGCGAAATTTCCGTAGTAAGCGCCCTTCTGCCCGCGCACCCGGCCCATTTCTCCCAAGTGGCCGGGAGTATCCCAACTGACGGACATGCGCGACATGCCGCCTTCGCCGGTTCGGAAGAGGGCGACTTCGGTGCCGAAGCCATTCTTGAAGCGGTTATTTTCAGGGCGAAGATGCTCAATTTCGCTCGGCATTCCCAGGCAAGAGACTTCGGTGAAAGTTCCGCCGGTCACGCAGATGTAATAGGCATTCGAG
>DASRLE010000423.1:0-9741 GCA_035648615.1 Saccharimonadales bacterium (SeqCode) | reverse complement strand
GGCGGAGGCTTTGCAGTCCGGTCGCGTGCCCCCGTGCGCCCCCGCCTGGCATTCCATAATCTCCCTGTTGCCCGATGAACATCAAAGAAAAATCTCGCGATGATCAGCACGCTGACGACGTGAGCGGCGCAGCAGCGGCCTGGGCGAGCCTCGACAGCCTGGAAGGCATCATCCCGGCAACCCGCAACTGGTATCCTTTTACGCACCGCAAGTTTGTGTTGTTAATAGGCACCGAAAGCAACGGCAACGGTGGGGAACGCTACGTTTTTAATCACCCGAGCGAATGGGATGAAAAGAATAATCGGCCGAAACGATTTCGCCGCAGTTCCAAAGAGGCCATCGAGAATGACGCCCGCAATACGATTGACAATGAATTGGCAAAATCGGCCCTGCCAGGCGGCGATGGACCGAACCCGCCTCGACGGATGGCACAGGGCGCGGCGCGGCAGGTGGTGCTGTCGCTTGAAATGTTATTGGATCGGTTGGCGCCGTGGTTAAAACAGCTTCCCCCGGAGGTCAGCCCCATCGACGCAATCGAAAAAGGGATGCGTCTCCTTGTTGAAGGTGCCGGCATTATTAAGAACGCGACGCCGGCCGCAAATCTGGATTTGCCCGCTACAACAGATGCGCCGGAAAATAAACGCGAAACACCAACTCCGAGCATCCAAATTGCGGCCGGATCCTGCGGCGAAACACCTCGGCCTCCAGCGCCCGCGGCCAATGAGCTTGGTTTGGTGGAGAAAAACGCCGAGCTTGCGCGGGTGGCCGTCCTCCAATCATCGCCTTCTGCCGAGCCACCGCCAGTGGCGGCACAATTGAGGAACAACCGAAAATCCAAAGTCCAGTGGCCGTCAAAGCCGGAATTCCTGGAAATGCTTTGGCTCAAGCGCCGCACAGAAATCGCGAGGAAGCTTGGCTGCGACGCCAGCACAGTCTTGCACAAAGCGGAAGAACTTGGTTTGCCAAGGCCGGAGACGATGTTCTGGGCACGAAAGAAATATGGAGACCCGATTGAAATCCCGGACAGAATCAAGGCTCAAATCGCGCAACTCCGCAATGAAGCCACAACGGTTTCACCATCCACGCTGGCGGCGTCATCCGAACAATCAAAACCCAAATCCGAACACCGATTATGAATACTCCAGGATCACAAACAACAGAAACCATCAAGCACACGCCAACGCCGGCGAGTGCCGGTGTCGGCGAGTCATCAACAAGTGCTACTCCTGCAGTCCCCAAATGTTCAGGGGCAGGCGTTCCGACGGAAACGACGCTTGCCTCTCCGCCTGCGCCGAACGCTGCCACTGTCCAAGAATGCGAAGCTACGAAGTCATCTGGAACAATTTTCCTGCACCCGATCAAATGGCCCGCGAAAGCCCAATTCCTGCACTTGCTCTGGGACAAGCCGGCAACCCATATCGCCGCCGAACTTGGCTGTTGCCAGGCATCTGTTTTGGCGCGCGCCAAGGAGCTGAATCTTCCGAGGCCCGGCCACGGTTACTGGCAGAAGAAGACTGCGGGAATTGCGACGATTGTTTCTAATGATGTGAAGATTCTCATGGCGAAGCTGGACGCCGAGAGCTTTGTGGAACCTGCTTTCGGACCGGACAGCCGTCGCTTTAAGTCATCGCGAAGGCGGTACTCCGGCTTCCGAATGTTCATCGCATGGCCTTTGAAGGCCCGTTTCCTGCGCATGCTCTGGACCAAACCGTCGGTTCACATCGCCCGTGAGCTGGGCTGCACCAACGGTGCCGTCACGGCTCACGCCAAGGCGCTGGGTTTGCCCACTCCCGGCAACCGCTATTGGCAAAAGAAAAGAGCCGGACATGACATTGATATTCCAGATGACGTGACCGCCCTTATGGCGGCACTGGAGGCGAAGAATTAGTTTATGAAGAAAAAATCAAAGAAAATCACCTGGCCCGACTATGAGGCTTTTCGCCGCCTGCTGTGGGAAAAACCACGCATCCCAATCGCCCACGAACTTTGCTGTCATCCTAAAACTTTGCAAAAAAATCCTGTCTTTCGGGTTGCAAAGTCCAACTGGTTTGCAGGCCAACTCCAGCGGCAAGCCAAAGCGTCGTCGGACCCGCTGAATGCCGCCTTCGGTCGTCGAGCCGCCGACAACATTTGTCGTCTGAAAGTGGCTCGTCGGCATCACCATCAACACACACAAAAACATGAGCACAAAAACACCCGAATGTTGGGCCAGTGACCCACAAACAAAGGGATTACGCATTGATGTTTCGCCGGGGCGTTCGCTGCTGTTGCCGCACGATCAATTCATCTTCGCGGAACTCACCAGTGGCGGCGACGAACAACATCTCAAGCTGGTCTTCGCGACACACGAGGTTACCGTTCACGGCCATCATCTGCGACGAATTGAGACGGTCATGCAACGGCTGGAATTGTCGCTGCTGGCCAAATTGCCAAGCAGCCAGCGATCTTTGATAACGGAAGGTCAGCCGATGATTTTTGAAATTGTCGTCACCGAGGCCAAGTCACAGGAATCGCCGTCTCCAAATAGCTCATCACATGAGAGGTAAAAACGTGCGGTTAGGCAATGCCGGTCACGCTGGTGTCTCGACACGTTTATACCAGCCGCGTGATTGATTGCAGATTTTGCAGACGGAAAGCATCACCGGCACTTCGACCAGCACGCCGACAACCGTTGCCAAGGCCGCACCCGAATTCGCGCCAAATAGGGTGATGGCCACGGCGACGGCCAACTCAAAGAAATTGCTCGCCCCGATCAGCGCACCAGGGACGGCGACGTTATGTTCCACCCGCAGGCCACGCATCATCAAGTATGCCAGACCGGAATTGAAATAGACCTGGATGATGATGGGCACGGCAATCAACAGCACAGCCAGCCAGCGGTGCGTGAGATTCGCCGATTGGAAAGCAAAAATGAGAACCAGCGTCAGCAGCAGCGCCCACATCATCACCGGATGGAACTTCGGCAGGAAATTCTTCTCGAACCATTCCTTGCCACGCGATTTGAGCAACAGTGTGCGTGTCAGCCAGGCCGCTGCCAAAGGAATCACGATGAACACCACGACGGAAGTGATCAACACCTTGGGCGGGACAACGACGTTTGCCACACCGCACAGGAACATCACGATAGGCGCGAAGAGCACCAGCATGATGAGGTCGTTCACCGCCACTTGAACCAGCGTATAAACCGGGTCGCCGTCGGTGAGATAGGACTAGACAAACACCATCGCGGCGCAAGGGGCGGCGGCGAGAATGATAAGGCCGGCAGTGTATTCCTTTGCGAGTTCAGGGGAAATCCACGCGCTGAAAACGTGCTGCATAAAAAACCACGCCAGCAGCGCCATGCTGAACGGTTTGACCAGCCAGTTCACAACCAATGTCACCATCAGACCTTTTGGCCGCTTCGCGACGCCGTAGATGGCCGTGAAATCCACCTTGAGCATCATCGGATATATCATCAGCCACAAGAGGACGCCAATCGGCACGTTCACTTGTGAGCCCTGGCCGAACTGCAGGTTGCTCAAGGTGGACGTGACGCCGGGCAATAATTTGCCAAATGCAACGCCCACAACCATGCAGACCAAAACCCAGACGGTGAGATAACGCTCAAAGAAGGCCAGGCGTTTTTGGGCAGTAGCGGGCGTGGACATAATTCGGTTCGGCTTACAATTTGAAAAGCTGTTGCAAACTTTCCGGGCCGATGGGTTCTTTGGTCACCCACGGCACGATGGTCGTGCGTTTGGAAAACTTCTCCACAACTTCGCGGATGAATTGAACTTCGCCGCGTCCGCGTGCCATCAGCAGCGGATCATGCGAACCACTTCCGGCGAAAGTCTGGTTGATGACCCAGGCGAACGGTTCAATCTGCGCGCGGCGCAAGTCGGCTTGCAGCATGGCTGCTTCGTGAACCGGCGTGGCTTCAGGCAGTGTGACGATCAACACGCGGGTAAAATCTGCATCGCGCAATCGCGGCAACAATTCGCGCACTTCTTCGGGCATATCGCTGGCCTTGCGAGCGATTTCACGGTGGTAAGACTCCGTGGCATCCAATAACAGCAAGGTGTGACCGGTCGGTGCGGTGTCGAGCACGACAAAGGCGTCCTTGCCCTCGGCCACCGTGCGGGCAAACGCTCGGAACACGGCGATTTCCTCGGTGCAAGGCGAACGCAAATCTTCCTCCAGAAGTCCGCGGCCATTGGCGTCGAGATTTTTGCCGGCGGTCGCCAGCACATGCTCGACGTAGCTCCGGGTCTCCGCCTGCGGGTCAATTCGGCTGACGTGCATCCCAGTGATCTGTCCCGCTGCCGCCGCAATGTGGGCAGCCGGGTCGGTGGTGCTCAAATGAACTTTGAAACCGCGCCGCGCAAGTTCGGTCGCAATGGCGGCGGCGATGGTGGTTTTGCCGACGCCGCTTTTGCCCAGCGTCATAATGACGCCGCGCCCGGATAGTGCCAAGCCATCCACCAAATGAGACAGCGATTCAGTTACGGGCAAAACCATGTTCGTTGCTTCATCCGGTTGGCTGCCGGCATGAAAAAAATCCGCTGTCACGAGCGCCCGCAGCGCCGGGATGCCCACGAGATTTTTGGAACGCAACGGAACTTTGGACAATTGCATTCGTGTCAGGAATGTGCCTGCTGCCGTCAGTGCACGTCCCCAAAATCCACATGCGGGAAGAGGTGGCCCAGGATATCCGCTCCATCTTCAACGCCTCCGATCTGGCCGAGGCCCAGCGCCGGCTCCAGATCGTCGCCAAAAAATACCAGGAGTCAGCCCCGAATGGCGCTTAGATAAGGCCTAAAACTTTCTTGCCCAAGTGTTTACGACGATTAGTGTCGGGTAAAGTATTAAACAGGATTTTCCGGGAGAGTTGTTCCATTTTTGCGATGTTCTTCTGGAGGGCGCGGCGGTTGGCGACCGCTTGGCCCAAGGAGGCAAATTGCTCCGGGCTCAGGGCGACGGTGATGGTCTTGCGGGCCACTTTGCGGGTCCACTGATAACCGCTTCGGGGAGGGTGGAGGCGGGAACGATCCAGCACCGAACCCTGGCTGATGTAGCCGATGCGGGCCAGGCGCCGGCGCAACTGATCGTATTGCCGGGCCAGGGCTTGGGAGGATGTTTTCTTCATGGCGGTCATTTTACCCTTGATGTCAATCCAAGACAAGTATATATACTTGTTATGGGCAAAACTCCTTTCTTCCCCGCCTGGCGCGCGCGCCTGGCTCCGCTCCAAGCCGCCGTCCAAGCCGTCCGCTCTCAACCGCTGCCCCATCTCCAGGGCCTCTTCGGCCCCTGGATTCCCCAGGAGGCCCTGGCTCGGGAGAAACAGGGCCCGGGCAGCCGCCACCGCGTCTTTCCCCTGGAGTTGACCTTCTGGGCCTTTTTGGGCCAAATCCTCAACCCTGGAGCCAGTTGCCGGGAAGCGGTGCGCCAGGTCCTGGCTTTGTTTTGTCTGGCGGGAAAGGACGCGGTGGATGAGCAAACCAGCGGCTACTGCCAGGCTCGCCAGCGCCTGCCCCTGCCGCGCTTGCAGCAAATCCTGGGACGCATCGCCCAAGGCACCCGGCGGGCTTGCCCGAAGGCGCGCCTGTGGCGGGGCCGCGAGATCAAGGTGGTCGATGGCAGCACGGCCACCATGGCCGACACGCCCGCCCATCAGAAGGTCTTCCCGCAACAGCGCATGCAGAAGCCCGGCTGCGGCTTCCCCATCATGCGATTGGTCGGCCTGTTCTCCTTGACCACCGGCTGCCTGGTCGGGGTTGTCACCGGCAGTTATTACGACGCCGAATTGAGCCTCTTCCGCAGGCTCTGGCATTTCCTCAAGCCGCGCGACGTGCTTCTGGCCGACCGTCACTTCAGCGACTACGGCACGCTGGCCTGTCTTTGGAACTGGGGCGTCGACGCCGTCATGCGCATGAACCAGGCCCGCCCCAAGGACTTTCGCCAGGGCCATTATCTGGGACCCGGCGACCGGCTGATCACCTGGAAAAAACCCGCCCAGCGCACCCGCACTCTGGGCGCCCGGCTTTGGGCCAGCCTGCCGGAAGTCTTGACCCTGCGCATGATCCGGGTGCGTTGCGCCGCCAAGGGTTTTCGCACCCGCGAACTGGTCCTGGTCACCACGCTGCTGGACCCGGAAAAATATCCCGCCGCCGAAATCGCCCAACTCTTCCTGCAACGCTGGAGCGTGGAACTCTTCTTTGGCGACCTCAAAACGATCCTCAAGATGGAACACCTGCGCTGCCAAAGCCCGGCCATGGTGCAAAAGGAGTTCTTCATGCACTTGATTGGCGACAATCTCATTCGCGCCCTCATGCTCCAGAGCGCCCGCCGTCATGACGCGCCCTTGGAGCGCTTGAGCTTCAAAGGCAGCGTCGATGCCGTGCGCCACGACAGCGCCGCCCTCGCCCAAGCGAAAACCAAAACCAAAGCCGCGCAATTAGCCAAGGAACTCCTGCGCGTGCTGGCGGCCGATCTGGTGCCGGATCGGCCCGGCCGCCGAGAACCGCGCGCCGTCAAGCGCCGGCCCAAGCCCTATTCTCTACTGACCAAACCCCGCCATCAATTCGTCGAAATCCCTCACCGCGGCAAATACCGCGCCGCCGCTTGATCACAAACCCCAATGAAAACCTGCCCTTATCTAAGCGCCATTCGAGTCAGCCCCCAAACTCTCGCAGTGGATCGAGACCCAGGCGCCCCAAGCCTTGACTGTTTTCAGCTTGCCGGAAGCGCATCGCAAAAAACTCCGCACCACCAACAGCCTGGAAAGGCTCAACAAGGAAATCAAACGCCGCACCCGTGTCGCCAACCTTTTTCCCAATGAAAAATCACGGGAGCGTCTGGTTACGGCTCTCCTGAGCGAAATCAGCGACGAATGGGAAACTGGAAAAATTTACCTCACCATGAAGAACTAACCCGCCAAACCAATACGATGAAAAATCAATTTACAGAAAAAAAGTTGCTTCGCCTTCCAGTGCTCAATCTCCGACCTGTTTGAGGATTGAACTTTGATTCAGATTATTTGGACGGAATCGCTTTGAACACGCAAACAGTTTATTCGATTGTCAATTAAAGATCTGCTACTTGCCTTGCAATAAATCACCAAACGGAGGAAAGCTCAAAAGCAGTCCGACACCCAACAACAAAAAGGCTATTATATTAATTCTACCCATTGAAAGGGATCTTCCCTTCCATGATCGAGACAGCACAGCCCATAAGATTAGCCAAATAATAATAGCTGTCGTCGTGACTCCAGAAAGAGGGCCGGTCGGTTTGTAAAAATTGAAAAGATGCGAGAGGGTTGGAAAGGCGTCACCCAATAAACCAAAAAGACTGACGCAAAGGCATCCGACTCCGGCCGAGAGGATGGCGGCAGCGGCTGCGCCATTTGGAATTTCTGGTTCAGGCTGATTTTCGGGTAGGTCGGGGTTCATTTCGTTTCCTCCATCAATTTTATTACGGTGCCGCCCTGAACAGGAGCCTTTTTGTTGATAAGCGCACCAAAAGTCCCTGCAATTCCCGCAGCGATAAAGGCTACTACAGTGAAAGCAAAAGCAGCTTTCCGAACCTGCCGATGTCTGGAAAGATCAGACCCATATTTAATAAAAACATAGGCAACCATTGTGATGGCAATAGGCGCAAACCATGCCACATGTTCTTTCCACTCCATTCCGACATTATGCCAGCCTGCCGTGGTCGGGCTTGAGAGAAGACTGCGTTGGGGGTATTCAGTATAATCAGTAATCCCTTGAGGAGGACGTGCTCGATACCAAGGATACACCAAATAGGCACCCGATAAAACTGTTCCCCAGGCAAAAACGACCATTGTGATGAAGTAGATGCGTAAGAACTTCCGTTCACAGACACTTGGACTGGAGGACGTGTCAATCGTGCAAACACGAAAAATTCCGATTAGGGCTCCTGAGAATGCGAGGAGGAAAAGCCCTCCGAAACCAATGCCATGAAGGGCGGTAATAATTTCACGATACGACATTTGCATAATAATGAGTTCTTCTGAAGGTTCTGTATTTTGAATTCTCTGAGTTCTTCATGGTGGGTGTATACTTTATTTTTCCGTCAATCCTCCATTAGTTCGTGGAATAATTCCTGGAGTTTTTCTTTGGCTGCTGCAAGGGCGCGCCGACCACCGGCAGTTGCGCGATATTCACGCCAAGATCGACGCCCATCACGTTTCAATGTGGACCGAAGATAACCCCGCCGTTTTAAACCATGCAGCAGCGGATACAATGTGCCTGCGCTAATTCGATAACCGTGTCGCCGCAATTCCTCCATCATCCAGAACCCAACCAGGGGTTCTTTGGAGGCGTGATGCAGGACGTGGAGGCGAATGAAGCCTGTTAAGAGTTCCGGATTGTCCACTTTCGGAGATGATGGGGACTGTTTTCTCATTTGACTTTCGTTATCGTCTTTCGTTATAGACATGCGGAATTATTGAGTCAATGAAATTACCGAACATTTTTATGAGCAACGCCCTCAAAATTGTCGTGTTGGCCGTCTGCTTGAATTTAGTGCTGGTAGAGCCCTTGCTGGCTGGGCCGCCATTTGTGACCGATGATCCAGAACCAGTGGATTACGAGCATTGGGAGTTTTATGTTGCTTCTATGCATTCAAAATATGGTGGCGACTGGTCCGGCACCGCGCCTCATTTTGAAGTCAACTATGGAGCTATTCCAGATCTTCAGCTTCATTTGATTGCCCCGCTAGCATATGATTCGCCGCCTGAAGGAGCCGGGCATTACGGATTCGGCGACCTTGAACTGGGCGCGAAATACCGCTTTATCCAGGAGACAAATGGATGGCCTCAGGTTGGACTCTTTCCGTTGCTCGAAGTTCCCACTGGTAGCGCAGAGAACAATCTTGGCAACGGTCATCTTCAGGCGTTTCTGCCAGTGTGGGTGCAAAAGAGTTGGGGTTCGTGGACGGCCTACGGTGGTGGCGGCTACGGCATCAATTCTTTTTCAGGGCACGATAATTGGAATTTTGTTGGGGGTGTGCTGCAAAAGCAGGTTTTAACCAATCTGCTCATTGGCGTGGAGGTGTATCATCAGAGCGTGTATCAAACCGACTTCCCCAATGTTGGCACAGCGTTTAACATTGGAACCATGTTTGATTTCAACGACCATCACCATTTGCTGTTCTCAGTTGGCCGGTCCATTGACGGCCCTATAGGATTTCAGTGCTACATTGCCTGGCAATTCACGTTTGATAACAGCCTGTTGCATTTTTGGAGCAAAGGACATCCAAATGGTGGGCCGTGAGGATAGTCTCAATTGCACTGTGCCGGCGATAATAAATTCCACGCGTCGGCATAAAATTTAATCATGCACTGTCTGGATCAGTTTGACGTTCTTCCAGCCACGAACACCCTGTCTCCCATCCACGACCAGATCATTCCTTAAACATACATCGAACTGTTCCTTGATCAGAGGAACAACCATAGTCTTAAACCCAGATCTATTAACTGGCTCCAAACTTTGCTCTTTCAAAAGATTACAGAAGGTCGCAAATGCGTCCTGCAACATCAAGATTTGCCCAGGCTTGGCGAACGACGATTAAGATTTTCCAGCGCATTGACTCATAATAATTCACAGCCATCCCACAGAAAATCTAAAAAAAGTGTTGGCTTGCCCGTATAAACCTGCCACACGGCAGGCATGAAAAACACGATCAAACCAACACGGGGCCAGTTCAACATTTTGCGCCAGATTTGCAATCTTATTCCAG
>DASRLE010000422.1:0-16058 GCA_035648615.1 Saccharimonadales bacterium (SeqCode) | reverse complement strand
TACGCTCACCTCCACTGCGCACTGGGGGAGGAGGACAATCAACAACAACAATCAACAACAATGTTCAAAGTACCAAATTTATTTCAGGACTTGACCGAACCTCCACAAACGATCAGAGAGTCCTCGCGGCATCTGGATTCTTTAAATAACAGATGACAAATTTTCAATGACCATTTTTCAATCGTTCAATGACAACACAGCCAGCAATTCACCCATGTGAACGCTGGCCGTGCCTGCTATCGCCGCTGCGGGCGGCTTCGATTTCTTCTCTAATATCTCAGAACGTTGGTAAGCCCGTAATTCAAACGGTAGTAATATAGCAACGGCGATTGCATCGGGAAGACGGCTTCATCAATGGAAATCGTGCCCCGATTGGTCACGACACTGACCGACGTGGGGGTCACATTTGTCCAATGAACCAGGTCCGGCGAGGACTGGTACTGCAAGGAGATGTCACCCAGGTTATTCGTGACCTGGAAGGTGATGCCCACTTGATTTCCCGGCAGGACGATCGCGTGCATGGCTGCATTAGTCGCGTCTTTGACCAATGGGTTGCCACCCACGGCGAATTCCTGGAGGTTGACCACGCCGTCGCCGTCCGGATCGGCAAAGGGTGATGTCATGACAGGGTTGTTGAGCTGGGCGGCGGTGAACTGCCGCAATTCCCAATCGCCAAACGTGCCTGGCATCGACCGCTCATTGAAACTCAATTCCGCCACTTGAACGTTGAAGGCGCTGTATGTAGTAGTCACTAAAAGCTCCGCGTTCGTGACAGTAACAGGTTTGGCCAGGACAACATCCAGCGGCGTGGCGGAATTGGCCATCGAGCCGGAATAAACGGAAGTGCCGTTGGTTGGAATGCCATTGGTTTCCGTGCCATTCAGGGGCGTTCCTGGAATTAACGTGCTGTTGACGATCATCTGCACGGCGTTTGGGCCGTAGCCAACCCGGGGGGTCACGAGAAACTCGGACAAAGCTATCGGACGAGGAAAGGTGACAAAGAGCCACTCAGGACTGGCCGCAGTAGGTTGCTGGCCTGCGGCTGTGCCGTAGGAAACCCAAAAGGTGGTGGTATCGCCATCCACCGCATTGGCAGCCGGAAAACTGCTCTGCTCCGAGGAATCTATAATATACGAAATGGGTGCTTGATAGGGCGGGTAACCTTCGACAACCAACTTGGCCGGGGGGCTGGGCCAGAGGACGCCGCTCGGATCCGTGACAACGAGCACATAGTTTCCCGAATTCGCCGCCTGGGCATTGGTGATGACTAACAGGCCGTTGGTCGCGCCACTGATACTCACTCCGTTCAACTGCCATTGGAAGGTGTAGCCGAAAGGCGGATTGGTGACTCCGACACTATAGCTCACGGTAAGGCCCGGAATGATTATTTGTGGGGACGGGACTGGGGAGAGCAGGTTTTGCAGATTGATATCACCGACTGTACTGGCGCCGGAAGAATCCGATACTGTGTAGGTGAATTGGTCGGACCCCACGTAACCCGAAGCCGGCGTATAAACCAGGCCTTCATTGACCTGTTGGACCGAACCGCCGTTAGTACTGCCGCCATCCGCGTAATTGAACGACAGTGGATCGCCGTCCGGGTCGGAATCCACCAGCAAGAGCAGGTCGGAAATCTCGATGGTGGCTCCCTGGCCGGCGAACGACACGAGATTGAGCGTCGGGGTAACCGGGGGCTGATTCGTTGAAACGATCTTCAACACTACGACCCCGCTGGTGATCGCGCCGGAGGCGTTGGAGATGACCACCGAATAATTCGTGCCCTGCGCGCCTTGGCTGGGATTGTAGAAATCCAATATGCGATTAGTGTCCCCGCTGAGTTTGTTGCCATCGGCAAACCACTGATAGGAAAGGGGCGGCCTCCCGGTGGCCACGACCGAAAACTGGGCCACACTACCCGAACCCGTCTGATTGGCATCGCGCACGGTTTGATTAGTGGGCTGCGCCACAATCGTCGGAATTCCAGGCGGCAAAGCCTGGCCAATGGCGGACGGTTGATCTACACGTATGGCAGAGCCGCCACCGGTTGTAGTCTCTACAAAATCAATCGTATTGAGGCCGGGCACAAAGCCATTGGTGATGGAAATTGGCGCGCTAAAATATAACGGCGCTCCCGGCGCGACGGTAATTCCCGTGCTCTTGCCATTGAGCAAAATGTTGGTAATGGTGCCATTGCAAGAGAGGGCGGGGATAGTCAGAGTCATCGTAGCAGGGTTGACTTGATCCAGCAGAATTGTCGTCCGGTAGGTGTAATTTCCAGGAACAGAGTTCAAGTAAATGCCACCTGAGTTTCCCTGGTCGCCAATCCACATTGAAAGGCCGTTACTGGGCGAATAACTTCCGCTGCCCGGCGCAAATTCAAGAGGATTATTCCATTCAAAGATCATGGCGTTCGGCCCGAGAAAACTCGAGTCCTGGCTCTCGATGAGAGTGTAATGAGGATCGGGAACGTCGCCAGGCGACAAGTTGCCGTTGGTGTCGAGGCCGGTGCTGTAAAGGCCGGTGGGAGCGGCGCCGATGGTCACTTGCGCCACCGTGGAAGTAACCACGTTAATGGAATTGCTGACTACTAGCACATAGGAACCGCCCGTGGCAAAAGTTATGTTGGAAAGACTCAAAGTGCTGGCCTTTTGATTTGCCACGACATTGGTGCTGTTGGTCGTGTATTGAATCCAGGTGTAGGTCGGTTGCGAGGCGGATACCGTGCAATTGATATTTAGGACTCCATTATACGGGGCCAGTAGTGTGGCCGGCGGTTCCTGAAGGAATGTGACTGGAAAGGCCTGGCCGTTGTTGGTAAAGGCCATGGCGTTCGCGGCCCGCGCGACATCGCTGATGCGCACTTCATCAATGCTGCCAATAATCCCCTCCGCGTTGCTTCGATGGTTGCCCCCGATGGCTATGCTGGGCTGTGAAGTGCCCTCCGAACTGCCGCTTAAGGGACGCGTTGCGGTAAACTGGCCGATAACGTCGGCATTCGTCCGCGCGCCATCAACGAGTGTCCAATACATCGTGATCAGATTCGCCGTATCAGTATTCGTGGGAGCATAACCGGTATAGGTGATCGCGATTTGGTACCAGGCATTGTTGGCGATGGCGTCAGGTCCAGTGGTGGGAAGATTCGCCTTGAAATCGTTATCCGTGCTTCCGGCCAAAAGATCCCACTCTACCTGGCCATGATAAATGCGCCATTGCCACCCGCGAGTCGTGATGCCTCCGCCATTATCGCCGCAGACGATCTCGCCGTCCATGGTTGAAAAAGGAGTATTGACATTGATCAGGGCCTCAAAGGTAAATGCCCCGGTGGTGGGGTTGCAAAATTGGGACGTGTCAGGAAAAGTGCCCCCGTACAGCACCCAGGAACCATTCGTGGCGGTGAGACAAGTGCCCATCCCTGGAAACGACGGATTTCCCAAGCTCTCATTGCTAAAAGGAAATGTGCCGCTGCCGATATTCGTCATTATGATGGGAATGGCATTGGTGCTGGGGTGCTGGTCGGTGGCCACGGCATCGACGCCGTAGAGTTGGTTGCTGGGATCGTTGAGATGCCATAGATGCATCGTGTCAGGATCTGACGTATAAGGGATTTGCAGTCCGGCTTGGGCGGAGATGGCCAGGGCCAGCGTGCCGGCGGCGAGCAAGGCTTGGCGAAGAACGTTTGGGACTAAAGTAGTAAGTTTCATATTTCGGCGGTGTTTAAGATTTGGATTATAAGTCAGTCTTGCGAAAAAACCAAGCAATTTCTATCGTATCACTAAAGTGTTCACTGTGGCTCCCCGGGTTCGATCGTATTCTGCGTTTTAAATAGGTCCGCTTTATCGGCGGCCGTTGTGCTGCCATTAAGCTGCACTTCGACTGTGTAATAACTCGCGGCGGGAAGAGGCAAATCCAACACCACTCTGCCCTTCCACCTCCAGTATTCGACGTGGCCGTCGAGAAACGACAGGCAACAGCCGCGATCGTGGATGCTGGTCGGCAAATTCCACCAGCTTTCATTTCCATACGGCCAAATGCCAAAGGACCCGTTGTCAATGCTGCGCGCGTCCTCGTGCCAAAACACCGAATGTTGGGCCGGGCTGGGATTCTTGTTAATATCCCGGTCCTTGAGCCTGTTGTAAGCGATGTAACCGGGATTGGTGCTGCCCAGGTTGTAATCTATCGAGTAACTCAACAGGCGCGGCACGGCGGCGGGCGCTCCATAGGCGACGTCGGTCAGGGCTTTTTCCGCCGGGCAAACGTAAATTTGGGCGGATCGGTTGTAAGGATAAAGATAGCCGGTTTGAATGTAGCTGGTGTTGGTCATCGTCCTGGCATTGCCGATCATCCAGGAATCGGCGTCTTCAGCCGTCGAAATGGCGTTGTTAGGGACGAATCGCCCACTGTAGTCCTGAAAATACATTATATAACACAACTGAAGCTGCTTGAGATTGTTGAGGCAGGAATTCTTTTGAGCTGAATCTTTGGCGCGCGCCAGCGCGGGCAGCAACATCGCCGCCAAAATCGCAATAATCGCGATGACCACCAAAAGCTCAATCAGGGTGAAGCCACGGAGGCCCCTTCGCGGTGGATTTGCGCCCAGCCAGCTCAGTTTGTGGTTAACTATTTTCAAAGGTTTCGTTCACTCCCAGCCACGATTCTTTCCCTCCGGCTTCCGTCCTTTCGTCAGGACGGGCCAGCAAGGCATCACCATAGCGATCTGGAGTTGGGCATTTATACGGGATGCACCAGGCAGCGTCCATACCCTCAATCGAGGGTATTGCGGCAAACAGCCCGTTACGGAGACTTGGAATTCAGATAGCGCACGGCGGCCTCGGTGCGTGAGCGGACATGCATTTTCTCGTAAATGTGCTTGAGGTAGCTGCGCACGGTTTCGAAGCTCAGTTGAATCTGATCGGCAATCTCCTTGTTCGAATAGCCTTTGGAGAGAAACTCCAGCAGTTCTTCTTCGCGGGGAGAAAGAAGAATGGCATCGGGACGGCTCGGCGTCGAGCGCCGGAAAGACTGGACGACGCGCCGGGCAATGGCGCTGGTCATAGGCGCGCCGCCGTGGAGCACATCCAGCAAGGCGTCTCGCATGTCGGCGGGCTTGGTGCGCTTGAGCAAATAACCGTCGGCCCCCGCTTCCAAGGCGCGGAAGATCAGCTCGTCATCATCCAGCGCCGTCAGGATGATGATTTGGGTCTGGGGCAACAGTTCCTTCAAGCGCATGGTGCATTCGATGCCCGAGATGCCGGGGAGCAACACATCCATCAAGATCACATCCGGCCGGACCGCCGGGATCAACCGCAGCGCCTCCTCCCCGGATTCGCAGCCGCACAGGCACTTGAAATCGGGAAAGGAATCAATCAAGCGCGACCAACTTTCACGAATCCTTCGTTCATCCTCAACCAACGCCACCCCCAGCGGCAGCGGGCCGGCTGGTTTAGCCGGAATGATCGAAGTATTGCGTTTCATACGGATGCGTTGCCCAAAGACTGATGCGCTCGCCCAAAAAGTCCATACCCACAAACGGGGGCAATCAAGCAAAGGGGTCAGTTCCTAGCTTGTCAACATTCCGTTGGGTTGAGGGTGCGCAAGGGAACGGCCTTCCATTATTTTGGGCCGCACCCAGGCAAACGTCTCGTCGGCGAGGGCTTGTTCGAGTTCCACCCAACTCCAATCGCATTCTCCTCCAGAAACGCCTTCGCTGGCGGCGCAAAACAGAAAACGAAAATCGTGGTGCGGATGCGGCGGCTCGTTTCTTTTCGGATTGGCCGGAATGGGGTGCGTATCGATGTCCAATGGCAACGCCGCGTCAGCGTGGAAAGGCAGGTAGCGGCAGTCTTGCAGATTTGTTTCCTCGATGATTTCCCGTTCGGTGGCGGCGAGGACGGTGGGGTCGCCGGGTTCGACGTGGCCGCCGGGCTGGAGGAAGCGATGGAGGAATTTATGTTTGACGAGCGCCAGCTTTTTACGGTCCGGGGAAAGGATAAAGCCGCTGGCCGTAATGTGGCCGGCAAAATTCTTTCGGTCATAGAGTTGCGGGCCGTCAGGGGTGGCGCGGAGAAAATCCGTGAGCAGGCGCAGGCGTTCGGTTTCCGCGGGGAAAATTTGCAGGTACTTTTCGAGGATGGCCTTCATCGGCCGGCGGGAACAGCGGACGCCAGCAAAGGCTCCCCCACGGGCAGCGGAGGCGGCAACGGCACAAATTCCTCCACCTGCCGCCACAATTCCGAGAAATCTTTATTGACATCGCCACTCAGGCAATCGGTCACGGTGCCCACAGCGTCGGGATATTTGTTGGTTAATTTGCGAAAGCTGAACTTCGGCTCGTAGAAGGCATAAACGAGTTTGCGCATATTTTCGACGCTCTCGCGCAAGTAGCGGCCATACTCCGCGAAACGAGCGGGCGAAAAATCCTTTTCGACGATAGCTCGATGGATTTCTTCCGCAGCCAGGGTGCCGCTCTTGAGAGCCAGCATGACGCCGGACGAAAAAACCGGATCGAGAAAAGCAAAGGCGTCGCCGGCCAGAAGCAGGCCCTCCATCCCGCAATGCTTGGAATGATGGGTATATTCGCTGGTCAAAAAGTAGGCGCCGGTCTGCCGGCCGCGCTCCAGATGTTGTTTGATCCATTGGTTTTCGCCGATCTCGCGCTTGAAGATTTCCTCGGGCGATTTCAGGCCGCCGCGCGTCAAGTATTTTCCCTCCGCCACCACGCCGACGCTGATCATGTCGTTGTGCTGGGGAATGTACCAGAACCAGCCCTTTTCCGGGACATAGGCCACGGTGGTGGCGCCGGCGTCCACCCCTTCGTCGCGTTGCGCGCCTTTGTAATAAGTCCAGACCGCGATTTTATTCAGGCCGGGGTCTTTGGTCCGCCAACGGTTGCGCACGGCGCAAAACGCCTCTTTGCCAGAGCAATCCAAAGTCAGCGCGGCGCGATATTCCTGCACCGGTTCCTGGCCTGTCTGCGCCCGGACACCGACCACGCGCTCGTCTTCCTTGAGCACTTCCAAAACGGTCGTTTCTTCCTTGACCGATGCGCCCTTTTCGCGCGCGTTATCCAGCAGCATTTGGTCAAATTCTGAACGAAGGACCTGCCAGGTCTGAGCGACGGTTTCGCGATCGTAGCGGTCAAAAAAGTAAAACGGCTGGCTGGCCTTGCCTGAAGGAGAAACAAATTGAACGCTGTACTTCTTGACAAAGGCCGAGGCGCGCATTTTTTCGATCAGACCCAGGCGTTGCAGCGGCTGAAAGGTGAAGGGCAGCAGCGATTCGCCAATGTGATAACGCGGGAACCTGGCCCGCTCCAACACCAGAACGCGATGGCCATACTGAGCCAGGATGGCGGCGGCGGATGACCCGGCCGGACCGGCCCCAATAATGACAACATCAAAGGAGTTTTCGTTTTTCATGAGGAGTCAGGGCGGCAGGATTTCGACAATTTCGGCCAGGGGCCGCTCCCAGGAATCCAGCAGGGAATTGCGCCGGCCATAGAGAAAGTGCGTGCCTTGCAATTGCAGAGCGCTGTCAATAAATGGATCGGAAGCCATGCGCAGGCAGGCTCCCGGACGGCTCGAAAATGGAATATGATAGGTGTTTAAAATCCGGCCCAGCGGCTGGCGCTCGCGCAAGATTTCCTGCTGTGCTTCCGGGGGAAATAAATCGAGGATGATCTTGATGGCCCCGAATTCAACCCGCTTTTTGCTGGAATTCAACACCAGCACCACTTCGCGATAATATTCATTGTCCCAGGTATGCTGGGCCAGGACTTCGATGTGGAGTTTTTCCCCATGGAACTTCTCCAGCGTCGAAGTCATGTCCGTTTTGTGGACGAGCAACGCGTGGTAAGGCTCGGGCACTTCGTCCGGTTTGATTCGCCCCAGAACGGGCGCGGGTTCGCCGCGGGCGGCGTAAAATTCTTCGAGCGGATAAATATCGGAATAAATGGGCCGCGGAGCAAAAGGCGGCAATTCCCTGGTGATTGCTTTCATTTTAGGCGTAGCGGGCGTTCTTATGTTCGGGCAAAAAGAATTCGTGCAAAAGCCGGTCCACTTGCAGGAGGCCGGCGCGATTGAGCCGCACCGAATCGCCTTCGACCTCGCCATAGCCCCAATCATGCAAGGCGCGCAAGGGCTGGGCGAAACGCTGGCGGACATCGACGCCGAACTTCTTTTGGAAATAATCGCAACGGGTCTGGCCCAGTTTGAGTTGCAAAATAAATTCGCGAATCAACCGCTCGTCGTTACCCGGCGTCAAGGCGCGGTAAATGGGCAATTGGCCGGACTGGACCGCGTTGAGATAAGGCTGAAAATCGTGCTGGTTCTGATAATGCGTGCCTTGGAGATGCCCGAAAGAAGCCACGCCCAGCCCAATCAAGTCCGCCCCGGCCCAGAGGCGGTCACGATAGAGAAACTTCGTTTTTTCCTTATTTTTGACAGCCGTGTAAGCGCTGCCGACCGTGTAGCCCGCCTTCTCCAGTTCGACAAAGGCCTCGGCGACCCAGCCGCGCTTTGTTTCCCAGTCGGCCACGGGGGCGGCCAATTTGCCCGCGGCTTTCATCTCCTGGTAAATGGTGGTGTTATAGGGTATCTCCATTTGATAAATGGTCACGCTGTCGGGAGACATCTCGATGGTCTTGCGGATGTTCTCGCGCCAGTTCGCTTCGGTTTCCTCCACCATGCCGGCAATCAGATCTATATTGATTTGGGGAAAATCGAGTTCGCGGGCGTAAGCGTAGGCGCGGGCAATTTCCTTGCTGTGGTGAGCGCGTCCGTTGATTTCGAGGATGTGATCGTCGAAATTTTCCACGCCGAGGCTCAAGCGCGTCACGCCCATTTCGCGGATCGCCTTCAATTTATGGCTGGTCAGCGTGCCCGGCTCGCATTCGAAGGTCACTTCCTCCGCTTCGTCCCAGGAGATCAGCGCCTTCATGCCGTCGGTCAAATGTTTGAGCTGATCCACCGACAAGTAGGAAGGCGTGCCGCCGCCGAAATAAACAAAGTTCGCCTTGCGACCCCCGACGAGCGGGCGACCGGCGTAAAGGGCCAGCTCCTGGAGCGCGGCGTCGATATAGCCGCGAATGGCGGAGGAATCCTTGTCTGTGTAAACTTTAAAATAGCAAAAATGACAGCGCTTGCGGCAAAACGGAATGTGCAAATAAACGCCAAGCGGCGTGGCGGGATTTTGCGGCGGGCGATCCAGCGCGGCAATGGCGTCGGGCACAAACTCCGGCTTCCAAAAGGAAAAAGGCGGGTAATTGGAGACAAAATAATTGCCGACCGTTGTTTGCTTTTCAATCGGCGGCCCGGCGGGATTGACGGTTTCAGTGGCAGTCATAGTTTATTCTCGTTTCGATTTTTGCCCGAAGCAATAGACGTTGCCGTCGTCGCATCCTATCACAATTTTTTCGCCGGCGACGGCGGGCGAACTGACCGTCGCTTGTCCCAAGTCGTAGGACCAAAGCTCCCGGCCGTCGGCCAGCGACACAATATACATCCTTCCGTCGTCGGAGCCGAAAATAACTTTGCCGCCGGCCACCACGGGCGAGCTTTCAATTTTGCCGTGGGTGGCAAACTTCCACAGATTCGTCCCCTCGGCCCGGGTGACGCAATGCATCGCCTTGTCAAAACCGCCGAAAAGCACGCGGTCCGCCGTCAACGCCGCGCCGGCCATATAAGGGAAATCCAAATCGCGATAGCGCCAGGCAACTTTGCCGTCCTTGAGATCAATGCAGAGAAATTCATTCTCGTAATGGCCGAAATAGGCGCGATCACCCGCCAGGACCACCGACGCGGCGATATAGGCGCCCGCGTCGATTTCCTTGGCCTTGCTCCCATCCGCCAGCGACACGATATGAAGCAGCGCGTCGCATCCCCCAAAAACCGTCTGGCCATTGGCCACCGCGCAAGTGCCATTGATGTAATTGCCCGTCTCGAAAGTCCAGAGCGGGACGCCATTGCTGGCGCTCAAACAGTACAATTTAAAATCATAGCTCCCCACCAATATGTATGACAGCCCGTTGCTGGCCGTAAAAAAGTTGGCCGAAGCGGCAATTTTCCCTTCCGTTTCATGCTTCCAAAGTTGCTTGCCCGAGTCCGCCGCCAGCGCATAAACCAGCCCGTCGCTGGAACCGACGAAGACCGAGCCGTTTTCCAGCAAAGGCGCCGCCAGCACCGCCGAGCCCGCCTTAAAGGCCCACAATTCCTTGCCCGAAATAAAATCAAGCGCATGGACCTGGCCATCATTGGAGCCGATAAAAACTTTCCCTCCGCCGATGACCGCCGACGATTTGACCGCCCCTCCCGTTTTGAAACTCCAGAGCAGGCCGAGATTGTCCGGCAAATTATCCTGGGCCACGCCGGTCAGCGCGGAGTCGCCGCGATACATCGGCCAATCGCGCGCGGCGCTGGCCGAGGCCGCGCCCGCGATAAACCCCAGCAGGCCAACCAGGCCCGCAATCTTATGCTTGCTCGGATAGTGCATCGCTCAATTTGGCTGGCAAAAGCATCCGGCGAAGAAAGGAGTTTGGCAACCAAATAATACCTACACGTATTATATGGATTAGTTCCCAAAGCTCGAATTGACAGGGAGGCGGGATCGCGGCAGGCTGGCTCGATGAAATTGGCAATGAGATCGGCGGGGTTATGAGCAGTCATGCTTTGAGCCGGACGAAGTGTTACCTGGCGGGGAATATCGAGAATAGTAATGCCCCGAATTATTGGCGCGATGTGGTCAAGAAGGAATTGAAGGAGACGGGAATTGTTTTTTTTGATCCGTTGAAGAAGCCGTTTATGGATTCGGTCAACGAGGACAAGGAACATATTGCCAAGCTGACCAGTTTGCGCGCGGAGGGCGGCTATGATGAATTGTCCAAGGTCATGCGCAAGATTCGGGTCGAGGATTTGAGCCTGGTGGATCGGGCGGATTTTTTGATCGCGTCCATTTCGGCCAAAACCGCGTCGTGGGGCACGGCGGAGGAAGTGTTCTGGGCCAATCGAATGAAGAAGCCGATTTTTTTGGTGGTGGCGGAAGGGAAACGCGCCTGCCCTTTTTGGATCTTTGGCACGCTGCCGCATGACCAAATTTATGAGAGCGTGGAAGAAGTCATCGCCGATATCAAAAGGCTGGATTCAGGCGAGAAGCAAATCGATTTATCGCACTGGAAAATTTTTAGGGAGGAGTATCGGTAGATCAAGATCGCGGTATAGTATTGAGATTGTGGTTCAATCCTTCGAGGGCGTCACCGGTCACTTCAACCAGCTAGGCAGGGTCGAATGAAAACCAACCACTCTGAGGTATTTTATTCATATCAGATATTTGATGGAGGCAACGGGCTTTTGAATTTCTTCACACCTGCTGGCGCACAGCTTCAGCCGACTTTACGAGCCTGCCTCCATCCCGCCGTTTCCGGCACGCTCCTTGGACTGGCTTGTTTTGGCTCCCGATTGCGCAGCTACGTCCTGCTCGATGAGTTGCCTGAGCCATTCGAGGTCTGGGCGTTCTGCAACACTAGACAACGTCTCAACCGAAAAAGAAAGCCACCGTGGGCGTCCAATGACCGCATCAGAGTTGATGCCGACCAGGCCGCCATCGGTGGAAACGAGCGGTCCACCGCTGTCCCCAGGATGCAGCGGAGCATCATGTGAAATGCAAATGTAACGTGGAACAACGGCCTCTGATCCCGTGTCCAGCCTCAAAATCTTTCCGGCCATGCATTGGTGATTAATGACAGTATTTGAAAGCAGGTTGATCCCCGCAGCCACGATTCGTTCCCCGTTGGTGAACGCCGGCGTCCACTCAAAGACATCTTGCAGTGGAAAGGGAACCTGCAGGAGAGCCAAGTCCGGCTGCTTTTTTGACTCGTCACCACGCCAGACAACCCGGGCGGGTCCCGCTTGCGGATGGCCTTTGTCGAAAAACTGCAGTAGGAACGGCCCCTTCTGAACACAATGCGCCGCCGTCAGAAAATAGCCCCGGCGATCTATGGCCGCCGCCGACCCGATCCCGAAAATGGTCCCTTTGATCCAAAAATCGCGGGAGTTGGTCCCGAAGCTCAGTTGATCACCTTCGAACACCAGCGCGGAACGGGCGCGTAGAAATTCCCGAAGACTCACTTGGCCGACTTTGGCGCCCGCATACGGTAAAAACGAAGCGTCGCGTATTGCCGGTGCGTTGTAGTGTTCACATCCTCCGCTCAAAAAGCAGAAAATAAGCAGAAGAATTCCTGCTGCCGCGTCTGTTGTTTTTGATCTCACATTCGTCACCCAACCTGTCAGCAGCAAGATAAAACGAGCAGAAATCGGAAAGCAAGCCATTCAACTCGCCGTTTCTGCGGTCGAATTTTCGTTGGGCTTGGATTTGATCTTCTTGGTTTTGTCCTCCTTCCCAATTATGGCGGCGTGGTCTCACGTTGAGTTCATTCATTGGGGCCAAGAGCAGCCCTGGCTGCCCGATACGCAATGCTTCCCTCAAAGTGGTTGGTTTTGACTGACCGCTGACATTGAGACAGCTATCTCGACTCTACAGCAGCTCTCCTTCGTTCCCTTTGTTAACTTCTTCTGTTCAATTGCCTTCTGTCGTCGAGGCGGCGGTGGAATTCGGTGATGATGAGATGATTGGTTTGTTCCGGGGTTTGGCCGGAAGTGTCGATCAACACCGCCCCCAGGGCAATCATGAGCGGGGCGGCGGCGCGCTGGCTGTCGCGGGCGTCGCGGGCGGCAAGGTTGTCATGGACACCCTCGGCATCACGGCGGCGGGCGCGCTCGGAGAGGGAAGCGTCGAGGTAGAATTTGAAGTCCGTTTCGGGAAAGACGTTGGTGCCGATGTCGCGGCCTTCCATGACCAGATTGCCGAACTGAATGCACTCGCGCTGTTTGCGTTTCATCCACTCGCGGACTTTCGGGACGGCGGCGACATGGGAAGCGGCGGCGGTGATTTCCTGGGTGCGGATTTCCTTTTCGGGGAAGCAATCATTGATCACCAGCCGAATGTGGCGCGCGGGTTTTTCTTCGCAAATCAAATTGGTTTTCCAGGTGCGGCAGGCGCGGGCGACGGCAGCCGCATCCTGCGGGTCAATGCGATTCTTGACACAATACCAGGCCAGGGAGCGATACATGGCGCCGGTATCGACGTAAATGTAATCCAGGGTTTTGGCGGCCAGACGCGCGGCGGTGCTCTTGCCGCTGGCGCTGGTGCCGTCGATGGCGATGACGATGGGTTGCGCCTTCATGGGGAAGCATTGGCCACGGACGCTTCACCGCTCGAGCCCCGGGTCACTTTGCCGAGGATGGTCAACATTAAGATTCCGCCCACCGCGCCGAAGGGTGCCATAAAGTAAAAATAATTCCCCCAACTTTTATCGAGCAACTTGCCCAGAAAAAAGCCGGCCAGGCTCCCGCCAAAGTATTGAAAAGAATCGATCAGCCCGAGGGCAAAGCCGGCGAAGCGGCGTCCGCCAATGTCCATGGGCGCGGCGCTGCCGAGGATCGAGTGGGTGGAATTGGCGGTGAAGGAAATGAGCACCAGGAAAAAGATGGCGTAATTGACGGTGTGAAACTGGGCCGCAATCAGAATGATGGTGGTCTCCAAAAAATAGAGCATCGCCGCCACCGGCGCGCGGCGGCCTTTGAAAATAATGTCGGACACATAACCCGAGAGCAGCGAGCCCATCGAGGCCACCACTGGAATGAGGAGCGCCAAAAACTCGAATCGTGCGGATTTGATGTTCACATGGTAGAGGTCCTGCATGTAAGTTGGAAACCATTGGTCCACCGATTGCCGGACCGCTCCCGTGCAGGCGTAAGCGCACGCCGTCACCCAAACCACCGGGTTGGTGACGATGGCGCGAAAAACCTGGCTGAAAGCGGCTCGAACGCCATCGGCACCCATCTGGGTATCATCCGCAATCACTCCGACAAACCCGGCTTCTTCCGGTGTTTCGGTGACGAAGATGGCCATGAAGACCGCCGCCGCGGCGCAAATAATCGAGGGCGCCCAGAACAACCATCGCCAGTGCAACGGCGGAATCTGCAACAGGCCCAAAAAGGTAAAGCCCGCCAGCAGCGCGGGACCCAAAGTAAAGATGCCCACGCGACCGAGATTAATCATGAACCCGAAAATGCCGGAGAAGCGGCCACGCTCGCGATGACCGAACCAGGCGGCGTTGATCTTGACCATGCCCGGCGCGCCGAAGGCCTGGAGGTAGCCATCGACGCCGCGAATGGCGATGAACAACCACAACAGCCCGACAAACGAGGCCGCGCCAAAAAGAATATTCATCACGACAGTCCCGGTCGCCCCGATGAGCATGGCTTTCTTGCCGCCGATTCGGTCGGTAAGAAGGCCATTGATGATCTGGCCGAAAGCGTAGGCCAGCATGGTGGTGCTGATGATATATCCAAGCTGCTCGTGCGAAAACCCAAATTCCTGGCTGATGGACTCGTTGGCCAGCGACAGGTTGTAGCGGCACATGTAGAACGAGGTGTATAACAGCCCGATAAATCCCCAATTCAATCCGCGCCGCGCGCGAAATCCGGGTGGGTGTTGAATAGACTCGGTGGCCACAAAATTGGTTAGAGCGTGTTCAGAACATATCCCGCCGCCGCCATTTTGCGGCCGAACTCCACGGCCTGCTGGTATTCCGGCTCCTCGAGTTTCGTTCGCGCCGTGCCAAAAATAGTGACCTTGCGCTTCTCGGCATACGCTTTAAAAAGGCGCCGTTGCAGTTCGGGATCAACCGGCGTTTTGAGAGTGCGTTCCACCGGCCGAGAATAGCGGCTGCGCGGGCAAAAGCAAATTCATCCAAGTTTCATCCAGGTTTCAATCGGACGAGTTATCAGCCAGCGATTCCCTCGCTTGTCATGGCTTCGGATTCGTCGCATAGTCCGCCATGCTTGAGCTGCCCGCCGCCCGCTTTCGCGTTGCCGGATTGTTTTGGCTGATGGCGCTTCTTGGCATTTTCCCGGCGCGCGCGGCCATTTTGTGGCACGATGATGGCGCGCGGCTCATCCATAATACGATGGACGGGATGGATATTCTGGGCGGCGCGGTCAAGCGAGACGACTCCGCCAGCGACGCGCTTTATTTCAAGTTTCGCGTTAACCCGCTTTCGGATGTGGCCTCCGAACCTTATTTCTCCGGCTTTCAACTATTCGAAGGGAATGAACCTCGCCTGGGAGTGGGCAACGCCGAGGAGGCTTGGGGTTACTCGGCGTTCAATACCGCAGAGATGGGGCCGCTGAACCAGTTGCCCGGGGAATTTAATTTGAAGTCCATCCATCCCGAGCCAGCCGGCCTGGGCGTGACCAAGCCTTACGAATTGCCGCGCCACGATGAAGAGCGGACCATCATCTTCAAAGTTCAATATGTTCCGCATGGGGACGACCTCATCACTGTTTGGCTCAACCCGAACGTCGCGCTCGGCGCCACCGACAAAAACCAGCTTGAAACCATCACGACGAAATTCAAGGCCAATGCGTCCTTCAATCAAATCCGCCTGCGTCACGGCGGCGGAGGCAACGGCTGGATTTTCAGCGACATGTCCATCGGCACGTCGTTCAGCGATTTTGTGGTGGTGCGGGTGTGGCAGACTTGGTGGTTCCTTGCGCTCACGGCGCTCAGTCTGCTGGTCGGCGTGGCCTCGACCGTGCGCTTCGTGGAAAAGAGAAAATTCCAGCATCAGTTGCAACGGGCCGACCAGGAGCGCGCGCTGGAACGGGAACGGGGGCGCATCGCCCGGGATCTGCACGATGACCTTGGTTCGTCCTTGACGCGCATTTCGTTGTTGAGTTCCTTGCTGCGCGCGGACAAGGACAATCCCGACCAGGTGGAGGCGCACGCGCTCAAGCTTTCCCAATCCGCCGATCAGACCGTCCGCGCCCTGGAGGAAATTGTCTGGGCGGTGCGGCCGGGCAGCGATTCGTTGCAAAGCCTGGTGGATTACATTGCGCATTTTGCCAGCGAATTGTTTGAGGGAAATGCCACCCGCTGCCGCCTTGACCTGCCCGACGATTTGCCGGCGCTGCCGCTGCCGCCGGATTTCCGGCACAATATTTTTT
>DASRLE010000421.1:0-8767 GCA_035648615.1 Saccharimonadales bacterium (SeqCode) | reverse complement strand
GGAGGATTTATTTTGTGATTGACTTGATTTGCAACGGGTTGCGATTTTTCAGGTGTGAGATTCTCACACGTGGATGGCGCGTCAATCATAATTATTTACGCCTAAAATGGATTGCTGCTTTAACGCTAAAGTGCTGACGCTGGCGACATGGCGGGGTCGTTGGAAACCCGTTAACAGACCCGCTTGGGAGAACCTAAAATTTCCTCATGCCCCCTGCCTACAACCCCCGCCCTTCACGCGCTTCATGCCCTACAACGAATCCTTATTTGATGACAGGCGGCTTTGTAGCTTTCGACCTTGCGGCGCGTTGTGGGGCATCGTGGGGCTGTCCGGCTTGGTTGCCATTGGCTGACTTGGGGGTGGGTTGTTCCCGTCTCAATTATTTTTTGATTCTGTTATTCCCATCGTCGGGTTGTTATCCCCACCCCTATAAGATAAGGGGTGTGGGGATAACAGCCCACCCGGTAGTTCCCGCTGGTTACAACCACTTGTTTTGACTGGTAATAACATCGGGAATAACCTATTTTGCAACCTCCAATTCAACCGGCTGAGGATTCCGCGCAACGTGGATTTGTGGTCGCGCACCAGGCCGCTTGACTTGCCATTCAAACAATCGTTTGGCGTCTATGGCTTCCGCGATTAAATCCTCTGCACCGCGCCTAGATATTTTGGCCGCACAACATTTACTCATCAGCGCCTTTTTCTCAATCGTTTCATTCGTGGGAACATGGGCCATAACGTCATCCATGGTTTTCATGCCTTTGATTGCGCTCTCGGCTGACAAGTCTTTGCCGTCGTATTCATTCCAACAAATGACGCCAGGCTCTTTGGAGTGGGCAATCAGCTTGGTATCCACTCGGGTTGCGCCGTCCGCCGATTTCCAGCCAATTCGACTTGACCGCTTGCCTGCGGACAATTCAAACACGCCAGGCGCTCCGGTGGATTGGATGCTAATTACCGCTCTGGCCCAATTGGCGAATTCAGCCGATCCGCTGCCCATGTAGGCGCGGTCGCTGCCAGTCAGAGGCACGTTTCCCGGTCCGCGTGGCGGCTTGGCGGTATGGTGGACAACCACCGCGGCGCAATTGTGCTTGTGCAACAGAGGATTCAACCCGGCCCGCAACCATTTGCCAGCGTCCTTTTGCGTGTTACTATCGCCATCAATGTAGGCCAGCGCGGGGTCGATCCACAGAATGTCCGGCTGGTGACACGCAAGCAACGGTTCCAGGGCATTGTCAAAGAAGGGATCGCCGCGCTTTGAGTCAACGGCAATAGTTTTGATGCTCCACCCGGCCTCCATTTTGTCCTCGTCAGACAGTGCCATGCCCCGACAAACCCCCTGAAACATTTCCGCCATGTCCCCGTCGTCATTCTCAGCTTGAACAATGAGCGAGCGCAACGGCGCGGCCGGCATGATGCCAAAAAAGTGATTGCCAAGGGAGAAACAGACGGCCATTTGCATGGACAAACTTGACTTCCCGACGCCGGTGGGGCCGACCAGAAGCAACCCGCCGCCTCGACAAAGAAAGCGCTCCTTTAGCAGTTCATTGGGATCATCGGCGCCGGGCAGTTCCAGTTCGCCAATAGACCTTGCGTCACGGACCATCCAAGGCAACGGCACGTCTGATGGCGTGAACAAAAAACCGGCCGGAACACTCGGGGCGGATGGCATTGAGAGTGGATCGCATGAGATTCCGAGATTTATCAGGGCATTCTCGATTTCCTCCATGATGCTTTTCCACGTTACAACGTCGCACCAGGCGTTTTTTTGCCGGTAGCCAAGCAAGAATTCGTTAAGCCGCGCACCATTCTCAAAGGCGTGCATGTCGATCTCTTGGAAAAGCTCCTCATCCTTGTAAATGCGGAGTCGCTTTGTAGGCCAATCAAACCAAGTCGAATAGCCTTTGCTCTTTGGCAGCACGGCGTCGGGGTCAATGTCAAGATACCACGGCGCCGGGGGCGTGCCGTTTTCCAAGTTTTTAATTGAAACGGAATAGCCGAATGGTTTCCGCTCCAAATCTTGGAAGATATGCGTGATGGATCGCGGCAGGTTGACACCCGGCGTAATTGTGGCAGCATCGTTTCTTCGTATCACCCCGTCACCTTCACTGGTGGCGGGTTTTTCCTTTGGCGGGGATTCGTCGCTCATGGGTTGGCCTTTTGGTTGGGATGGTGGGGTCATTGGGGTTGAGGTTCATGCTGTCATCGCAACACGATGCCGGGCAATCCAGGCGTCAAGGTCGGCCCTCCGGTAGCGGACGCACTTGGCCGAAAGCCTGATAAACGGCAGGCCCTTGGTTTTCCTCCAAACGGCCATGGTTCGCGCCTCGACCCCGATGTAGGCCCCACCAGTCGCATCGTTGAAAAGTTCTCCCCCGGTCGAGTTCGCCGGGGCCATTGGTTGTAATGCTGTATTCATCAGAATGGCGCACTTTGTCAACTTGCTGGCGGCGGATGGATTATGCTTGGCTTGATTTGCAAGCAGTTACGCGCAATGACGTGGTCGCGACGACCACCTGTTGGCGGTTTCGACCGGCGCAAAATCGGGCGGGGATGACGGAGATTTTACCCTTGATGAGCCATCGCAAGGATGTTCTCAGGCAGTTGCGGACTGACCGCAAACCACGCTTGCGCCTCGGCGGGCTTCACAAGCTCACGGTAATGACGGAAGACAACATCGGGGCTGTTTCCAGCTTCCAACGACACTTTGGCGGCGTCTTGAATGTCGGCCAGGCGATAGCTGATGAACGAATGCCGCAAGCCGTTATCCTTCCACGGCGTCTTTGCCCCTTTGACGGTCGCGGCCCTCGTGTCAAACAATGGGCCTCGACCACGCTTCCAAACCTTACCCGTCTGGCCAGCGTAGGGCGCAAGCCATGACTTGAGATTGGGCAGGATCGGGACCAGGCGCCTGCTGCGGGTTTTCGCCTTGTCGGCTGCTACATGGATAAACCCGCCCGTCAAGTCGATTTCCTCCCAATCAAGCCGCTGAATCTCGCCGGCCCGGAGTCCGGCAAATGCGCCCAAGGCCAGGAACGGGATGAACTCCACCGAAGCGGCCTTGAGTAGCGCCGCGATGTCGGCAGGCGTGTAAATCTCAATTGCGCCGCCAGTGACGGGGATGGAGTCTGTGTCTGCGACGGGGTTGCTGCTTTTGATGATGTAGCCGTTTTTCTCGGCGAATTTGAACAGGGTAAACAGCACTGTGCGATAATTTTTCACGGTTTGATTGCTGCCCTTGAGCCTGCCAAGCCATTGCTGCACGTCCGGCCCGGTTACAGTAGAAATGTCCACGGCATAACTTTGGGCAAAGCGGTTCAGCCGGGCTTTCAAGTCGCCAAGGTAGCGCGGGGAAAGTCGGCGAGCTTCTTTGGCCGCAATCAATTCAGCAACCGCTTCCGCAACCGTTCGCGTCGTGATCCGGTCCGCTCGATGCCGCTGATAAAACTTGGCGGCGTCTATGATCAAGTCGCTGCCCAATATTTCCACCGCCTTGGCGTAATTCGCCGCAGCAACGTCCAGGTCGATCCCCACAGGGCGAAGGCGTTCAACCGCCCGCCCGTATGCCTCAGCCTCGCTGTTCGTCATCATGGCGGCGGTCGCGTTGCCGGAAGACACTTGCCGGGCGATTCGTTCAGCTTCGCGATTTGCGGCCCCCTCATCACTGAACCCCTTAAAGCGGCGCTCTCCATTGGGTTGTTTGTAGGCCACTTCAAACACGATTCGGGTTTTACCGCTTGCGATAGGGCGCGTGCGCCTGTAAATAGGAACGGTGACGTTACCAATTTTGACGAAAATCGGGGCTAAAAGTTGCTTGCTTTTCATGCCCAAGATATTCGGCAAAATGTCGGCAAATGTCAACGAATTATTTCTTCGCACGAGTAAATTACTTTGCAAGTGATTGCATTTAAATACTTTGCCCCCGTACCTCAAATGGATAGAGGAGCGGTTTCCTAAACCGTCCATCCCGGTTCAATTCCGGGCGGGGGTACCAGTTCTTGGTTGGTGCAAAACATCGGGCAAAATTAGATGCCGCAATCGGATATCTCTCCAGACTCAACCCGCAGCAGCTTGCTAACCGTTGGAGCATTGATATTATGAATAAATGCGTATCTCTCGCCTTTCCACTTTCATGCAGAAATACGCAGGATGGTTGCCCCTTCTTTTGTGCGCCATCGTGCCGGCAATCCTTCGGGCGGACCCGCTTTTGACGGCGGGCGTCACTTCCGTCGGAACCAATGCCTATCCCTATACCAACAAGCCGGCAGCGGGCAGCCAGATCAACTCGAGCCGGCCATTGGCCGCTGGCCTGGTTTCCGCTTTGCCGGTCAACGAAGGCAGCGGCACTAATTTTTATGACGCTGTGGCCTTGCAGTCCTACCCGGCATTGAAGCTGGCCGGTTCGCCCACGAATGCCTTGCCCCCGGCTTGGTTCACGCCCGTCGTATCGTCGGATTACCCTTGGGCGGGGGCTGCCATGAGCAACAACGGAGCGACCGCACAGTCCATTCTCAGCCCATTCCAAGAACTAAGCTTGATCAATAACGTCACCAACGGCTACTCCTACGCAGAGTTGATGGAGCCGCTCGATACCAACACCTTTGGCCGCATCATGGACGCAACCGGGCCCGCAGTCCTCACGACGTATCTCAACATCCCGGGCAATCCAGGCAAGGTCGCGACCACTTGGCGGAATGCGAGTGACATTGCCGTTGTTCCATACGCGCCGTTCAATGTAGGCAAGTGGATTCTCGTTTTATGCACGGTGCAGCAGGGATTGGGGGTGATGTATATCAATGGCCTGCCCGTGGCCAGTAATACGACAGTGAATCTGTCCAACTCCTGGGGCGGTCAGGTCGGTCCGCTGCATTACAACACCACCGGGGGCAGTGACCCGGGAACAAGCATGTGCAACGCCAATTTCTCGTCGTGGTGGGTCTGGAACAACCGGGTCTTATCCGCCCAGGAAGCCGCCCAGATGTATGCCAACCCGTGGTCCATGTTCCACTCCGGCTCGCAAAAAGGTTTCGTCAAAGGCACGAAAGTGACCGTGACTAATCCGGCCTCAGTCAGCAACGTCTGGTTCTACTCCCACGTTGCGGCGGGCAACATTCGCCTCGGTATTTACGACAACAATTCGCCGATGAATTTGCTCTGGCAATCGGGCAGCATCTCGAATGCGGCGGCGGGAAACTGGCTCGCCGCCCCCATTTCGGCGGGTGCGCCGGGAACCTTGGCATTGGCGCCCGGCACTTACTGGCTAACATGGGAAATCGACACGACTTACGACGTGCCGAGTTATTCGCCGGGCGCAAGCGGTGACGGTTTTTTCGCCAGCCAGGCTTTTGGGACGTTTCCCGCCACCCTTGCCGGCGCGCAGAAATCGTCCGAAACCTGGAGCATCTATCTGGATTACGGGCGGCCAGTGCCGCCTTTATTCACCGGCGTGGCGTTTCAAGCCGCCGCCGGGACGCTGCAACTTCAGCTCGAAGGAAACACCAACATACCCTTTGGCTTGGCGGTCTCGACGGATTTGGTCAGTTGGCTGCCGCTCAATGCAATGGGTTTCGCCAGTAACGGACTTTGGATCTTTCGCGATACGAATACGGGTGGTTTTCCCCAGCGTTTCTATCGCGCGCACTGGCCTTGAGGGAGGCCATCGATGTCAAAGATCAAATGTTTGCCAACTCGCCGAAGTATTCGCGGTCTTCGGCATAGCCGCCTTCTCCCTGCTGAATCGTGCTGGTGGTTTCCACGAATTCAATCGCCTGGATCCATTTGACCATTTTGAAACCGAGTTGATTTTCCACCCGCAACCGTAACGGCGCTCCGTGCAGTTCGGTCAATGGCTGGGAATTCATTTCGTAGGCCAGCAAAGTCAAAGGATGCGTGGCGTTCTCCATCGAAAGGGTGTCGTAATACTGGCCGCCTTCCCCGCCCTCGCCGAAGGAATAAAAGACGACCGCCTTCGCTTCGGGTTTCGGACGCACCAATTTGATTAAATCGGTCAACGGCAAACCGCCCCACTCCGCAATACCAGACCAGCCTTGGATGCAATGGTGCAGCGTGATTTGCCCTTTGGTCCCCAGGGCGCGAAGATCCTCGAGGGATAGTTCAACCGCATTCTCCACCAGGCCGGATACTTTGAGCCGGTAATTCTTGAACCCGCCCGCGGCCAGATTTTTCCATTCCTCGCACGCCGGCATTTTTCCATTAGCCCAAAAATACGGCGAGATTTCTTCGCGACGGAACTCGGCTTGAGGGGAAGCATGATTGAGCAGCAGATTCATCATCGGTGTGACGACGGCTTTGGCGGCGTGCTGGACGGTTCGGGGACGTTTCCATGCGGCCCAATAGGCCAGCGCATTGACCCCCACAACCACCGCAATGCCAACCAAGCCGAGATACAACCCCATCGACCGCGTATTATCCGTGCCAACGACGATGTGGTTCATGTTCCGGGCAAACCCGGTGACGACTACCAACCCCACATGCATCACGATAAAAATCACAAACGCGCACATGACCAGGAAATGCAGCGAGCGGCCAATTTGCCGGTTGCCGGGAAGTTTGGGATACGCTTTGTAGCGATTGGTCATGGCGGGCGACATCGAAGGGCCGCTGATGATGGCCAGCGGCGCCAACACAAACACGACCCCGAAATAGGTCAGTTGCTGTAGCGCGTTGTAACGAAAGAACCCGTTTGGTTCCTGCGGCATGTGAAAGGTCGAGTAATGAACGAAGATCGCCCAAGCGTCCGGAATAATGTGCCAGGACGTTGGCACGAGCCTTTTCCACTGGTGGCCGCTCAAGAGCAACGCGACGAACACCACTCCATTCACCATCCAAAACAGCGCGGTCAAAAAGTGCCAGTGCCGCGCCATGCCCACGGTATGCCGCCGCCCAGGCAAGCCGACCCACGGCGACAGATAGCGCGAATCATCCTTGGCCGTCCAGAGAGGGCCCTTGGGCCCTTTGACGGGCGTCAAGCGCAACCACTCCGTGCCTGGCGTGCAGTGGAGATTCCAATACAGCCGGGGATGGTCCATCAAAATCTGCAGGCCGCTGCGAATGAGCAACGTCAAGAATAGAAAGTTAATGTAATGCGCCAGGCGCAGCCAACCTGGAATACCCTGCGGCATTCCCGCCGCCGCCGGTTGCGCACCGGGTGGAATCGCCGGCAAACCCCAGACCGCCCATTGGATGTAGGCGGCTATAACCGCAAGCGCCAGCGGCGCCAGAAAAATCAACAGGGTCTTTAACTGAAAGCGCACGCCCGCTTCCTTACTTCTTCAGAAACGCGCTGAACAAATCTATCGGCAACGGCAGGAACGTCGTCGTGTTGTGCTCGCTGGCCATTTCGCGCATGGTCTGGAGATAGCGCAATTGCAGCGCAATGGGTTCTTTGGCGATCATGGCGGCCGCTTGCACCATTTTTTCGGCGGCTTGAAATTCGCCTTCGGCATTGACGACTTTCGCCCGCCGTTCGCGTTCCGCCTCGGCCTGTTTGGCCATCGCGCGCTTCATGCTGTCGGGCAGCGATACGTCCTTGATTTCCACCGATGTCACCTTGATTCCCCACGGCTCGGTCTGGCGGTCGATGATCTCCTGCAATTTCTGGTTGATGATGTCGCGCTGCGAAAGCAGGTCGTCCAGCGATGCCTGTCCGAGCACGCTGCGCAAGGTCGTCTGCGAGATCAGCGAGGTCGCCTTCCAGAAATTTTCCACCTTGGTGACCGCATCTGTCGGGGCCACCACGCGGAAATAAACCACCGCGTCCACCGTGGCGGGCACGTTGTCCCGGGTCATGATTTCCTGTTTGGAAACGTCGATGGTCACAACCCGCAAATCCATTTTCACCATTTTGTCAACAATCGGAATAAGAAAGACCACGCCGGGCCCTTTGGCGTCCATCAACTTGCCCAGGCGGAAAACCACCCCGCGTTCATACTCGCGCAGAATGCGGACGGCTTGCGGAAGGACCACCACCAGCGCGATGAGGACGGGGATAATAATGGCGAGTCCGCCGCCGACGAGATGCTCAATTGATTGTGGGTCCATAATTTCTAATTTGTTTCGGTTTCACTGTCAAAGTCAGTCCATGAATCGCCGCGACTTCCACCGGCTGTCCGGCCTCGATGGGCAGGTCGCTGACCGCATGCCAATTTTCTCCCTCGATAAACACCCGTCCGCCGTGCGAGTCGATGCGCGACATGGCATGGACGGTTTGGCCCAGCATCATTTCCACGCCGCTGCGTTTGGGCCAGAATTGGGCGCGGATCCCTTTGCTGACAAAGAGCACGAAAAACGCCGCCGTGACCAGCGTTCCCGAAACGATCCAACTCATCGGCAAATGATAGCCGTCCGGCGCGTGATTGAACAGCATGAGCACGCCCAGGAAAAAAGCAAGAATGCCTCCGCCGGTCAAAACGCCATGCGTCGGCGCATAAACGTCGATGATGAACAGCGCCAGCGCCAAAAGAATCAGAGCCACCCCCGCCGCGCTCATCGGCAAAGTGGCCGACATGTAAAGCATAAGAATCAAAGCCAGCGCGCCCGCCACGCCCGGAAAAATCGCGCCCGGATGGCTGATCTCGGCGATGATTCCATAAATCGCCGCCAGCATCAGCAGCATCATCACCTCCGGCTGCCAGAAAAGCTGGAAGAACTTCTCGCCGGGCGACATTGGAATCTCGACCACGCGCGCCCCGGCGGTTTTTAAAATTTTTCCATCGACCGCGCGGCCATTCAATTGCCGGAGCAAATC
>DASRLE010000420.1:0-2522 GCA_035648615.1 Saccharimonadales bacterium (SeqCode) | reverse complement strand
AAAGCGCAGGAAATCCTGGCGGAACGTTACGACGTCTCGGCGGATGTCTGGAGCGCGACCAGTTACAAAAACCTGCGCAACGAAGCGTTGCTGGCCGAACGGTGGAACATGCTTCATCCCCTCGAAAAACCGCGCCAGCCGTTCATCCATAAAATCCTGGAAACGGAAAAAGGCCCCTTCATCGCCGTTTCGGATTACATGAAAATCGTCCCTGACCAGATTGCCAAATGGGTGCCGGGCGGTTTGACCACTTTGGGGACCGATGGGTTTGGCCGCAGCGACACCCGCCCGCGCCTGCGCCGGTTCTTTGAAGTCGATGCCGAATGCACGGTCGTCGCCACCCTCCACTCGCTTGCGCAACGCGGCGAGATCGAGCGCGAGACGGTTTCCCGGGCTATTGAAGACTTGAATGTGGACCCCGAAAAGCGGTTTCCTCAAATCGTCGCGTTTTAATCAATTTATATGGATCTGAAATTACCTCCGCTGGGCGAAGGCGTTGACTCCGGCAGTGTCGTCAGCATTTTAGTCAAAGAAGGCGGCCAAATTCAAAAAGGGCAGGGGATCATCGAACTGGAAACGGGCAAAGCCGTTGCCCCTGTCCCGGCCTCCGCCGCCGGCAAAGTCACCAAAATACTCGTCGCCGTCGGCGATAAAATTTCTGTCGGCCAAGCCATTTTGTCTCTCGAAGCCGGCGCGGCCCCGGCGCCCAAACCGGCTGAGGCCAAATCGAAACCGGCCGCTTCTGGCGCTGCGCCATCGCCGCGTTCCGCGCCCGCACCCGCAGAGCCTGCGCCAGAGGAAGACATCCCTGCGGATGAACCGGCCAGCGGCCCCGAGCCGGCCTCCTCGCCGACCATCCGCCGCATGGCCCGCGAGCTGGGGATCGATCTTCGAAAAGTGCGCGGCAGCGAAAAAGGCGGACGCATCATGATGGCCGATGTGCGGACCTATGTTCAGCGTCTGCAACGCGCATCCCAAGCGCCCCGGCCGGGAGGCCCAGGCGGCGCCCCGGCCAAAGCCGCGCCCGAACAAATCGACTTTTCCAAATGGGGCCAGATCGCCAAGCGGCCCATGACTCCGTTGCGCAAGGTCATCGCCCAGCGCATGGGCGAAAGCTGGAATTCCGTCCCGCGTGTCACCCAATTTGAGGAGGCCGACATCACCGCCCTCAACGAACTGCGCAAAAAACACGCCCCGGCCTTCGAGAAAAAAGGAGCGCGCCTGACTCTGACTTCCTTCGTGGTCAAAATCGTGGCGGACGCGCTGAAGAAGCACCCGGTGTTCAATACTAGTATTGACACTGCCGCCGGCGAAGTCATCTATAAGGAATATTTCCACATCGGCCTCGCCGTCGATACTGAGCAGGGCTTGATCGTGCCGGTGTTGCGCGATGCCGACAAAAAAGACCTCGTCACTCTTTCCAAGGAAATCAACGATCTCGCCGCCAAAACGCGCGACCGCAAAATTTCTCTCGATGAACTGCAAGGCGGCACCTTTACCATTTCCAATCAAGGGGGCATTGGCGGCGGTCATTTCACCCCGATCATCAACCTGCCCGAAACGGCCATCCTCGGCTTGGGACGTGGCGCGTTGAAAGCGGTCGTGCGCGAGGGAAAAATCGAGCCGCGCCTCATGCTGCCGCTCGCGCTCTCCTATGATCATCGGGTGATCGACGGCGGCGCGGCGGTGCGTTTCGTCCTCGACCTGGTGCAAGGCTTCGAGAAATTTGACGAAAAACAATTGGGCCAGGGCTGAACTTAATTTAACAAATACTAATCGTGGATCCTATTCATACTGAGATCGTTGTTTTGGGCGCTGGTCCCGGAGGCTACGCCGCCGCTTTTTACGCCGCCGACCTTGGCAAGAAAGTTTTGCTCATCGAGCAGGATAAAAAGCTGGGCGGCGTTTGTCTCAATCGCGGCTGCATCCCTTCCAAGGCCCTCCTGCACGCTTCGAAAATGATCTTCGAGGCGCAGGAATCCGCCCATCGCGGCATCACCTTCGGCGCTCCGCAAATCGATATTGACAAGCTCCGCGCCTGGAAAAATTCCATCGTCGATAAACTTTCCGGCGGCGTCGCCTTCCTGGCCAAAAAGCGCGGCGTGCAAGTTCTCATTGGCCGCGGCTACTTCGAAGGGTCGCAATCGCTGCGCGTCGAAACGCCCGAAGGCCAGCAACTGGTGACCTTCGATAAAGCCATCGTTGCGGTTGGTTCCAAGTCAGCGGTGCCCAAGGCCTTTGATTTAGGCAATCCCCGCGTCATGACTTCGACCGAGGCGCTTGAAATCGAAGAAATCCCCGAGGAACTGCTCGTCATTGGCGGCGGATATATCGGTATGGAACTGGGCAGTGTTTATGCCAACCTCGGCAGCAAAGTCGTCGTGGTCGAAGCGTTGCCGGCCATCCTCGCGGGCGCGGACGCGGACCTCGTTCGGCCCATTCTGAAATACGCCGAAAAGAATTTTCGCGAACTGCGCCTCAACACCAAAGTGACCCAGATGTCCACCAAAGGAAAAAAAATC
>DASRLE010000419.1:0-6940 GCA_035648615.1 Saccharimonadales bacterium (SeqCode) | reverse complement strand
GAATAGAGGCTTGACAGCCCGCCATTGGGCGTAACCTGGAAAATCGTCCCGCTATTATTGGTTCCGCCGATTTGGGCTGTGCCGAAGAAATTGCCATTGGTGCCCAGAAACAGGCCAGCGTAGGGATTTGCGCCATCGTGGCTCGGCGTGTTGATAAAGGAGTAGAGAGGCGTAATTGTGCCCGTGGAACTCATTCGATAAATCGCGCCCCAATCATTTGTCCCGCCATTGACGGTGGTTCCATAGAAATAGCCGTTGCTACTCAGCGTCAATCCTGCGGAATTACCGCCGTCGTCCTGGCCGGTAAAGGTATATAAAACGCTGAAGGACATGCCTTTCTGGGTAAAGGCGGCGAGGAGAAGCAGCAAGATCCCGAGGCTGAAACCTCGTCTCACTGAGAGAAAATTGTTTGACAGGATTTGAGTGGGCTTCTTTGCGCCACGGTATTCGCCAATGTCGATATTTTTAGTTTTCATGTGTCACCAAGGGTCGCGTCTGCTCCGGCGATGCCGGTTGTCTGTGACACCCTTTAGCACGAACCGTTCCAGTGGAGACGGGATGTCCCGGGGAGGGAGTGGGACGTTGAGGCTCGCTGTCGAAGATTTGCGCTAAATTTTCTTCCGCAAAATACTGTCGCGTTGCGCCCAAGCCGGGTCTGGCTCGGGATAATCGAGATTATAATTGAGTCCCCGGCTTTCGGGACGCTGCAAGGCGGAATGGATGATCAATTCGGCAACGGTGGCGATATTGCGCAACTCCAGCAGGTCGCTGTTGACGGTAAAATCCCAGTAGTAGTCCTGGATCTCCTCCTGCAAATTGGCGATGCGGCTTCGCGCCCGTTGCAGCCGTTTGTTGGTGCGGACGATGCCGACGTAGTCCCACATCATGCGGCGAATCTCGTCCCAGTTGTGATTGATCACCACCAATTCATCGAGGTCCTGCGCGCTGCCCGATTGCCAGGGTGGAATAGGGACGGTGAGGACGGGATCGGGCGATTGGCGCAAGCGTTGCGCGGCGCGATGCGCGCAGACCAGCGCTTCCAAGAGTGAATTGCTGGCCAGGCGGTTGGCCCCGTGCAATCCGGTACAGGCCACTTCGCCGACAGCATAGAGGCCGGGAATCTCTGTTTGACCGTCGATGTTCGTCAGCACTCCGCCGCATTGATAATGCGCCGCGGGAACGACCGGAATCGGCTCCTTGGTAATATCAATCCCAAATTTCAGGCAGGTGGCGTAGATATTCGGAAATCGTTCGATGATGAAAGCGGCCGGCTTGTGGGTGATGTCAAGCAGAACATGATCGGCCCCGCTGCGTTTCATTTCGTTGTCGATGGCCCTGGCCACGATGTCGCGCGGCGCGAGCGATTTGAGCGGATGATACTTATCCATGAACGCGACGCCGTCGCTCGTTTTCAAAACGCCGCCTTCTCCCCGCACCGCTTCACTGATTAAGAACGACTTGGCCTTGGGATGAAACAGGCAAGTCGGGTGAAACTGGACAAATTCCATATTGGCAATGGCCGCGCCCGCCCGATAGGCCATGGCCACGCCGTCGCCTGTGGCAATGTCCGGGTTGGTCGTGTAAAGATAAACTTTGCCGCAGCCTCCGGTGGCCAGAAGGACGGAACGGGCTGCGAATGTTTCCACGACCGCGGCGTTTTTATCCAGGACATACGCGCCGAGGCAGCGATTGGTCGGAGGTTCGCCGCCGGCCTCGCCTTCGAGCTTATGGCGGGTAATCAAGTCGATGGCAAAGTGATTCTCGAAGATCTCGATATTGGGCTGGGCCGCGATGGCATTGAGCAACGCCCGTTCAATTTCTCGTCCCGTCACATCCTTGGCGTGGAGAATGCGGCGCTTGGAATGTCCGCCTTCGCGTCCGAGATCCAGCTCGCGCGCGCCATTAATTTCACGCTCGGAGAACTTCATGCCGAGTTCGATCAATTCGGCAATGCGGGCCGGTCCTTCCTGCACGATGGTGCGCACCACGTCCTCATGGCAGAGGCCTGCGCCGGATTCCAGGGTGTCGCGCACATGAATCTCGACGGAATCTTCCTTGCTGGTCACGGCGGCGATGCCGCCCTGGGCGTAATTTGTGTTTGACTCCGCGCTGGATTTCTTAGTGACAATGGCGACCCGCCCCAACGGCGCAACTTTCAACGCAAAGGAAAGCCCCGCGATGCCGCTGCCGAGAACCAGAAAATCAAAATTGCGTTGTGTCATAGCGTCCCATTATCAATCAACCTCGTGCGCCCGATGAAAACCGCCAGGGCCATTTGGGCGCCTTTTGTAAGTTCCTTCGCGGGTTCCAGGGTGGCCGGATCAAAAAATTCCAGGTAATCCAGGCGTGCCTCCGGTTCGTTCTTGATCAGCCGATGGAGCTCTTTGCGCAAGTTACTTTCGGTCGTCTGGCCGGCGCGGTTCCGGGCGTGTTGAATGGCCCGCCAAAGAACGGTAGCCTGGCGGCGCTGGGCGGGCGAAAGATATTTATTGCGCGAACTCAAGGCCAATCCATCCGGCTCGCGCACGGTGGGAGCGGTGATGATTTTCACGGGGAAATTTAAATCGCGGCTCATGCGGCGCATGATGGCGGCTTGTTGGAAATCCTTGGCCCCGAAAACCGCCGCGTCCGGCAAAACAATGTGAAACAATTTCGCTACGACCGTCGCCACTCCGCGAAAATGAGACGGGCGCGCCGCGCCTTCCATGCCTTGCGCCAAAATTTCCTCCATCACATAAGTGCTGAAGCCGGCCGGATACATCTCCCGGTCGCCCGGCACAAAGAGAGCATCAACACCCGCCACGCGGCAAAGTTTTTTATCATTGGCCAGGTCGCGCGGATAGCTGGACAAATCCTCCCCGGCCGCAAATTGCGTCGGATTGACATAGATGCTCAGCACGACTTTTCCATCCCGTCCCGCCGCTCGTCGCGCCCGTTCCGCCAAACTTATATGGCCGCGATGCAGATAGCCCATCGTGGGCACGAAAGCAATTTGGATCGAGGCGCGCTGCCATTGCCGGGCGAGCCGCTGCATGGTGCCGATACGGGTGACGATTTGCACTGGGAAGACCCTTGGGGAAAATCCTCAGACTGGCAATCCATTTCGTGCGCTTCACGTCATCGACACGATGTGGTATTTCACGTTCGAGCCGCCCAGCTTGGCTGTCCAACGCTGGCCCGCTTGCTTGCCCATCAGGTTTTGGCCCAACGGGGACGGGGGCGTAATCACGGTGATTTCCTGCCGCTGACATTTGATCTCCAAGCCGCCATTCTTCGGTCCAATAAAATAAAGGGAACGCGCCCCTCCTGCATCCAATTCCACCAGGGACCCAAGGTCAACGGGTTCGCCCGGGGCAAAATTCTTCAGCGGCAATGCCTGATAAAGTTTGATCGAGTCCAGAATTTCCTTCACCTGCCGCGCCTGGCCGCCTGCCAGGTAAGCCGCTTCCAGGCCGCGAGTGTCGTATTTGCTTTCCGCCTTGCTGCTTTCGTGAGTCGCCTCTGCGTGGGAAGCGCGGGCGGCCTTCTCCAGGACGGCCAAACTTTCGCTGAGACTGGCCACGATTTGGGCTATAATCCGGGCTTTTTCCATTTCGCGAATTTTCGTTGATTTTGGATGTCCAACCCATTTCCGGCTCAAGGGCTTGTATGGCCGAGAATGTACGTTCGATGAGTCTCAGTTGTAAATTCGCAACTTCTTATTTCTTGGCGGCGGGCCGTTTCCAAAATTTGTCCGGTTCCTCCTTTCTATTGACTAAAAATGGGACACTCGGGTTGCTTTCGAGCAGCTTTTTGCGAGGAGAAGGATGTTTCGCCAGCAGATGGCATAAAAATTGCATCCGCTCGGCCCAAGGAGTTCACGGGACGGCTTCCCAGCGATCTGAAGTAAATAAGTTGCCGCCAGTCTTCCCCAATAAATTATGAGCATACGTTTTCTGGCCATTACGGCGGCGGCGGGGTTGTCCTTTGTGATTCAAACGTCCGCCGGGGCCAATTCAACCCCGCGCGCCTACCCCGACGATCTCAAGATGGCGATGAAGATTGGCAACGCCCTTTACGATTCGCTCGACGCCAAATACCAGCAATCGCTGGAACCCACGCCCGTCCGGTTGCTGCCGATGGATGCGCCCAAAATGACGCCGACCGAGAATGATAACCTGGGCCAAGTTTCCGTCTCGGTCGGTTTCGTTGTCTTGATGGACCGTATCGCCCATGCCAAGGCGATTGATCAGGTCAAGCGGGGCTATTTTGACAAATATGTGAGCAGCTTGGAACAAGGTTCCGACGAAAATCCGCCCGAGCTTCCCGATATTGACAATCCCCGCTATTGGCAGCGCGACGTCATGAACGATCAAAGCGGGTTCTTCAACCAGATGATGGGCCTGACCATGGCCATCAATCTTTCCCACCATTACTTGGGCCAGTATGACAAATACTCGGGTCAGATGTCGGGCGAATTGGCTCCGATCAACAATTTTCTGACCATGGACGAATGGGAAACCGGATTAAAGGCGGCCGCCGAAAATTCGCTGGAGTGCGCTTTCAGCACTGCGGGCGGCAAAGCGCTTTTTGAAGCCATCGGCAAAATGCCGCACCGCCCCGCTTGGGCCGCCTATATCGTTCCCCAGAACGTCGACGTTAAGAAATTGAACAAACAATTGGCCAAGTATGAAAAGCAGTTTTTTCATGGACGGTTTTTTCACCGGAGCGGCCAGGTTATCTGGGGTCAACGCTTGAACTAACCCTGATCAGAGTTTGATTCTCCATATCCGGTGCGGTGAGTCGATCCCGCGATGGCGGATTTCCAGCGCCTCGGGGCGATAACCCCATTTTGCAATAAACTCGGCTGTTTCGGGCCGTTGATAAAGTTCGTCCGAAACAATCAAGTCGCCCCCTTCGCAACATTCCACCATGCGCGCGGCCACATTGACGGTGGTGCCGAAGAAATCCAGCTTGTCATTGGCATTGACGGCCAAACACGGGCCGACGTGAAGGCTGCATTTGAGCACCAGAGGCTGGGCCGGGCCGCCCGCGAGCTGCCGGGCCCCATTGCGCACCGCCGCCAGCGCTTCGTCCACCCGGCTGAAGGCCGCCATGACCGCATCTCCAATCGTCTTGACAACCGTGCCGTGCTGCGCGCGGATCACTTCGGTCAATATGGCGAAGTGGTCCCGCACCCGCGCGTAGGCCGCCGCGTCACCCATGCCGTGATACATGGCGGTCGAGCCGCGCAGATCGGTAAAGAGAATCACTTGAGCGCCCGCCGTCACCTGCTCGTTGGGCGAGATGACTTCGCGGACAAATAAATCGCGGAATTCCTGCCAGTTGGTGGCGCGCGCGGCGGTCAAAATATCCGCGCTCCACTCCGTTTGCTGCCAACTCAAGAGAATCGGAAATGAGTTGGGATTGTTCAACCTCGCTCCTCCGGGCGGAACGCCTTTGTCCTTTTCCTTGTCCTTCTTGACCACAAATCCCGCCGCCGGGGAGGAAATGGAGAAGGTCGTTCTGTTCGACACCGCCTCGGGCGGCGGCCAGGCCAATGGCTCCTTGACTTGCATGGAACGCAGCCGGAGCGGGCGGGTCAAGCCGGGCAGCCGGGCCCGCCGATCTTCACCCGGCTCAAGCCATACTTGACAGACGATGTGGGGTTTGCCCCCGGGTCCGGCCAGGCAAAACGTCTGGTCCTCGCAGGGGCGAATGGCGCGATTGACGGCGAATTTCAACTCGACCGATTTGTCGAATTCCGCGTCGTATTCGATCTGGCAGACATCGCAATGGCTGGTGCGCTTGACCTGGGCCAGCGACTCCGCCGGGGTCTCGCGGCTGGAGCGGCAGTTCGGGCAGAGCACTTCCCACCTTAAATTGAGCAATCCGCAACGAGTGGCATGCAGAAACAAACTCAATACGCTCCACGGATCCTGGTTCCATTGCCGGGCGACGGCGAAAGAGCGGATGTGCGTCATTTCCACGTCGGGCGAATGGCGCAGAAATGCTTCCAGTTTTTCGATCAACTCATGCGGCTGTGATCCCGCCAATTTTTCCAACCCAGTCCGCAGCGCCATTTCATTGACCGGCTGGGTGGGCATGCGCGGAAAAACGACGGGAACCTTGCCGCGCAGATATTCTTCGGCTTGGGCCAGGATTTGGGCCATGTCCCGTTTCATCTTTGGCCCGAGGAAAAGTTTGGCCAGGGCATTGCCTATAAAACCCCGCGGAGCAATGTCAACATAGCTGAGAACCCGCGTCCGCCTCTCGGGCAGAGAGTGCAAATCCATTCCCATCCGGGTCTCTCTGAATGGGCCGGCTTCAAAGACCCGGCGGACGCGATAAAATTCCGGCTCCAGCCATTCAAAGGGAAACTCGCGCCAGCGCATATTGCCGAAAGGATACTTCGCCTCAGCCATGATCGAACTGCCCCCCTCGGGCTGCGGTTCGATGGTATATTTGACAGGAGGAAGGCCCAGCGAGCGATTCAGCCAGTCGGTTTTGCTCACGCAGGACCAGACCGCCTCCGGCGGAAACGCAAACTCATGCTGGCATTCAAATCGAATCACTGAATGAGGCAATGTGCCCCGGCTTGGGCGATCTGTCTAGCTCCGGGGCGGGAGCGACACAGGAGGATGAGTCCGCCCGCCGAGACCGTTATTTTTTTACTTGGGCCGCGATGCGCCGGCGAATTTCGGCCAGAAGTTTTTTGCCGCGCGCCGCATTGCCGCGTTTCTGGCGGATGCGAAAGTGGGCCTCCGCTTGCCGTTCGGCGATAACATGAGTGACAAAATTATCGAACAATCGTTGCACGCTAGTGTAGTGTCCCGGAAATGACTAGACATATAAAAATCGTGGATTACGAGGGAAATGGCCCGAACCAACGAAGCCGTCCTCTGATAATATGTCTAGTTAATTGCGAGACACTACACTAGTGCCGGTGGACCGCGCCGCT
>DASRLE010000418.1:0-6504 GCA_035648615.1 Saccharimonadales bacterium (SeqCode) | reverse complement strand
GCTATCCAGTTGGAAGGGGTGAAATTTCCGCAACGGCAGCATGGCCAGCCCGATGATTCCAGCCGATTCAATGATGGCCGTTTTGCTGCGCTCTTCCCACCACCACCGGCTGCGCAACGGGCGGTGGGCGGCGTCCACGGTCAAAGTGCGCCGGGTGCGCGCCTCGAGCAATTCCCCCAGCACCGCGCCGAAGCCGTCCCCGCCGTCGCTCATCGGCAAGAGTTCGAGGACGTCCGCCGGGCGGCCTTTCTTCCATCCCGCCGCGATGGCTGAGGCGGCGGCTTGGGCGGTGAGCGTGCCCTTGAATTTATCGGGAGCGATCAGGATGCGCGGCATGGCGCAGTTCTAAAGCAAATTTTAGCCGTTGCCAATCTCCCTATCTGTGGCAGCTTATGTTCATGGATAAACCGAACGTAATTGCTTATTTGAAACCTTCTTGCGGCTGGAGCCAGGGGGTTCGCGCCGTCCTGCGCAAGTATGATATTCCTTTTGAAGACCGCGACATCATCAATGACCCGGCGCAACGCCAGGAAATGATCCAGAAAAGCGGCCAGATGCTCAGCCCCTGCGTCGAGATTAACGGCGCCATGCTGCCGGACATCAGCGGCGAAGAGGTGGAAGCGTATTTATTGTCCAAGAATTTGACCGCAGCCAACACGCGCGTGCCCGATGCGCCCATCAATCAGCCCTGCGCCCACGAAATGCCGCAAAGCAGCCCGCTCCATTTTCGTTCTTGATTTTGGGGCGGCGAAAATTGGGTTTGATAAATTTCGTGCGTTCGTTAAATGATGAGGGATGCACGACGTTCTTGTTAAACTCTCCTTCCCCATTGCGGGTTTGATGGGCATTTTTATGGCTGGCTGTGCCTCTCATGGTTCTTCCTCGGGCGCGATCACCAAAGCGCCCTTTGGCCATGCCCTGGATGGCACACCGGTCGAGATTTATACTTTGCGCAACGCCAATGGCGTGGAGGCGCGGATTTGCACTTACGGCGGAATTCTCGTTTCTTTCAAGGGCCCGGACCGCGATGGCAAGATGGGTGATGTTGTTTTGGGCTATGATACTTTGGACGGCTACCTGACCAACAGTCCCTATTTCGGCGCGTTGATTGGCCGTTACGGCAATCGTATTGCCAAGGGTAAATTTACCCTGGACGGCGTCGCTTATACTTTGGTGACCAATAACTATCCCAATGCCTTGCACGGCGGGACCAAAGGCTTTGACAAAGTGGTCTGGAACGCGAAGGTGGATGGTTCATCCCTGGTCCTAAGCTATTTGAGCAAAGACGGGGAGGAAGGTTATCCGGGGAACTTGAATGTCAAAGTCGTTTACACCTTGATGCCCGACAACGGTCTGGACGTTCAGTACCTCGCCACGACGGATAAAGATACCGTCCTCAATTTAACGCAGCATTCGTATTTCAACCTGGCGGGCCATGGCGATGTTCTGAGCCATAAAGTTTTCATCGACGCCGATAAATTCACCCCGGTGGACGCGACCCTGATTCCGACCGGGGAATTGAAACCCGTCGAAGGCACGCCGTTTGATTTCCGACAGCCGACCGCCATCGGGGAGCGCATCGGGCAGGACGACCCACAGCTTAAATTTGGCAATGGCTACGACCATAACTACGTGCTCAACCATCCCATGGGCCATCTTGACCTCATTGCGCGCGTGACCGACCCCAGCAGCGGCCGTGTCCTGGAAGTGCTCTCCACGTCGCCGGGCCTGCAATTTTACAGCGGCAATTTCCTCGATGGCACGATTGTGGGAAAAAACGGCCAGACCTATCAATTCCGCAACGCCTTCGCGATGGAGCCGCAACATTTCCCGGACAGTCCCAACCAGCCGAACTTTCCCACCGTCGAACTCAAGCCCGGTGAAGTGTATCACAACGAAATTATTTTCCGTCTCACCACGGACAAATAAAGGACGGCTGCCGCCATGAAGACGCGGTTTGTTGTCATTCTATGTTTGTTCAACGCGGCCGTTTTGGCGGCGGGCTATCTTTATTTCAGCCAGCATTGGAGCGTCCAAACTGTCCAGGACCAGCAGTCCGCCGCAGTGGAGTTGGCCTCGTGGAAAGCCAAGGCCAACGCTTATGCCCAAGGCCAGTCATCCGTGGTTTATCAGACGAACGCTTTTCGTTGGAGCCAGCTCGAATCGACCGATTACCGCCAATACATTGCCAATCTCCGCGCCATTGGCTGTCCCGAAAGCACGCTCAAAGACATCATTATGACCGACGTGATGCGGCTCTATGCCCAACGCCGCGGCCAATATTACAACAATGGCCGCGCCTTTAAATTCTGGGAGACCGACGAAAAGCGCAAACTCAAGCAATCCCAACTGATAGAGCGCGAGAAACAACTGGCGGCCATCGACAAGGAACTGCCGGCCGTCCTGCGCGAATTGCTCGGGGTCAATTACGAGCGCGAAGTCAATAAATATTTTGTCGATACCGATCAGGACAACCAGCGCCTGGCTTTTCTTGCCGACGACAAGCGCGCGCAACTCCTGGCCTTGCGCGATCAATTTGAAGGCCAGCGCGAACGCATCACCTCGCAACTGACCGACGGAAAATATTCGCCGTCGGACCTCGAGAAATTGCGCCAGATCGACCAGGACCAGGAGGCCGCTTTGTCCGGTCTTCTCACTTCGCAGGAAAAGGATGAATACCAACTGAGCCTGTCGCCCAGCGCCGATCGTTTGCGCAAGGAGTTGATTGGCTTCAACCCGACCGAAGGCGAGTTTCGCGATATGTTTCAGCGGCAGGAGGCCATTGATTCCGCCTACGCTTACGAAGACATGAGCGATCCCACCGTGCGCGCCGCCAAGGCCGCCGACGAACAAAACATGTTAAGCGCTTTTAAAAGCCAGCTCCCGCCCGACCGCGCCGCCGCCTTGGATCGCGCCCAGGACCCCGAATATCAGAACCTCAGTGTGCTGTCCGAACGCTTCGATCTGCCCTCCGAGACTGGGCAAACGATTCTTGACATGCGGCAAACGGCTGAGGACGAAAAGCGCCAGCTTCTGGCCGACAAAGACATTCCACCCGATCGGCTCGACGCCGCGCTTAAAGCCATCGAAGCTGAGACAGAACGGGCCGCGCGCGAAACTTTAGGCGATCAGGCATACAGTCAATACTCGCAAAACGCGGGCTGGCTTCGCCATCTCGGCGGCAACTGAAGGCGCCAATGGACGGGGGAGATCGCCTTGGAGCCGCGCCGTTCCGGCGTTCTTTCATTAGCGCAAGAAATTATACTTGAAGACGCATCGCAAGGCGCTGACGCCGTCGCGCCAGCCGATTTTTTTGCCTTCGGCGTAAGTGCGGCCATTATAGGAAATGGAAACTTCGTATATTCGGATGTTCATTTTACTGACCTTCGCCACGATTTCCGGCTCGAAGCCGAACCGATTTTCCTCAATGCTGACTTGTTGAATAACCTCCCGCCGGAAAACCTTGTAGCCGCTTTCCATGTCCGTCAGGTTGAGGTTCGTCGCCATATTGGAAAGGGTGGTCAGGAGTTTGTTCCCGAAGGAATGCCAGTAATAGAGCACGCGGTGCGCCCCGCCTCCCAGAAAGCGCGAGCCAAAGACCACGTCCGCTTTATTCTGCAAAATCGGCTTGCACAAGAGGCCGTACTCGCAGGGATCGTACTCGAGGTCGGCGTCCTGCACCACCACGAGCGGAGCCGTCACTTTGGAAAAACCGGTCCGGAGGGCCGCGCCTTTGCCTTGGTTTACGTCATGCCGGAAGAGGCGCACTCGCGAATCGGACGCGGCCACCGATTGGAGGGCCTGCCAGGTATTATCACCCGAAGCGTCGTCCACGATAATGATTTCCCGCACCAGGGGTTGGACGGCCACCGTCTGGATCACATTGGCGATGGTCTTTTCCTCATTGAAAACGGGCACCACGACCGCCAGGCATGAAATATCATTCGTTGTTGTCGCGTCCGCTGGCGAGTGGGGCACAATCATGGGCGATATTTTGTAGCAGTGAACGGCAAAAAAGAAAGAACAGCTTTGAATCACTCACGGCGAAACGAGCAAGGCTCATTTGTTCCGGCTGGCGGCGGCGGCGTAGATGGAAGAGAGCCGCTTCGCCGCGTTTTCGATCGAGAAGAAGGGGGCCGCGCTTTGCCGCATCTCCCAAAAGTCTTTGGGCGGTTGATACCGTTGGGCCAGTTCGATTTTTTTGGCCACGTCCTCCACGGTTAAATCTGCGGGGAAAACTCCCGCCGAAGGGAGGTCATCCAGGAAGGTGCCATGAGGAGCCACGATGCGACAGCCTTTGGAATAGGCCTCGAGCAGGACAATGCCAAAAGACTCCCATTGCAAAGCGTGAATAAAAACGTCGCTCACTCCCAAATCGTCCGTCCAGCGGGAAGTCCAGTCATGCAGGTGGACATGGGGGTTTGGCTGGGCCAGGACGGCCACTTGTTTCTCATAAGCAGAATCGCCGAATGCAGGGGAAAAGCCGTAAACCTGCAAGGTGCTATTCGGAACAGGAGCGGCGTGGTTATAGGCTTCAACGATCAAATGCACATTTTTATGGGGAACAATCAAACTTGCTGAGATGCATCGGCCGGCCCCTTCCAACGGGGCCTCCGGCCATGGGATGGTGGGCATCAGCACTTCCGTTTCGCCGGGGTTGCAATCGAAATAAAGGCAAGTCCCTTTGGAATTGAAAATGACTTGGGCGCGGGCGAGGCGCCACAGCCCACGATGAAAGTTTTTCCGCCGCCACCGGCCATGAATATGGGCGATGACCGGAATTCGGCGAAACGCGCGAATGAGAACCGCCAAAACCGTCCCCATGCGGGTATGCGCATGCAAAATGACCGACGGATGCTTGCGCAGCCATAAATAGAGCGGGATAAAATCCAGGAAAGCCCCGAGAACATCCATGACCACGTTGATTTCCGTCCGTCTGGCCCAGCCTTGGCAGACATAAATGTCGTTTTCCGCCTGATAATCGCGATGCCGCCAAACACGCTGCTCAACGCCCGCCACCTTCTGCCCGCTAATTTGGCGCACGTAACTGGCCAGTCCACCTCGCGGATCGACGCCACAAACCAGATGGAGCACGGTAGGAGAAAAGGCGGCGCTTGGAGTGTCTTGGCCGGCCTTCTTCATAATAACGCTGAAGCAATCGGTCGCATTCTACTAAAATATGAACTCGCCGGGTTTCGGGGGTGTGAGACAAAATTCTTCAATAACTGCGAGACCTGTTTCGGGGCCACAGCGGAACTGGCATTCCGCACTCCAAGACGCTTCGCGCGCACTGCCGCCGCCGAAGAACCGGCAGGTTTTGGAGTGCGTGCGCGCCAGCGCCGCTTTCCCGCTGGCGTCCGCCATTGGCATCGCATTGCAGAATTTTGTCTCACACCCCGGTCTCCGTCAATGCAAACCAAATCCGGAACTGCAATTGTGGCAAGTCAAAGGCTTTGTCGGGCGATCTTTTTCAAGGATCCTGCTGCGGCTTCCTTGTTGCTGTCGTATGAGCGGCGCAACATTTTCTGAAGAAACGGAATGGCCTCGCTGGCCACCGGTCCGATTTCGCCCACGACTTCAGCCGCGGTTTCCTCCCTGGGCTTGAAGAATCCCCGAGTCGTTTGGGCGCGTAACGCATTGGGATTCTTTGACCAGTCGCTCAACTCACTGACCATCACGCGAAGAACTGCGTTGGTTTGTTGGTCGATCCTCCACAAAGCCTCGGCGGCGAGGACTCGGAGTTGAGGATCGCCAGCTTGAATCAACTCGGCCAATCGAGGAACGGCCGCTTTGGCCTTGTCGCCAATGTAACCGAGAGTCCAGGCCGCCGTTGTCACCCGTTGCGATCGGCTCGATTGCAAATCCGCCATCAAGGTTGGCACTGCGGCGGCAGCGTTGGCGCCTTGCGTCCTAAACGCCCGCGCCACCCACAGATATTGCTTGTTTGTCCCATGACGATAGAGATTGATCAATCCGGGTATCGCATCGTCACCCATGGATGAAAGGGCCGATATGGCCCCGACCATCTGCTTTTCACTTTCCGCCAATTCCAGCAGCTTTGGTATGGCTGCCTTGGCGTCCTCACCCAACCGGCCCAGCGCCTCCATGGAAAACATCAAAGTTTGCGGATTGTCGCTTTGCAATAATGAGATAATCCGCGGTATCGCCGGTCGAGCGGCGGGGCCAATCAAACCTAGTGTAGTGTCTCGCAATTAACTAGACATATTATCAGAGGACGGCTTCGTTGGTTCGGGCCATTTCCCTCGTAATCCACGATTTTTATATGTCTAGTCTTTTCCGGGACACTACACTAGAGTGCGCGCCGCCAGGCCTGCCATTTGTGGATCGCCGTCCTCGAGTGTTCTCATCAGCGGTGGCACTGCGGCCGCGGCAGCGGCGCCAAATTCGCCAAGGGCAAAAACGTCTCGGGCGGCGATTTTAGGATCCTTATTTGTCGTCAAGCCGATCAAGGCGGTGACCTCGCCATGGTCGCGCTTCTCAATC
>DASRLE010000417.1:0-12377 GCA_035648615.1 Saccharimonadales bacterium (SeqCode) | reverse complement strand
CATCAATTGATCGAAGCCGGCCGGCCCTTGATGAAATATCGGCACGAGTTGTGGCCGCAAATCCTTCCGCTGGCCCGCGCCGCCTATGGCCGCGTCGCTCGCGATGCCGAAGAGTTGAGCGTGGAGTACCAACCATCGGTGCGGGAAGACTTTGCATTGGAACTGACCCGCAACCGCGCGCGCGAAAAAGTATTTCGTTCGACCATCATCGGGCCGCATCGAGACGAATTAGTTTTGCGGCTCGATGGCAAATCGGCCGCCAAATATGCCAGCGAAGGCCAAAAGCGCTCCATCGCCATCGCCCTGAAAATAACCCAGGCGGAATATTTGGCGGGCGTGCATGGCGTGCCGCCCATTCTCCTGATCGACGACATCATGGGCGAACTCGATGCCCGCCGGCGAGCGGGATTTTTGCCCTTGCTCAACCAGGCCCAAGCCTCGCGCAGCCAGGTTTTCATGACTTGCACCGAAGAAAATTGGCCGCGCGAACTGGGCCGCGACTTGCATCGCTGGGAGGTGAAATCGGGAGCGATTCAGCGGATGGCCGGCGCATAAAGGAAATTTATCCCGAATGCCGCGATTCCATCAGCCAATACGATCATTCCACGCTGTCTGTCGCCCAATGCGTGTAACCTGGATAAATATCGATCAAAACGGCTGCATAAATCCTCAAATGCGAGTTGCATGGGGTCCCGATTAGGATACGAGGGCTTGTGAACCGCACACGCAAAAGCTTTAGCCGAATCGTAACTTGATGCCAGCACTCCGAGAACAGCTTTTAATACGCCTTGGGCCTCCGCCTTGGTCATTTTATTCCATGGCGCGGTGCGTCGCGAAAAAATCTCCGAGGCGTGAAACTCAATATCGTTCGGGTTGCAAATTTCAATGACCAAACTTCTGACCAACTTCAATCGAAGAAGTCCGAAATACCAACGCATTACTTTGCCGACGGGACTTATCCAAAAAAGTGAAATGCGCCCAAAATGCGCTTGCTGAACAAAATGCGCTTGCCCCGCGTCAAAACAATAGTAATCCTGAAACTATGCAATCCAAACTAACTCGACGGACGTTCCTCAAACGCGCCGGCCTCGCCGCCGGGGCAGCTCCTTTTTTGACTTTTCCGAATATCGGGGGGGCACGCGCGCCCTCAGACATTCTCAACTGCGTGCAGGTCGGCTGCGGCGGCCGGGGGACTACGCATCTGGAGCAGGTCATTGTCGTTCATAAGCAAAACCTCGCCGCCATTGTCGATCCTGATGAGAAGAGGCATGCCCATGCCACCGGCTGGTTGAAAGGAAAAGGCGTGGACACTTCCAAGACTCGAGCCTTTACGGACTACCGCGTCATGTTCGATAAGATGGGAAAAAGTATTGACGCCGTTTTTGTTACGACTCCCAATCATCACCATTCCACCGTCGCCATGATGGCGATGGAAAGGGGCATCAATGTGTATTGCGAGAAGCCGCTCTGCCACGACATTTCGCAGGCGCGGGCCTTGCGGAAGGCCTCCCACCATTTTGACAAAGTCGCCACGCAAATGGGCAACCAGGGCCATTGCGAGGACGGCTATCGGCGGTTATGCGAATACATCTGGTCGGGCACGATTGGCAATGTCACCGAAACGCATAGCTGGACCAATCGCGCCAACGGCGGAGAAGGGCCGCGTCCGCCCACGTTGCCGGTTCCACCGGGAATGCATTGGGATTCGTGGATTGGCCCTGCGCCCTATCGCGATTTCCACTCCGATCTGCATCCGCACGAATGGCACGGCTGGTACGACTTTGGCAACGGCTCGCTGGGCAACATGGGCTGCCATGTCTTGGACGGCGTTTTTTGGGCGTTAAAAGTCGAGCATCCCGAGAGCGTGGAGGAAGAAATGGTGCGTGGCGGGAGCGATGAACGTTACCCGCTGGGCAGTCGGATCCGCTGGGACATTCCGGCTCGCGCCGGCATGGCGCCCTGCAAGGCTTATTGGTATGAGGGCCTCAACGCCACCGCGCCCGACAAAGTCACCGGCAGCCTGCACGCCGCCACGGGCGAGGCGCGCAATTTCCCGCCGCTGGTCGCGGAGTTGGAAAAACAATACCCGGACGAAGATATTAGTTCCGGCGACAGCGGCTCCCTTTACGTCGGAGACAAAGGCATCATTTATACCGGCACTTACGGCCAGCACATGCGCATTCTGCCGATGGAAAAAATGAAGGACACGCCGCAGCCGCCGCGCATCCTGGCCCGCCCCAAGGATATTTTCACTGATTTCATCACCGCCTGCCGCGCGGGCAAGACGGAAACGGCCGCTCCTTTTGAATATGGCGCGCAATTGACCGAGTTCGTTCTTCTGGGAAATCTCGCCCAACACGCGGGCAAAGGGCAAAAGGTGGAATGGGATGGCCCAAGGATGAAGGTCACCAACCTTCCCGAACTCAACCGCTGGCTCAAAATTACACCGCGCGAAGGCTGGAAGGCTTAATTCGTCAACTCATCGCCGGTGTCGCCACCATCCGCCCACAGAAGGCGCAACGAAGTGAACCAGCCCAACACTTGGCGCGGAACCGTTTGCGCCCTGTCCCGTTCCGGAGTGCTGGCTGGAGTCACCGCCACCCCGAGCGCCAACCCCAAACTGGATCGCTTGGCGCATCCCACCTGCCGGGCTGGATGCTGCCCTTGTTCATGTATCAATTCACGAACTGTCAGTTCGTGAATTGACATTTCCAGAACCGACCATTAAGTTTGGGCCATGAAATTCATTGGCCGCCAGGCTGAACTTGCGCTTCTGGAGCAGCATTACCGGGACGCTCGCTCCGCCCTAATTCCAATTTACGGCCGCCGCCGGGTGGGCAAAAGCCGCTTGATCGACGAATTCATCAAGGACAAGCCCAACATCTATTTCCTGGGGAAGCGCACCACGGCCGAACTGCAACTCCGGGATTTTAGGGATGCGGCCGGCCTCCGGCTTCCCGATGAGGCGCTCAAGCACGCCGTTTTTCGGGATTGGCAGAGCGCGCTGCAGACGGTCACCCGTCTATGGAAAGACAAAGGGAAGCTGGTCCTTGTGCTGGACGAACTGCAGTGGACCGCGGAGGCCTCCCCGGAATTGCCTTCCATCCTTCTTGCACTCTGGGAAACCGAATGGGCCAAACGTAAGGACATCATGGTCATCCTTTGTGGCTCGCATGTAGGCTTTATGGAGCGCGAAATCCTTGGGGAAAAAAGTCCTCTCTTTGGCCGGCGTGGCGACCAAATTAAACTGGGTCCCCTGTCGTATCCGGAGGCGGCGTTAATGCTTCCTCACTATTCCGCAACCGATCGGGCCGGCGTTTACTTCCTTGTGGGCGGCGTCCCGGCCTACCTGGAACGGTTTGTGCCCGGCCGATCGCTGCACGAGGCTATTGCTGAAGAGTTCTGCTCCGAGCTCAAGTTCTTCGCCTTGGAACCTCATTTCCTCATCCGGGAGGAGTTGCGCGACCCTTCGCGCTACTTTGCCATATTGACGTGGCTCGCCGAACAGCGGATGCGCCAAAAAGAGCTGGCCGAGCAAAGCCATATTGAGTCCAAGGTCCTGGCGGGTTACCTCAACACCATGCTGGAGCTCGGTTACATTGCCAAGGCCTATCCCGTTGTTGCCGGCAAGGTCAACCCTCAACAAGTTTTATACGAAGTTGCTGATCCGCTGCTTTGCTTCTGGTTCCGATTTATCTTCCCAAACCTGCAACTCTGCCGGCCGGGCCAGGAGCAGACAGTCTTTTCCCAATGCATCCAACCTCAGTTGGACTCCTATTTCGGCAAGCGCTTTGAGAAGCTCTGCCAGGAGTCGCTGATGGAGGATTACCGCAAACGCAAAATAATCTGGGAACATGTGGGCCGCTATTGGGACAAGAACATCGAGTTGGATGTGGTAGGCATCCGTCGTGATCGGTGGATTGACATGGGGGAGTGCAAGTGGGGAACGCTAAAATCCTTGCAAGAAGTGGGGCAATCCCTCGAAGTGAAGAGTGCGCGATATCCAAACGCCGAGGGGGCCAGCATCGGCAAACATATCTATCTCCGAACCCCCGTCAGCCGCCAAATTGAGGGGATTCAGATGCACACACTATCTGACATGTTTTGATGATCGAATCGCCACTGGCGTGGTGGCCCACGGCCGCCGCACCCTCATCATCGCCCGATCGGACAGGCATGACGCATCTCAGCGCCAAAATCATTTTCCTGATTATTCAGACAGGCTCTTTAGGGATGGCCGTTCCAGTTTCTCGATCATTTTGCGCAATTTGATCAGCGCGGCTTCTTGTATTTGACGGATGCGCTCGCGGGTGACGCCGAACTTTTTGCCGATCTCCTCCAGCGTTTCCTCGTTTTCGCCGTTGAGGTTAAAACGCAGGCCGAGGATGGCCGCTTCGCGCGGGTCCAGCTTATGCAGGAGGTCGCGCACCAGTTTCGTATTGGTTTTCTCCTCCAACTGCTGGTAAGGCGTGTCGGCCCGTTCGTCTTGCACGACGTCGGAGATGCGGTTGGAATCGTCCTCGCCCAAGGAGGCGTCCAGCGACATCGGCGCGACGGCAGCGGTTCGGTATTGGCGCACGCGCTTGGCGGAAATGCCGAGTTCGGCCGCCACTTCGTCATCGTCCGGCTCGCGGCCAAAAATTTCCTGAAGCTTCATGCTGGCGCGGCGGATGTGGGCAATTTTGTCCACGACATGCACCGGCAGGCGGATCGTTTTGGATTGGTTGGCCAACGCCCGCTTGATCGACTGCTTGATCCACCAAGAGCCGTAGGTGGAAAATTTCGCGCCGTTGGCTGGGTCAAATCGCTCGACCGCTTTCATCAAACCTATATTTCCCTCGTTGATCAGGTCCAGCAAAGGCATGCCATAGTACTCGTAGTCGCGGGCGATCTTGACCACCAGGCGCAAGTTCGCTTTGATCAATTGTTCGCGCGCCTTTTTGTTGCCCTTTTTAATTTTAGCCGCCAAAACAATTTCGTCCTCAATCGACACCAATGGCGTCTGGCCGATCTCAGTCAAATATAATGTGAGGGCGGAATTGGAGTCGTAACGGGGGCGCTCCTCGACATGCGGAACGATGGCTTCCACCGCGGGCCGCAAGACTGGGGCCGGCGCCGTCACCCGTTTCCGGTGACGGATTTTGGCGACGGGCAAGGGACGAACCGATCGGGCCATGCAGCGTCGCCGCTGGATTATTTTCGAAGCCATAAATTACCTCCTCTAAGATAACTTAGCCTAATCCAGCGATTTTGCCTCCCCAATATTTGAGGTTTTCTGCCTCCGGTTTTCCCGGAGAGCGCGTTTTTCCCGCCATTGGGTGATTTGCAGGAAAAGGAAGCCAAAAAATACCAAGCCGCAGGCGTTGACTCCGCAGGCGTAGCCCAGTTTGTAGGTCAGGCCGGTATTATTCGGCGCGTAAATATCGATGTTAAATCCCGCGACCAGATTGGGCACCGTGCAGGGCATGATCGCGCCATGCAACATCCCCAGCCAAAAGCCCGCGGGGGCTTTGGTTGAGCCGGGGCGCGCGGTATGATTCAGCACCCAGCCAATCAGGCACCCAAAAATGATGATTTGCGCCAAGGTGCGCGCCGCCTTAAGAAGGGTGCGAGTCATGCGTGGTGGGCGGCCCAGCGCAGCCAGCGCCAAGTATCGGGCAGAGGACGGATTTTGCTGCGTTCGCCGCCGTAAATGGTCTGGATCGGGACAAATTCGATACGACAACCACGGTGCGCCATGAAGACCAGCAGTTCCGATTCAAACTCGAAATGGCGGGTGCTGAACTCCCGCTCCGGCAAACAGGACAAATCAATCAGACGAAATCCGCACTGTGAATCCGGCAATGCGCAATCGGTATAAAGTGACAAACCAGCGCTCATCAACCGGTTTACCGCCCGCCGCACCAAGGGCATCTGACCGCGCCGCGCCGTGCGATTTCCAATGACCAGGTGCGCGCCCCTTTTTGCGCAAGCGAAAAACTTCGGCACATCGGAGGGTAAATGCTGGCCGTCGCCGTCCAGAGTCAGGACATGGCGAAAGCCGCGCTCGCGGACCGCCCGGAATCCTGCCTGCAAGGCCGCCCCCTTGCCGCCATTCCGCTCAAAGCGCAGGCAAATCGCTCCGGCGGTTCGCGCCATTAGCGCCGTGTCATCCGTCGAGCCGTCGTCCACCACCACGATGGTATTGACCCATGGCCGCAGCCCGAGAAGGACGGAGGAAAGCGTGGCGCTTTCATTCCGGCAGGGGATCACCGCCGCGCATTGTCCGGGCCAAAACATGCCGCATTGTAAAAGGCGGGCGCGGGGGAGCAATGGGAAAACAGTTGCCTTTGACGGCTTGTTTTGTGTTACTAGTAAACAATGGGACAGCCGCAAATACCCGACGCCAGCCTGCTGAGAACGAACGGCACGGTGCAACACGGCTTGCACGAACGCGCCGCTTTCTCCGCCCGCGAACAATTCGGCAACCAGGTTTTTGTCCGCGCCGTGGTGGAAATTTCCAATTTTTGCCGCGAAAACTGCCATTACTGCGGCATGCGCCGCGACAATGAAAGCCTGGCGCGCTCCCGCATCCAATTCGAGGAACTGGCCGAATTGATCATTCATCATCGCCCGGCCAGTGTGACGGACATCAATCTTCAGGCGGGCGAAGACCCCGTGGCGGTGCGCCGCGTCGCGCTGCCGTTGATTGCCGCCTTGCGCAAACATACTTCGCTGGGCGTCAGCGTCTGTCTCGGGACTTTGCAAAGCGATCTCTACCGCGAACTGCGCGAGGCGGGCGCGGCCGTCTATATCCTTAAATTTGAAACCGGCAGCGAGGAACTGTACGACAAATTGGAAGCGCCTGGAACCTTCGTGGAACGCCTGGATCACATTCGCGAACTGGCGGCGGATGATTGGAACGTCAGTTCGGGTTTTATTTGCGGGCTGCCGGGGGAAGGCGACGCGGAGCTATTGAAGAATTTCGAGGTGGCCGCCCAATTGCCATTGGCCGGATGCAGTGTCAGCCCATTCATCCCCGGCGATGAAACGCCTTTGGCCGGGACTCCTTCCGCCGGTATAAACCTGACGCTGAACTGCATGGCCGCCCTGCGGTTGATGCGGCCGGATTTAGTCATTCCCGCGGTCAGCGCCTTAAATTTGGCGGATCCCGATGGGTATCGCCGTGGCTTGCGCACCGGGGCCAACCTGGCCACCATCAACATGACGCCGACCCCTTTGAGGGGCGAATATCTGCTCTACAAGCGCGACCGGTTCATTATGACTGAACAACGGGTTCTGGACGCAATTGCGGCGGAGAATCTGGAGCCTTCACGGAAAAGTCTGGCCGATTATTACGCTGAAACCAACTGCGCCACCCTTCCGCCAGTTCAAGACGGGCCCAGCCGGCCAGGGCCTGGACAATGCGTATCTTCGTCGGAAGCGCAAAGCTAAAACCGGGAAATAAAAATCGCCGGTTCGCATTGGAGCGCCCCCGTTTTCCGCGCGCCCGCCGATTCCGCGCCATGGCCGCAAAACGCCGATTGTAAGCGCTCATGATCCAGTAGAAAGGCGTCGAGGGCAGGGTGCAAAAAATCGGCTCGTAATAGCTTTCGCGCCCGCGTCGGTACGGCTGGGAAACCACGCCGGTGTAATACAATCCGATGTCCATGACGAAGGCCAGCCTCATCAAATCGAACTCGCCTATGTAGTCGTACTTGTCTTTATAAATCCCCCGAAACCATCGGTCGTAACTGCGGCTAAAATCCTTGTTGTGCCTGGCCAGCAGGTCCCCCACCGGTTCGCCTTTTTGCTGCGTCAAAATTAACCGCACCGTGGACAGGCAGGTGAACGCGACCCAATCCAGGCCAGGACTATAAAATGGGTCAATGAAGCCGGCCGCGTCTCCGACCAAGGCAAATCCATCGCCGGCGAAAACAGTGCTGAAGTACGGCAGGTTCTTGCGCCAGTGAACGTCGCCTTCTTCCCAGTGGGCATCGGCCAGAAGCTCGCGGGCGACAGGATGCTGTCCAAGGAAGTTCTTAATCCGCCCTCCCAACGGGCCTTCTTCCGGCAATTTCGCAATGCGCTGGTCGATGACGACCCCGACACTGGTGTCGCCACCCTTGAGCGGAATAAACCAGGCCCACCAGCCATCCCCGACCATGTGGTTGGTGGCGGTGCTGCGGAGGCCGTAACACTCCTTTTGCCATTTTGGATATTTTTGCCCCAACTCAAAGCCGTCCCAATCCTTGACCCCCTTCCAGCGCGACCAAAGGGCGGCGGTGGGATGTTCAAGATTCGGTTTAAACCAGCCATTGCGGCGCGCCAGCAAGGCCGCCACTCCCGAGGCATCCACCACCCAACGGGCCTCGACCGTGCAGGCCTGCCCTTCGTGACGAACTTGGATTTTTTGCTGGCCGCCTGCGGTCAAGTCCACGCTTAGGACATCCGCAGGACGCCACAACTCAACCCCCGCCTGACAGGCCCGGTCCAGCACTTCCTGGTCGAGCCGGGCGCGGTCCACTTGGAAAGAAATAAGGCGCGACAACATCCGTCCCCCTACTTCCGCGCACTCGTCCAACGCCTGCGTCTGGTCATTGAAAAACCAAAAACGCATGCCTTGTTTGACCAGATGCGCCTCATTGAGGTAGCTGGTCAAACCGAGCACCTTGGTCAGGAAATACGTGCTGACCTCGACGGTGGCTTCGCCAACGCGGCGTCCGAAGACGGCCGATTTTTCGATGACCAGCACCCGCAGTTCCGGTCGTTCGCGTTTGAGCACCAAGGCGGTGGCCGCGCCGGACATCGCCCCGCCAATGATCGCGACGTCGAACTGTTCAGGAGACGGCGGCATAACTGGATTGCTTCTTGTTTAGGCGGCGGGCGCGGCGCGCATCGGCCAGCACAAAGTCGGGCACGAGCGGGCGCAGTTCTGGCGGCAGGGTTAGCCTCAGCAGCGGCCCCGTCATGGCCGTAGTGACCAAAGACATAATGACAAACATGGTAAATAATTCCTTGGGCAATAGTCCTAGTTCGTAGCCCACATTGATGGCGACGAGGCCCATCAAAGCGCGCGCATTCATCAGCGCTCCCAGAGACCAGGCGGCGCGCGCCGACTGGCCAGTGGCCCGCGCGGCGCCCCAGCAACCCAGCAGTTTCCCCGCCGCGCCGACGGCCAGGACGACCCCGCAACCGGCCCACGTCATCCATGAATTTAGCGATCCAAGCTCAGTGCGCAATCCGGTATTGGTAAAGAATATCGGCACCAGGGCGACCAGCACAAAATTGGAAAACTGCTCGCGCCAAGCCGCCACCAGATCCACCTGCTGGTGGAGCGAAACGCCCAGCATGAACGCGCCAAAAAGCAAAAAAACCCCCAGACGGTGCGTGACCAGGCAACAGCCAAACAGGCAAATCAAAAGAACAGCCAGAAAACTGGGCGGCATTTTACAGGCGCTGCCCGGTTCTCTTTGGGCCGTGGTTTTTTTCCAAAACCATTTCAGTGCCGGCCCCACCCCATACATCAGCGCCAAAAAGAAAGCCAACACTCCCACCGCCTGCCCGACCATGGGCATCCAGCGGAATTTGGAGGTGGCCAGCGCGGTCACCACCGCCAGCCCGATCCAGCCGATCACGTCGTCCACCGCCGCGGCGCTGACGGCGAGAGCGCCCAAGGCTGTTCGTTCCAGCTTCATCTCGAGAAGGATGCGCCCCAAAATAGGCAGCGCCGTAATCGAGAGAGCGATGCAGACGAAAAGTTGAAAACCGAGAAAATTGGTTTGGGCAGCGAAGTGTTCATGCAGCCATCGGCCCACGCACAAACCTCCCACGACTGGGGCGAGAATTCCGGCCAGTGAGACGCTTATCACCGTCTTGGATTTTGTCCGAAAATGTCCGAAATCAAATTCCATCCCTACTTGGAAGAGAAGGAGGATGATGCCGAGTTTGCCCAGAAGTTGCAGGGACTGCTGCGTATCCGCGGGAAAGAGTGGCGGCCAGTCCTTGGGCCAGATTAAGCCCAGTGCGGAAGGCCCCAACAAAATGCCGGCAAAAATTTCGCCCACGGCCAAAGGCTGCCCGAAACGTCTCCCCAGCCGTCCGAAAAACCAGGCAACTGCAATGATGATCATCCATTGCAGCAGGACAAACTTCAAATGGTTCTCGATGGCTTCCGGGTTCACGCCGCGCCACTATCGCCCGGCGTGAATGGCCTCAGCAAGAAAATATTAACAGAAGGCCAGCAGGCATGCGTCGTGATCCACACTCAGGACCGTTTTGCCTCGCGAATGGCCAAGCTGGCTGAGTTCCTGGGCGTGGCGCGCTTCAGACAGCGGCAGGACTTTGTCCACCACGACTTTTAAATCTCCGCTGGCAATCAGGTCGCCGATCAAGGTCAATTGATCTCCCTTGGCCTGGGTATGCATCTTGACGGCGCGCACGCCGCGAATCATGGCTTTTTCCTGGCAAGGCAGCTTGACCGTCGAGACAAAGGTCCCGCCGAGTTTGAGCGTTTTCCACGAACGATCATGGGTTTCTCCGCCTACTAAATCCAGGACCACTCCCACATGCCGGACGATATCGTCAAAGCGGGTGGTTTGATAATTGATGACCTGATCGGCCCCAAGCCGCCGCAAAAAGGCCTCGTGGCCTTCGGCAGCAGTGGTCACGACCGTTGCGCCGGCCCGATGCGCCAGTTGAATGGCAAAAGTGCCCACTCCGCCCGCGCCTCCGTGAATCAGCACTTTCTGGCCGGGTTGCAAATCGGCAATATCGAAAAGGGCCTGCCAGGCGGTCAAGGCGGCCAATGGAGTCGCCGCCGCTTCCACGTCGCTGACGTTGGACGGCTTGGGCGCAACATTCGCGGCCAAGGCAATGGCAAATTCCGAATAACCCCCGCCGTAAGGCGAATAAGCGAACACAGGCTGGCCAATGTAAAAATCATGAACGTCGGGCCCCAGGGCTTCCACCACGCCCGAAATATCCGCGCCCATCACTCGAGGGAGGGGCAAGGGACCGAACTGGCCTTCGCGAATTTTCCAATCCACGGGATTGACCCCTGCGGCATGGACGCGAATCAAAACTTCTTCCTCGTGCGGCTCAGGCCGGGGGATGTCGTCGTAAGAAAGAACGTCCGCGCCGCCAAAGGCAGGAATGCATACCGCCTTCATCGTCGCAGTCTCAGTCCGCGTCATGGTCATAGGCATAAAAGGCTCACTTTCGTTGGCCACAGTTTCAGCGTGTACGCTGTTTCTGTAAATAAGGGGCGCGGCGCGTTAACAATCAGGGGAAAGTTCCATCCTCCCATGCGGGGTAAGTCAGGATATTGGTCATTCCGCTGACGGTGCAGAGTCGAGGCTGTGCCTCGACCGTTGAGGCACAGCCTCAACTCTACATCTTTTTTATTAGCTCAGGGGAACTATTCGTTATCCTTGACGCAATATAACGCTTCTGGTCAAATTCGCGCCAGTTGAAGAATTATGGCTTCCAAAAAACCTCGGCGTGTCGCGAGGGATTTACACTCATTGAATTACTCGTGGTCATCGCGATCCTCGCCATTCTAGCCGGCCTTCTTCTGCCGGCCCTGGCGGGCGCAAAGGAGAAGGCGCGCGCGGCCCAGTGCCTCAGCAATCTGCGGCAATGGGGCTTGGCGTATCGAATGTATGCCGCTGATAACGAGGATTTTCTGCCCCGCCGCGGGCAGGGCGTGCAGCCGTTGGCGCAAATCGACCGCCCCGAAGACTGGTTCAACGCTTTGCCGGTCTATTTCAGCCTGCCCACCTTTGCGCAAATGATCACCAACAACGCAACCCCCATGGCGCATAGTCAGTCTGTCTTCATTTGTCCAAGCGCGGACAATCCCGGTGGCGCTTATTTCTTGCCTTACGGGATGAACATGAATCTCTCGCCATGGAACCTTCCGCTGGCCACCCAAATGGGGCAGCTCATCAAGCCCATCAGCGTGGTCGCCCTGGGGGATGCCCCCGGACCTTACTCCTCGGCGTATCCTTCGACCCAGCCCTACAGCATTGTGGCGCATCATCGCGGGCGGGTTAACTTATTGTTTCTCACCGGGCAGGCGCAGAGCTTCGCCGGTTCCTACGCGGGATGCGGCGTGGGCGATCCCGGACTGCCGGATGTGCGCTGGCTGACCGGCACGGCCAGCGACGCCGCCGCGGCAAATTATTGACGACAACCACCAACACCCGTGAAAAATAAACTGCCGCTCCTTTTAGCCTTGCTCCCCGGCCTGCTCGCTCTCTCCTGCCAGCGTAAAGCGGAAGCGCCGGCGGACGCCCGCGTCGTGCGTTGCGCGATCATCGGCGGCATGACCATGACCGGCTTGTGGCCGGAGATCGCCAAAAAGTTTGAGGCAGCAACGGGCTACCGCGCCAAAG
>DASRLE010000416.1:0-7993 GCA_035648615.1 Saccharimonadales bacterium (SeqCode) | reverse complement strand
CCCGGACGAAGGTGAAATCAAAATGAGCAAACCTCCGAGAGTTGGCAGCAACGCCCTTGCGTCCGGCCATTTTGGATCGTCGTGCAGGATAAACGCCGCCGTCAAAATCATCAGCAATCCCAGAGTCATGGCAACCTGTCTCAATAATTTCGACAACTCGAGGCGTTGCTGGATGGCCCATGCGCCCAGGCAGCCCAGCAACAATTCCCACGCCCGCGACGGCAACAGATAGAAATTACCGGAATAACCAATCTCGCCCCAATAGAATGATAAAAATAATGAAGAGGCAAACAGCGCGGTAATGACAAAGCCGGTGCCGCGGCGAAACCACCGATGAGAGACCACCAGGATAATCGGCATCAACAAATAAAACTGTTCCTCCACCGCGAGCGACCAAATATGAAGCAGTAAAATCGAATTCGCTGCGATCGCCCAATACCCTCCGGTCAGAGCCAGCATTTTGAAGTTGGCCACTCCGAGCAGCGCCGCGACGGTCTGTGAGGCAAGACTCGCTAAACCCGAGGGCGGCAGAATGCGCCATCCGGCAAAAAGCGTGACCGCGAAGAAAAACAGCAGCACCGGAATAATGCGGCGGATCCTGCGCTCCCAAAACCGGGTAAACGAGAACGTGCCGGACTCCAACTCGCGGAGAATGATCCCTCCAATCAAAAATCCCGAGATAACGAAAAAAACGTCCACCCCAATAAACCCACCCGGGCAGCCAAGCCGGGCGTGGAACAACACCACAGGCAGTATGGCAAAAGCGCGGAGGCCATCGATTTCAGGGCGCTGACGTCCCTCCAACTTAGAGCCATTCATTCGTCAATAAGATTTGGCGGGTCATTCTGGTCCGACTCCTTCTACTCTTGTCAGAACGATCAGCGTGTTGTGAGAACCCTTCTCAGCCATAAACTCTGCAGGGCGAGTGGTTTTGTTGTAACAAATCTTCAGGTTGCGTCCTTCAATGACGTAAATGCCGAGCAACTTCGTTCCAATGCCGTTCTTGTCGGGCGTATCTGTTATTTTCAGGTCAATCGCACTAGGGTTCTGATCGGCATACAACCGATAAGAAAATTCAAAGTCGAACTTTGGCAGGTCAACAGTGTATCGAATCTTATCCTCAGTCAATACCATCTTGCCATGCAACCTGGCAGCGGTCTTTTCGTCAGGCAATTTTTTGCCATTAGTCTGTTGGTACACCAAGTCCCAAATACCTTGGAGTTTAATTGTGTGTAAGCTGGGCGAGTGCTCTTGGGCAACCAATCTTATGGCAAACACAACGAATGCCAAACACAAACTTGCTATTTGAGCAGCCTTCATGATTCGAAGTTTTATGGTCATTGCTTAAATTTCAGTCTTAATTCGCCCGGCGAAACGAACGAGACTTTCATCCCGTTCACGGTGCGTTCATAACCCGGCCCATGCAATGGACTCACCAAAAAGTTGTTTCCTTCAGGATAATGTTCCCGGAACGCTGTCAAACCACGGGTCTCAAAGGCCTCCGCTTGCCACTTGCATTCGATGGCGTCAACCGCTTCGCGACTGCGCGGAACTATAAAATCCACTTCGCGTTGCTGCTTGTCGCGCCAAAAATGGATCTTGAGGAGACCCGCCGCAATGAGGGTGTCGAGGGTGAGGTGTTCCCAAAGCGCGCCGCAGTCATCTGGACGCAAACGATCCCAGCCCCGAGCATGACAAATCAAGCCCGTGTCAAACCCGAAGACCTTGGGCTGTGCGATAATTTCGCGCCGCCGTCCGGCGGAAAATGGACGGAGCACATGCGCGACGTGCGTTACCTGATAAATTTCCAGCCAGTTGAGCACGGTCGGCCGGCTAATCTCGCTTTCAGTGGCGAGTTTGGTCACATCAAGCAGCCCGCCGCTTTGGCGCAGTAACAATTCCAGCACCCGCAAAAAGCCGGCGCGCTTCTCCAATCGGAAAAGCTCCTGCACGTCGCGCGCAAAATAGGAGTCCTGCCATTCGGAATAAAACTCGCTGTTGTGTCCTTCGGCCAGGAGCGCAGGAGGCAACCCGCCGCGCAACAACCGCTCTTGCGTGTCGAACACCCCAAACGCGGGCAACTCCTCATGCAACACCGGCACCAGTTTAACGACACGCTTCCGCCCCGCCAGACTATCGCGAAATTTTTGGGTTGCGGCCAGGGTGGATGAACCCGTGGCGAGGATTCTCAATTTTGGAAAGGCATCGGCGCCGATTTTCAACAATCGACTCGGGTCAGGGAGTTGATGAACCTCATCGAATATCACCACTGGTTTTCGCACTGAGCGATAAAAGCTTTCGGGATCACGCAATCGCTCTGCCACGCTGGGCAGGTCGCAATTGAGGAACTCCGCATCCGCAATGGTTTGCGCCAAAACCGTTTTGCCAACCCGGCGCGGACCGGTGAGCCAGACAATGGGCGCCTGTTTCCAGCCTGCCATCAGCCGTTCGTTCCACAGCGGTCGATCAATCATGCAACCAGACTTTACGATTAGACGTCTAAACGTAAAGTGTGAATTTCCGCCAAAAAAGCCCGTCGGCGGGAGGTGGTTTGCGCCGGACCGCGCTTGGGGGGATCCGCTCCTGCGCCGCTGCGCTCGAAAAAAAAACGCGCACGGTGCGCGTCTCTTCTTGACAGCCCTCCTCGCAGCCCTTGGAAAAATAGCGCGCACGGTGAGCGGCAAAGTTTTCCACTGTCGTGGTATAATCGCGATAGCGTGAACTGAAAAAGCGCATGAAAGAAAGTGCCGCCCAATTAAGAAAAGAACGCCGGCTCCGAAAACTTGTGGCCGTTCCATTGCCATTCCACCCCAATCTTCTCGAAATACAGACCCTAAGAATGGGTTGCTTGGCGCGCGGAAAAGCCGCTCAGTCAAACCCAGTCAAACCCAGTCAAACCCAGTCAAACCCAGTCAAACCCAGTCAAACCCAGTCAAACCAAAATGGGGCGAATGGGGGGGTGCATCAGGGTTTTCACTACAACATCCGGGCACGGTTTGTGGACCTGGTGGACGTCCGTTCGTTGGTAGTGGTTCAGTTTTGAACATCCACAGCCAGCCATTGAGATTTTATAATGGAATACCGGATACGGGGCTCGTATTGACGCTACTCGAATTCCATTCATATTAGATGGCATGGCGACTGCTAAAATCGGGTTGTATGAAATCAAATACGGCAAATGCGGAAGAAAATGCCCTTGACGGATACTTGAGGTCGGCACAAACTGCCTGCATGAAACCAATCCGGGTTCCTCACGGAGCGTCGCTCTTGCATCCAGATTCAGTAGTCGATGTTAGCAACGATACTGCCAGCAGGTATAATGGCCTCCTTGACCTCGTGAACGATCCCTTTTTCCTTGGCAAAGCTAGCGCTTTGGATGCGGGAATTATCGTAAAGCTGAAGGAGCTTGAGGTCTTCGTCAGTAAGCGACGTGCGGAGCTTGAGCAAGTCTTGGGATTGGATTTTCATTCGCTCCAGCAGTCCGTTCAGGTCGGACCATTGAGTTCGTGTTTGGTTAATCGCCCCATTAGTGCCCCAAGTAAAATCGTGGAATAGGAAAGTAGAAGATGGCGAACAAAACCGCTGTTCTCCCGCGAGGAACGCCGTTTAGGGCTGAAGAGTCAACATTTCCAATCGCGTGCATTGTAAGTTTGAGAGGCAACGCTCTTAAGAAAGTATAGAGCGCAAAGGCTTCGTCCACGGCACCGCCTCCGCTGGAAAACAATATTTGTATTTCCTTTGTGCCGGAGCTGACAGCATTGCAACAGGCGCTTCTCAGGTTTTTTACGGCGGGATTTTGCATTGGGCCAACAAAAACCAGCGTAACCGGCTTGATGATTGGCGGCGGATTTGACACGGGTCCACTCATAATTTTTTTATTGGTTTAACGCTATGATCTTTTCAAGCGTCCAGACGTGACTGAAATCCCGATTTCCATAGCCGGGATCACTCGCACTGTCCGGTGAATGCGGGCGAATTATAGTACATAAAATAAAGGGCAAATCGCATGCTCGTGATTTTCCAGCTTTTTCGAAAAGGCATCCGTGAGGCGATCCCACAAACCAACATGGAATCAGTTTGGTGTCCGAGCATAGAGCCGTCCGACGTCTAAGGAGTCGCCATTCAGGTTGCCCTTCTTTTCGGCGGAGGTCTTCCTTTCTTTGCTGCCGACGAACGACCATATTTCATCATATTGAATGCGCTTGCAAATGAGTTTGCGGAACGGCTTATTTTGGGAGGTAGTGCAAGCGTGACCAATCTCAAGCAGTTTCGCGACGGTATTTTTCGCGACCCCCGTCATACGGGCGGTGGAGTGAATAGTAATCCCCTTCACCGAACAGAAAGTTGTCCTCACACGATCCATGGCTTTCAGATTATCCATAACTATTAATTTACTCTATTGACATAATTTGTACATTCTTATAAATTAAGTCAAGTCGGTAATTGATACTTATTTTGAATCCTATGAACACAACAGAAATCGTTAATCCATTCCGCCCCGGCGCTGGACACATGCCGCCATATTTGGCAGGCAGATTGCACGAAACTGACGAGTTTCTTAAACTGTTGGCCCAAAAAGTCATATTAACAAATCTAGTACTCACGGGATTGAGGGGCGTTGGGAAAACTGTCCTCCTCGAGACCTTTAAGCCGTTGGCTTTGAAGAACAAATGGCTATGGGTTGGTACTGATCTGTCAGAATCCGCCAGCGTCAGCGAGGAAACGCTTGCTCAACGGCTATTGACGGACCTCTCCGTTGCCACTGCGGGGATAAAGGTTAAACGCCTTCTCAAGGATACAGGATTCTTTACGCAAGCGACATTCGAGGAGAAGCATTTGAGTTACGTTCTTCTGTCTGAATTGTACAAAAATGCACCTGGTCTCGTCGCGGATAGAATTAAAATAATTTTGGAATTCGTTTGGCGTTGCCTCTCTCAAGTCGGCGTCAATGGTGTGGTGTTTGCTTACGACGAAACACAAACAATGTCCGACCACGCCGAGACTAATCAATATCCGCTCTCCGTGCTTCTGGATGTTTTTCAATCCGTCCAGAAAAAGGGAATTCCGTTTATGCTGGTCTTTGCCGGCCTTCCAACATTATTTCCTAAGCTTGTGGCGACCCGCACATTTTCAGAGCGCATGTTCACCGTCGTTACGCTGCATAAACTTCCTGAACCGGAGAGCCGAAAGGCGATCACAATTCCAATCGAACGAGCGAACGAACACGGAACATGCCCGCTTACTTTTTGTGAACAATCCATCGCGTTAATTCAGCAAACTTCGGGAGGATACCCTTATTTTATTCAGTTCATTTGCAAAGAACTGTTCGATGTTTTTCTGCAACAGATCGCCATGTCGGGAAAGGCATCCCCCGTGCCAATTAAGGAAATTGTGCAGAAACTTGATAAAAATTTTTTCGCTGGAAGGTGGGCCAAAGCAACAGACCGTCAACGGGAACTTCTGTCAATTGTCTCAACCCTCGATAATTGCGATGATGAATTTACAGTGCAGGATATTGTTGTTGCATCGAAACAGATGGCTAGCCCTTTTGGGGCGAGCCATGTCAGCCAGATGCTGGTGGCCTTGGCGGAATCTGGCCTCGTGTATAAAAATAGGCATGGCAAATACTCCTTTGCCGTTCCTCTGCTAGGGCAATTTATTTTAAGGGAAGAGGTTGACCGAACGATGCCGCTGCTTGCTAAGAAGGCTTCCCAAGGTTCGCGATAGGAATTTTTGAGCCGCAATCCGGCAGCCTTTACCGACCGCGAGATCATTCTGGCTGAAATCACGCTCACGGGCTTTGTGCTTATCCTTCGGATTAGGTGCTTTTTTATTCGACATTCCCAACGATGGTACAGACTGCCGCTGAAAGAAATAAAATTTCAAACTGATCTACAACCCGTTTCTTGCGATTGTTGACGCGCTCAACTAAGCTACGACCATGACGGCGTCTCCCGTGAATCCAGAAAAGGCCCGGCAACTTGCCCAGCGCATGGCTGCCTTGGGCGTGCGCGAATCGGACATCGAAGAAACTTTTGTGCGATCGGGCGGGCACGGAGGTCAAAATGTTAATAAATCGGCCACATGTGTCATGCTGCTGCACCGGCCCACCCGCCTCCAGGTCAAGTGCCAGACCACGCGGCAACAAGGACTCAATCGAGCCATCGCCTGGCGTCTGTTGCTCGATAAAATCGAACAGTTGCAAACCGGGAAAGTGATCGCGGAGCAGTCCCGCGTCGAAAAAATCCGCCGGCAGAAACGCAAGAGAAGCCGCCGCGCCAAAGCCCAAATGCTCGCCGACAAATCCCATCACGCCGAAAAGAAAGCCTCTCGGCGCGCCGTGGGAAACTCCTGGTTTTAACTAAATTCTCCTCGAACGCCTTCGCGCTTGGTCATGGTTTTGAGACTCGTCCGATGAAAAGAATGGCCCCGGTCTCATTATGACGGAGCAGAAAGATAAAGGGATGATCCACTTTCATTAAGACTGGCGGGGGAGGTTGGGGAAGAGCGCCCGCCGCCGACGCTACTATCGTTGCCGCAGTCGCTTCAGTTCCTTCCTCGTTGACGTCCACGAATGCCTTCTGAAGAACGGCGCTGATGAAGAGCGGCGCATCGGCAATCCTCGAAAAATCTGCCTTTGAAGAAAAGGCATCCGTCATGCCCATGGCTCGCAGCGTGTCGTCAAGTCTGATTTCGGTGGCGAATTTGAATCTTGGCAGAAATAAATTCACCTGTCGCGGTTGCATTTGGGCAAGCCATTGATTCATCTGCACGTCATTCAATGATGAGTCCAAATTCGACAATCCATCGGCTGTCGTGGGCAACAGGATGATCATGGAAATTCGGCGGGAGAAATAGGGAATTTCCAAGACGCGTAGTTGTTCGGCCTCGTAGTAACCTAATTCGGTTTCCACGTTCATTGTCGGTACGAAGAAGGCGTGCTTGAAATCGAGGTGAAACGGCGCATCGTGGGTTCGCGATTTCTCAAATTGCACACGCCAGCGGGCTCTAAAGTAAATTGCATCGGCCAGTACCAATCGCGTCGTGGGATCAATCACCCGGCCCGAAATAATGTTCTCAATTTTGCCGTGGGTTTGTTTCGCCACCCAGTCATTGATCCGCCAAGCCGCCGCGTCCGGCGCCCTTTGAAAGTCAACCCGCTGGAGCGACGCGCCATACTGGTGTTGTCCGATTTTCAAAAAAGCGTCATGGAATGGGAAACCTTGTTGACACCACATTGAGTTTGCGACGAACAGTTGGTAGGGAATGCCGTTCATAGCCTGGCCACGCACTTCATCGCCCGCCTCCTGTTCATCGGACTTGAATTTCGTCATTAACGCTTCGAAGCCGGCGTTCACATGGCCTTCGTCAGGAAGATGCAGTGCGCTTGCCATCTGGCTGGCGGTTCGGCCGGCCGCCCCCGCCCAAGCCATGGCCAGCGCGCTCTCGGCGGAATACGGCGAGAAAAAAAAGTTTCCCTGTCCCTTCGGAAGACGAGCATAGGCATCAAAAGCGAACGAGTTGTTGGCCCTCGCAACCGCCGCCGCCTGGGCGCCGATAGGCGCGTTGCGTTGAGCCGTCACTGTCATCAAAGAAAACAGCATTACCGCCGATGCCCACAGACCAGGTTTCATAGGATCTCTCTATTGTTCATCCGGCCACCCAGAGTTCAAGCTCCTTTGCCGTCTTCGCTTCTTTTTCTCGCCCCCGTGTGCGGCAACTGGCAGACTATCCCGGTGCAACGCTATCTTGAGGTGCTGTTCTCTCCGGCTGAATTTTCCGCGCTGAAAGGGTGGAATTTGGCGGGGACGGTTTGTGTGGTGTTTGATGTGCTGCGAGCCACAACTTCGATGATGGCGGCGCTGGCCCATGGCGCTTCCCGGATTTTTCCGGCAGGCTCGATTGCGGAAGCTCTGGAGTTGCGACGGACGCATCCGGGGGCTTTGCTGGCGGGGGAACGCGAGGGGTTGCGGATTCGAGCGGCGCTGACGGG
>DASRLE010000415.1:0-17676 GCA_035648615.1 Saccharimonadales bacterium (SeqCode) | reverse complement strand
GTCCGGGCCCTGCCCGATATTTCGCTGGACGGTGACCCGGTCAGCAGCACCCGCATCCGCGAGGCGGTGCGGGAAGGGCGGCTTGATTTGGCGGGGCGGATGCTGGGCCGGACCTATACGCTCTGCGGCGCTGTCAAGATGGGCGAACAGCTCGGGCGCAAGCTTGGTTTTCCGACCGCCAATCTCGACGTCGTGGGGACGCTCGTTCCTCCAGCGGGCGTGTACGCCGCCAATGCGCAATTGGGCGCCGAAACGCATCGCGCGGCAGTCAACATCGGTCGCCGCCCGACCGTTGATCCCGCCGGATCGCCGGTGCAGGTGGAAGCGCACTTGTTGGATTTCGTCGGCGACATCTATGGTCGGGAACTCGAATTGACGTTCCTCAAAAAATTGCGCGACGAACAAAAATTTCCCTCCATGGCCGCGCTGCAAGAGCAAATTGAACGGGACGCGCGCCAGGCGCGGGAAACAAGGGAAACCTGATTTTTTCTGAACAAATGTTACATTTAGACTGTCTTTTGGAAGATAACGTATGAATACCGGAATTGGCGCAATCAACGAAGAAGTGCAACGGGCCTCCGCTTTTGTCCGCCCGCTTTTTAGCGAAATCGGCAAGGTCGTCATTGGGCAAAATTATCTGGTCGAGCGGCTGGTCATCGGCTTGCTGGCCAACGGCCACGTCCTGCTCGAAGGCGTGCCGGGACTGGCCAAAACTTTGTCGGTCAAAGTGCTGGCTTCCTGTGTCAATGTGAAATTTTCGCGCCTGCAATTCACCCCCGATTTGCTGCCGGCCGATCTCATCGGCACGCAAATCTATAATCCGCAAAGCGGCGCTTTTACCACCCGGCGCGGGCCGATTTTCGCCAACTTCGTCCTGGCCGACGAAATCAACCGCGCGCCCGCCAAGGTGCAAAGCGCGCTGCTGGAAGCAATGCAGGAAAAGCAAGTCACCATCGGCGACCAGACTTTCAAACTGGAAGAGCCGTTCCTGGTTCTGGCCACCCAAAATCCAATCGAGCAGGAAGGCACGTATCCGTTGCCCGAAGCGCAAGTGGACCGCTTCATGTTAAAGCTCAAGATTGTGTATCCGTCGCGCGAGGAGGAACGGCAGATTCTGGACCTGATGGCCCGCACCACGCCCTTTGCGCCCGCCAGCCAAGTCGTCTCGCGCGAGCAGATCATGGACGCCCGGCGCGTGCTCAACGATATTTATATTGATGACAAGGTGAAGGATTACATTGTCGATATTGTTTGTTGCACGCGTGAACCGGGCGCTTACAAAATCGAGGGGTTGCAGGGCCTCATTCAATTGGGCGCCTCTCCCCGCGCCACCATCGCCCTGACCCTCGCCTCGAAGGCTTTCGCCTTTCTGCGCGGGCGCGGCTACGTCACGCCGCAGGATGTCAAAAGCATCGGCATGGATGTCCTGCGCCATCGCGTCACGGTGACTTACGAGGCGGAAGCGGAGGAAAAGACCAGCGAGACTGTCATTACTAAAATCTTCAACGAACTGCCGGTCCCGTGATCCCGCGTGAAATTCTAAAAAAAATCCGGCAGATCGAGTTGCGCACCACGCGGCTCGTCACCGAAACGCTCGGCGGCCAATACCATAGCGTGTTCAAGGGCCAGGGCATGAATTTCGAGGAAGTGCGCGAGTATCAGCCCGGCGATGAAGTCCGCGCCATTGACTGGAATGTCACCGCCCGGATGAACCATCCCTTTGTCAAAAAATTTGTCGAGGAACGCGAACTGACCCTCATGCTGGTGGTCGATTTGAGCGGCTCGGGCCTTTTTGGCTCGGCTGAACAATCCAAGCGCGAACTCGCGGCGGAGATCGCTTCCGTTCTCGCTTTCTCCGCCATTCGCAACAACGACAAGGTCGGCTTGATTCTTTTCACCGAAGAAGTGGAAAAATATATTCCGCCGAAGAAGGGCCGCCGCCATGTGCTGCGGGTCATTCGCGAAATTCTGCTTTTCCAGCCGCGCCGGCGCGGGACCAATTTCAAAGAAGCCCTCGATGTGCTCAACCGCCTGACCCGGCGTCATGCCATCGTGGTCGTGCTTTCGGATTTTCTTTTCGAACACGGCTCGGCGGCGGAAAAAGATTCAAACCGCCGCTCCAACTATTTAATCTCGCCCACCCTGGGCCCGCGCACCATGCCCGGCTTGCGCCAGGCCAATCGCCGGCATGATGTCATTGCCATTCAAATTGTGGACCGGTTTGAATTGGAATTGCCCGCGCTGGGCCGTCTCGTTCTAACCGATGCGGAGACAGGCGAGGTCATCGAAATCAACACGCACGACGTCCGCAAACGCCGCGCTTTTGCCGACCGCCGAACCCGGAACCAGGCGGAACTGCTGCGTCTCCTGCGCTCGGCCAATATCGACGCCATCGAGGTGCGCACCGACCAGCCTTATGCCGCAGCCTTGGGGCAGTTTTTTGAAACCCGCGAAAAACGCCGGCGTCACGGATAACCATGACCAATTCCTCCGCGCTCATCGTGCCCGCCCAGCCGCTCGCCGCCAGCAATGCGGCCCCGGCGGCCTTTCAGGAAGCGGTCAAGCCGCTCATCGCCATTCCGAATGGCTGGCTCTGGTTTTTTTGGATTGCCGGGATTCTGCTCGCCGCCGGCCTCGCTTATTTCTACTGGCGCTGGTCCAGGAAAAAGGCCGCCGCCCGCAAGATCGTGCCGCCTGTTCCGGCGCATGTGCGCGCCCGGCGCATGTTGGACGCCGCCTGGGCGCTCCTCAGCGAACCGAAGCCTTTTTCCATCGCCGTCTCCGGGGCGATCCGGGATTATTTGGAGGAGCGTTTTAATTTTCACGCCCCGGACCGGACGACCGAAGAGTTCCTCTACGAATTGCAGAACACAAATTTATTGACAGCCGAACAAAAACAAAGCCTGGCCGGATTTCTGGCCAGTTGCGACTTGATCAAGTTCGCCCAGTACGAGCCGACGGAAGTGGAGTTGCGGGCCTTGCACGCTTCCGCCTTGCGCCTGGTCAACGAGACGGAGCCGCGCCTGGTTCCAGAGAGCGTTCAATCGACCGTGGCGCCGCGTCAAACCCCGCCGCCCATTCCCGCCACGTCATGACCTTTGCCCATCCCTATTTATTGTTGCTGCTGCTGCTCGTGCCGGTGCTGGCCTGGCTGAAGGGGAAGATCGGGCAAAGCTCTTCGTTTCTCTATTCCTCGGTGGATTTGGTGCGGCCTGTTTCCGGCCTGACACGATCGCGCGCCGGGAGCGTGCTGGCCGACCTGCGCTGGCTGGCGGTCGCTTTGTTCATTGTCGCCCTGGCCCAGCCGCGCCTGGTCAAAGGCGAGTCGCAGATCAAGGCCAGCGGCATTGACATCGTGGTGGCGATTGATCTCTCGGGCAGCATGAGATCGGAGGATTTCGGCGAGGGGTTGAGCCGCATCAAACTGGCCAAGGAAGTCTTGAGTAAATTTGTTGACAACCGCCCGAACGACCGCATCGGCCTGGTTGCCTTCGCCAAGGACGCCTACGTCGCCTCGCCGCTGACCCTCGATCACGATTTTCTTCAGCGCAATCTCGACCGGCTCAACATCGGCCTGATCGACGAAAACCGCACGGCCATCGGGTCGGCGCTGATGGCGGCCTTGAATCGCCTGGAAGGGCTGAAGGACAAAAGCAAAATCGTCATTTTGATGACTGACGGCCAAAACAATTCCGGCAAAGTGCCGCCCATGACCGCCGCCGAGGTCGCGCAGTCGCTGGGGGTCAAGGTTTACACCATTGGCATTGGCATTCGCGGCAAGGCGCCCTATCCCGTCGGCGTCGATGCTTTTGGCCAAAAGCAATATCAATACATGGAGGTGGATATTGATGAAGACACCCTGGGCAAAATCGCCGACAAAACGAATGGCAAATATTTTCGCGCCGACAGCGCCGACACCTTGCGGAAGATTTATGGCGAAATCGACCGCCTGGAAAAATCCGACGCGGAAGTCAAAAAGTACCAGCATTATGACGAACTGTTCGGGCAAGTGGCGGTGGCCGGGCTGGCGGTTTTTTTGCTGGAAATGATTTTAAGCCATACGGTATGGAGGAAGCTGCCTTGATATGAGATTCGCCCAACCCCATTTTCTCTGGGTCCTTCTCGCCGTTCTGCCGGCGGTGGCCGTGCTTTTTGCCTGGTCGTGGCGTGTCAAACAAAAATTGATGCGCCAGTTCATTCACGCCCGCCTGCTCTCGAGCCTGACCGTCGGCGTTTCGGCGGCGCGCCAGAAACTTCGCCTCGTTCTTCTGCTGGCTGCGGTGTTGGGCGTGTTCCTGGCCCTGGCCCGGCCGCAGTGGGGTTTTGCCTGGGAGGAAGCCAGGCAGCAGGGGCTCGACATTCTCGTCGCCATCGACACCTCGCGCAGCATGCTGGCCCAGGATGTCCTGCCCAATCGCCTGCAAAAGGCCAAGCTGGCCGCTTTTGATTTGATGCAGCAGGCCAAGAGCGACCGCCTCGGCATCGTCGCTTTTGCCGGCACGGCCTTTTTGCAATCGCCCCTGACTTTGGACGACCAGGCCTTTCGCCAGGGCATCGACGCCTTGACGGTCGGCATTATTCCGCAAGGCGGAACCTCCCTCTCCTCGGCCATTCGCACCGCCATGGATTCGTTCGAGAAAGGGAATGACAATCATAAAGTCCTCGTCCTCTTCACCGATGGCGAAGACCACGACGCCGACACGGACACCCTCGGCGCGGCCAAGGAAGCGGCCAAGGATGGCATGCGCATTTTCACCGTGGGCGTCGGCACGCCCGAGGGCGAATTGCTGCGCGTGACCGATGACAAAGGTGTGACCTCTTTCGTCAAAGACGAAGACGGCAACGTGGTAAAATCGCACCTGAACCAAACGTTGCTCCAACAAATCGCGACCGAGACCGGCGGTTTTTATTTGCCGCTGCAAGGGTCCAACCCCATGGAAACACTTTATGCCCGCGGTCTCGCGCCGCTGCCGAAAACGGAGGAGTCCACCCGGCTGGCCAAAGTGTATCGCGAGCGTTATCAATGGCCGCTGGCCTTTGCCATCGTTTGTTTGATCGCGGAATTTCTTTTGCCGGAAAGCGCGCGGACGCGAAGCGCGAAATCCACCGCGCCCGCTTTGCAAAAAGCGGCGTCCCTGGCGTGCTTGCTTCTTCTTCCGTGGTCGGGACGGGGCTCGCCTTCGAGCGCCTTTCATGATTACGAGGATGGCAACTTTAAATCGGCCTTCGACGAATACAGCCGGCTGTCGGGCGAAAAAACCAACGACTACCGCCTGCATTACGACGCCGGCACAGCCGCTTACAAGGCCAAGCAATTGGAGACGGCCGAAAAGCAATTTAACGCCATCTTGGCCGCTCCCGGAGTGGCCCCCGACCTGCAAACCCAGGAACGCGCTTATTATAACCTGGGCAACACGCTTTACCACATAGGCGAGCCGTTGCCGGAACCCGACAAAAAGCAAGATCTCTGGCAGCAAGCGATCGACAACTACACCCACGCCCTCACGCTGGACACAAACGACTTCGATGCCAAAAACAATCTCGCCTACGTCCAGAAAAGGCTGGAGCAACTCAAGCAGCAACAGCAACAGCAACAAAAGCAAAATAAAAGACAGAACCAGAAAGATCAAAAAGATCAGAAGGACCAGAAAGATCAGAAGCAGCAGCAAAACGAAAAAAATCAAAAAGACCAGCAGGACAAGAACGGACAAAAGGGCGACGAGAAGCAGAAACAAGCGGACGAAAAAAAGAAGCAGGAGCAGGCGCAAAAAGATAAGGAGCAAGGCAAGGACAAAGAGAAGCAGGCGCAGGAAGCCAAAGCCAATCCCACGGACAAGCGCGATCAACCCCCGGAAGAGGCGGAGCAGGGTGTTCCCGGGCGCATGACGCCGCAGGAAGCCCGCCAAATTCTCGCGGCGCAAAAAGACGACGAGAAGGCGCTGATTTTCGCGCCGGAAAATCAGCAGGTCAAAACCCAGTCAGGAAAATTCAAGGACTGGTGACTTAGCCTCGCGGATGGAACTTGCGATGAACCTCGCGCAAGCGCGACGTGCCCACATGCGTATAAACTTCAGTGGTGCTGATGTTCGCGTGTCCGAGCAATTCCTGAATGACCCGCAAGTCCGCGCCATTTTCCAGCAGATGAGTCGCAAAACTATGCCGCAGCATGTGCGGGGTAATGTTGCGCGAGAGATTGGCCCGGCGAGCCCGGCGTCTGACGCGCAGCCATAAAGTCGGCGCTGCGAAAGCCTGTCCGCGGCGGCTGAGAAAAACGTGGCCGGTCGTTTGCGGCGTGACCAGGTTGGGCCGTCCAGCTTGCAAATACCGCTCCAGCGCGCTGATGGCCGAGCGTCCGACCGGCGCCACCCGTTCCTTATTCCCTTTGCCAATGATGGTGACGAAGCCCGCCTCGAGATGAAGTTGCTCGAGCCGAATTCCGCGCAATTCCGCCAAGCGCAACCCAGACGCATAAGCCAGTTCCAGCATCGCTTGATCGCAAAGCGAGGAGGGCGTGGCCGGATTTTCCGGCTGGAGCAATTGCTCGATTTCAGAATTGGAGAGCGCCTTGGGCAGCCGTTTCCAGCGGCGGGGCAGGGAAAGATTTTCGGCGATGTTTTGCGGCAGAAACTTTTCCGTTTCGGCAAAATCATAAAAAGCCCGCAAGGCGGCGATTTGCAGGTAAAGGCTGTTCGAGCTGAGTTTTTTAGTTGACTCGGGCGGCTCGTCCTTGAGGGCGCGCAGGCGCTCGGCCTCCAGAAAATCCATCAGGTCGCGCAACGTGACCGCCTTCCAGTCATGGAGTCCGCGGGTGTTGGCCCAACCGACAAAGTTGCCCAGCAGCGCGGCGTAGGTTTTTTCGGTATGCGGCGATTGACCTCGTTCATGCCGCAAAAAAACCAAAAAATCCTCGACCATGTTTTGCATCAAAGCGGATGGCCGGTCAGGCGGGCGTAGGCGTCCAAATACTTCTCGGTCGTTTTGGCAATGACGCTGCCGGGCAGGGGCGGGGCGGGCGGTTGTTTGTTCCACACGAGGGTCTCGAGGTAATCGCGCACAAATTGCTTGTCAAAACTAGGCTGGCTGCGGCCCGGCTCATACTGGTCCGCCGGCCAGAAGCGGGAGGAATCCGGGGTCAAGACTTCGTCGATCAGGATCAGCTTGCCGTCCTTCAGGCCGAATTCAAATTTGGTGTCGGCGATGATCAAGCCGCGCTCGAGGGCGTACTTCGCCGCAAAAGAATAAATTTTCAAACTCAAATCCCGCGCCTGTTCCGCGATGGCGCGTCCCGTAATCTGGCAGGCTTGCTCGAAGGAAATATTTTCGTCGTGACCGGTCTCGGCTTTGGTGGCCGGGGTGAAAAGAGGCTCGGGCAGGCGCGACGAATCCCGCAGGCCGGCCGGCAATTTGTGGCCGCAGACGACGCCGGTTTTCTGGTAATCCTTCCAGCCCGACCCGGCCAAATAGCCGCGCACCACGCATTCGATGGCCAGCGGTTCAGTCTTCTTGACTAACATGCTGCGTCCGTCCAGGACATCGGAAAACGCCTGCAATTCCGGCGGGAGCGGATCGTGCGCGCCCGTGGTCAGATGATTGGCGACCAGACCCTGCGTCTGCCCGAACCAGAAATAGGAAATCTGCGTCAGCACTTCGCCTTTGCGCGGGATGCCGTTGGGCAGAATGCAGTCGAAGGCGGAAATGCGGTCGGTGGCGACAAAGAGCAGGCGCTCGCCGAAATCGAAAACTTCGCGGACTTTGCCGCTTTTAAGTTTTTTGACGCCGGGCAATTCTAATTTTAATAACGGTTCATGCGACATGGCCAAGAAAGTTAAACGCAAAGTTTGAAGTTTAAAGTTTAAATTTTACCCGTTAAGGTTGCGCCGAATGAATTTCCTGGTCACTGCGGTATGACTGAGACCCAAAAGCTATTGTCCGATTTAATTTCGCTGCCCAGCGTCAATCCTGCGTTCTTGCCTTCCAACGATCCTCGCGCGGGTGAACGGCAGGCGGGGGAATTTCTGGCCGCAACTGCGGCGCGGGCGGGTCTGGCCATTGAATTTCAAACCGTCTTGCCGGGACGCTCCAATTTGCTCGCCGTCCTTTTGCCGTCCGGGAAAGTTAAGCAGAGAATCCTTTTGGCGCCGCATCTCGATACCGTCAACGCAGTTTCCGACCAACAGTTTGTGCCGAAGTTTCGCCAGGGCCGCATTTATGGCCGGGGCGCGTGCGACACCAAAGGGTCTGTGGCGGCCATGCTGATGGCTTTGCTTCGCCTGGCGCGGAGCGGTCCGCGGCCTGGTTCGACGGAAATTATTTTCGCCGGGCTGGTCGATGAGGAAAACGGACAGGCTGGCGCGCGCGCCCTGGCGGCCAGCGTCTGTCAAGCAGATTTATCCATTGTGGGCGAGCCGACCCGCCTGCAAATCGTCACCGCCCACAAAGGCAGTTTATGGCTTCGGTTGGAAACGCGCGGAAAAGCCGCCCACGGCTCCTGCCCGGGATTGGGCAAGAACGCTGTTCACGAAATGGCGCGAATCGTCGATCTCCTTGAAACCGATTATGCCCGCGCCTTGCAAAAGCGCCGGCATCCATTGCTCGGGCAGGCGACGATCAGCGTGGGATCCATCCAAGGCGGCACTCAGGCCAACATTGTTCCCGCGTTGTGCGTGGCGGCGGCGGACCGGCGCACGTTGCCCGGCGAAACGGAATCCTCTGTTCGCGCCGAAATCAACGCGCTGTTGCGACGCCACGGTTTGCGCGCCATTTTAGGCCGGGATAACGCCGCTCGCTGCCTGCCTCTGGAAACCGACCCGCGTCTGCCGCTAGTGCAAAAATTCTTTCAAGCCGCCGGCCAAAAGCGGCCGGTGGGCGTGAATTATTTTTGCGACGCCTCGGTGCTGGCGCAGGGCGGAATTCCGAGCATCGTTTTTGGCCCGGGCGATATCGCGCAAGCGCATACGTCCGACGAATGGATTTCGCAAAAATCACTTGAGACCGCCGCCGCGTTGCTGCTCAAATTTTTTCAATCGCTGCCCTGACTGCGCATGAGTTCAACCAGCAAGTCCGCCTTCTTTCGCCAGAGTAGTTGGATGGTTATCGCGACTTTTGCCGGCGGCGTATTCATGGCCGTGGTCCATACCGTGGCGGGCAAAATGGGACGGGAGGAGTATTCGACCTTCGTGACGTTGTTGCGGGTGTTGATCATCATGGGCATTCCCGCGGCGGCGTTGCAGACCGTCTTCGCCCGGCAAGCCGCCGCCGTCACCAATGCCAGGGAAGAACATCAATTGACCGCCACCATTCGCGCGGTGCTGGCCTGGACGTTTCTCCTTTGGCTGGTCATGGGCGGGGGCGTGCTGGCCGCGACCCGTTCATTGTCGCATTTATTCAAAGTCAGCCATCCGGCCGCGCTTTGGTTTACGGTCGGGCTGGGTTTGACGAATTTGTGGATACCGATCATGAAAGGCTTGCTGCAGGGCAAGCATCGTTTTGGGGAATTGGGCTGGCTGCAAATTATTGACGGAGTGGGGCGGTTTACGGTGATGTTGCTGATGGTTGTTTTTCTCGGCGGCAAGGCGGCGAGCGGAATGTTTGCGGCTTTTTCCGGACAGTTTATGACGGCGGCCCTCGGCATCGCTTTGACCTATGCCCTGTGGAGCGCAAAGCCTCCGGTTTCTTTCCATTGGAAGACCTGGCTGCGCGAAGCCTCGCCGTTGACCTTGGGCCTGGGCGCTTTTCTGTTGATGTCCAGTATTGACATGATTTTTGTGCAGGGGTTGTTTTGCGACGCCAACATGACCGCGCTCTACGGAGGGGCGATGCTGACCGGTTATGCCATCACCCAATTCATTGCGCCGGTTTCGCTGGTCATGTTTGCGCGCGTCGCGCAAAGCGTGGCCCGGGCCGAGCGCACAGATTCGCTGGGAATGACCCTGGGGGCGACGATTCTCTTTGGCGGCATTGCGGCGGTCGGCTGCACCCTTTTTCCCAAGCTGCCCTTGCATGTGATGTATTTCAAAAATCCCGAAATGTGGCAGGCGGCGTCATTGGTGCCGTGGTTTGCCTGGGCGTTGCTGCCCGTGGCGGTGGCAAATGTGCTGGTGCAAAATATTTTGGCGCGCGGACGATTCGAAGCGGTGCCCTGGCTTTGTTTGGTGCCGGCGGTTTACGCCGCCAGCCTCTGTCTGCAAGCGCCCGGACTTCTGGCCTTGCCGCCAATGAAGGCCTTTACCCATGTGATTGGAACATTGGGCCTGGCGAGCCTGGCGTTCTGCATCGTGGCCGTTTGGTACACCAGGGGCAAGCCCGCTACGGTTTCGGATCCGGGTTTGGCGGTGGAGCGTTCAATTTCTGATACAGCCAGTTCTCCAGCGGAGTGAACAGCCGGCGCAACGGGGCAAACGGCGAATAAATCCAGCGCAGGCGAATGACCGAAAGCAGCATCGTCGTCGAAGTTTTGGTCAAGGCGACCTTCGATCCCACCTTATCCGTCCATTCAGTCGGCACTTCGAGAATGGTAAAGCCTGCGCGGCGCAGGAGGTAAAGCAGGTTGATGTCAAAGGCCATGTCCGCGATGCAGAGGGACGAATGCACTTTTTCGGCGGCGGCGCGCCGAATGACCTTCGCCCCGCATTGCGTGTCGCGGATGTTCATGCCGAAGAACACTTGCACGATGCCGTGAAACGTCCGGCTGGCAAATCGCCGCCGGCCGGTTTGCATTTGGTGCAAAACCGCGCCTCTAATCCAGCGCGAGCCAATGACACAATCTGCTTCTCCCGACCGCCGCACCAAATCGGCAAAGGCCGCTGGTTCCGTCGCTCCGTCGGCATCGACATAGCCAATCAAATCGGCCAATGGGGCGAGACGCAACCCTTCGATCAGCGCGCCGCCCTTGCCGATGGGGGCGGCGAATTCCAAGGCGCTGACCTCGCTATATTGGGCGCTGACCCGTTGCACCACGCCGAGGGTATTGTCGCGACAACCATTGAGGACCACCACCAATTGAAACTTGCCGGAGTAATGGCGGCGAAAATACTCCGCGTAACTGCGCAAGACCGGTTCGATCCGGTGCTCTTCGTTGTAGGCCGGAATCAAGAGCAATACGCTTGGAAGACCCTGGTTCACGCGGGGTATTTAGCCAACCTGCCGCGGAATGTCGAGGGAAACCACGGGAGATTAACGCTGCTCTTCTTTCGCGCTTTCCGTGTTCTCCTTCACTGCGGCAATCATCTCGTCCATCCCCTCTTTGATCTCGTTGACCTCGGGATGAACTTCGCGGATGAGGTCATGCTCGGCCTTGGAAAGCTTTTCGATTCGTTTGCCCTGCTGGGTAAGCTGGTCCAGCAGCGAATTATTGAATCGCCAGCTCCTGTTTGATTTGAAATTTTTCCACGCGCTTGCGCAGGGTGGCGCGGGTGATGCCCAGGAGTTTGGCGGCTTGCACTTGGTTGCCTTTGGTGTCAAGCAATGCCTGGATGATTAGCTCGCGCTCGACGGCGGGCAGGATTTTTAGCTTGTTCTGTTCGCGCGCCCATCGAAATAAAAGCCGGCTGACGGCGGCAAGGTCGGTCGGGGACTCTTCGGTCAGGCCGGTCGCGGGCAGGTCGGAAGACGCAGGCGGGCGTTCGAGGCCGGCGGCGGGCGAGGGGACGCTGGAAATGAGCGGAGGCAAATCGCCCGGCAGGAGAACGTCGCCTTTGGCCATGACGGTGGCGCGTTGGATGACGTTTTCCAGTTCGCGCACGTTGCCCGGCCAATGAAAGCGCTCCAGCATCTCGACCGCGGCGGGCAGGATGGATTTTGGGGGCTGGCTTTGGGCCTGGGCAAATTTTTTGAGAAAGTAGTTGGTGAGCAGCGGGATGTCTTCGCGGCGCTCGCGCAAGGGCGGAATGTGGATGCGCACGACGTTCAGCCGATAAAATAAATCTTCGCGAAATTCCCGAGCGGCGACGGCTTGTTCCAGCGGTTTGTGGGTCGCGGCAATGACTCGCACATCGACCTTGATGGATTGGTTGCCGCCGACGCGCTCGAAGGAGCCGGATTGCAGCACGCGCAGAATTTTCGCCTGCGTCGGCAACGACATGTCGCCAATCTCGTCGAGAAAAATGGTGCCGCCATCGCATTGTTCGAACTTGCCGATGCGTTGCGCGGTCGCGCCGGTGAACGCGCCCTTCTCGTGGCCGAAGAGTTCACTCTCCAGCAAATTCTCGGGGATGGCGGCGCAGTTGATGGCCAGGAAAGTCGAGGCGCTGCGTTTGCTGTGATGATAGACGGCGCGCGCCACCAATTCCTTGCCGGTGCCGCTTTCGCCAGTGATCAAAGCGGTGGCGTTGCTGCCGGCGAGTTGGCCGATGGTTTTGAAAACTTCCTGCATGGCTTGACTGCGTCCGATGATGCCCACGTCGTAATCTTCCGATTCGAGCAGGGGCTGATAGGAGACGACTTGGCGCATGTCGCGCGCGGCCTTGAGGGCGTTGAGGACGATGAGTTTGAGGCGCGGCACGTCGAAGGGCTTGAGGAGGTAATCGTAGGCGCCCAATTTCATGGCTTCGATGGCCGTCTGGGTCGTGCCGTACGCGGTCATCATGATGACCATTTGCTTGGCGTCGATGGCGCGCAGGCGGCGAAGAGTTTCCAGGCCGCTGATGCCGCCCATGCGAACGTCCATGATGACCAGATCGGGCTTGAGGCGGGGAATGATCTTGAGACCTTCCTCGCCGCTGTTGGCTGTGGTCAGCTCGATCTCCGGCTGGTCAAAGATGCGGCGGAACGAGTATTGCACGTCCGCTTCGTCGTCGATCAGGAGCAGTTTATCCATATCAAGGCAGAGACGGTAATCGAAGACCTAGTTATTCTCAACCATCGTCGCATCGGCGGTGTCGGTCACTTCGGAGAGATGTTCTCTTTGCCGCACGCTCAGGTAGATCACGCCGCCGACCAAACTCCAAAAAAGTCCCTCCGCCGAGGCCAGCAAAGAGAGCGAAAGGGCCGACGTCCGAGGAACAGCGATCACCGCCAGCATCAGCACAAAAAGATTCTCGCGCACGCCCAAGCCATTGGGGGTGATGGGCAGCGCCGAGATGCAAAAGATAATCGGCACGATGACGAGCAACGCCGTAAACGAAATGCTCAAATCCAGCCCGAAGCCCAGCACGGCCACTTGCAGCACCCAAATAATATTGAGGCCAAGGGAAAGAAGAACGGATTTGACGAGGAACTCTTTCTCCCGGCCAAACTGGCGGCAGGAATCGAGGGACTTTTCCAGGAAAATGCCTTTGGGCAGCATGCGCAGGTAATGCCGCGCTTTGGGAAATCGCCTCGAAACCCCGCCCCAAAAGGCCAGGGCGAGAACGACACTCAATGCGACCAGCATGGCTAGAATGAGGAGGGCGGGGGCGGCCAGTTCGCTGTGGCTTCTGAGCATCCGCAGGTTGGGGCACATCATGATCCCCGCGAACAGCAGCATCGCCCCCAGGCCAATCAGCCGATCGACAAAGACAGTGGTGACCGCTTCGGTTTTTTTGTGATGGGTCTCGCGCGCGGCGTAGTAAGCTTTGATTAAATCGCCGCCGGTCGAGCCGAGGAGAAATGAATTGAAGAACTGCGCCACGAGCGAAATGCGCGTCGCCCGCCAGAGCGAAAGATCAAGGCCTTGCACTTCGAGCACCATGCGCCAGCGCACCACGCCGACCCACAAGGCCAGCCCCACCAAAACAACCGAGAGCGCCAGCGCGCCCGGATGCACCAGTGATAAAGTGCGCCATAAGTCATGCGGCCCGGTCGTCCACGCCAGCCGCCATTGCTCGGCGCGGGGCATTTGCTCCCAGTGCAAACCATGGTGCTGCGCCGCCATCCGGCCTTCGTTCATAAAGATCGAATGGAAAATCCAGGCCAAAAGCAGCACGCAAACGGCGACGCGCCACCCGACGCTCCAACATTTTTTAAGAGTGTTGACAGCCGCCTTCATGACTCGCCCCAAAGCTGGCGAATGAAAGCCACTCCTTGGGCGGCTTGCTCCACGGGCAGGCTGGGGCTGAGTTCGAAGACCTTGATATGCTCCGGCTTGACCATCGGTTTGAGCGAGGCGAAATCAATCATTCCGCTGCCGGGCGCGCGGTGGTCGGTCCCCGGCGGTTCGACGTCATGGATATGAAAACCGAGCAGGCGCGGGGCCAGCGTCTCGAGGTGCATGCGGTGGTTAATGAAACCCAGGTTCTCCTTGATCTGGGCGTGTCCGCAATCATGCCAGTAACCAATGTTCGGATGGTTGAACTCCCGCAACGTCATGTCCATTTCGCCATCGAGGGGAATTTCTTCGAGGGCCTCGCGATTTTCCACCCCGAGCTTGACTCCGTGCCTTTGGGCTACTTGGGCCAGCCGCAGCACCATTTCGTTGGAGAGTTGAACGTAGCGCTCTTTTTTGGCGGCCCACTTTTCTTCGACGTCCTCGCAGAGCTTGGCGTACTTGGGAGTTTCCTTTTGGCCGCGCTGCACCATTTCGAGAAGTTTCTCGGTGTATTCCTTCATCTCGATGCAGCCCAGATGCAGGACGACCGCCGGCGCTTTCAGCCGCGCCGCAGTTTCAATCGTCTTGACTGAATGTTTGTAAGCGCTCTCCCGTTCGCGGGTGTCCGGCGACGAAAACAGATACAGATTGGGCGCGGCATGATTGACCCCCATCGGCAGCGGACAAAAATTGTGCAGGGTGGAGATTTTTATTTCGCCCGCGTCCACCGCTTGAATGATGCCCGGCAAAAGGCTGATGCGAATGCCGTGGCTCAACTCCGCCCACTCGAAGCCCAGCGAGCGAATCTCGTGCAGCATGGCCCGCCCATCGGTATGGCGCCGCGAATTCCAGCAAGTCGAAAATGAATACATGGCAAAAAAGTTAAAAAAAAGCCGAGCGTGGTCCTTGCTTAGACCACACTCGGCGATGAATTACATAAGCTTTACATATCGGCGTAGCGGGCGCTCAACATGGCGGAAAAGCGGGCGGCTTTCATCTTGCGACGTTTTCGCTCGCTGGGCTTTTCAAAATGCCGATGGTTGCGCACTTCCTTCAGGGTCCCTTCGCGGTCGATCTTCTTTTTCAATCGGCGCAGGGCCTTATCGACTGGTTCGCCTTTTTTTAGTCTAATTTCGGTCAAAAATTCTCACTTCCTTTCCAGGATGACGGTGACTGGCACCGTATAAAATGAGCCGCAAGCATGGAATCCCCCGCCCCCGCTGTCAACGTCTAAAAAACGGCGCGGCAAACAAATAAACAGGCCCCGGCATGTTGAAAAGGGCAGTCGGAAGGCCATAAAACGGACGTTGGGTTTCACTTTAATTTGGTTTAATCTGGTCAAATCGCCCACGGAGAACTTACATAAAAATGCAGAGATGACGTCCGCGTTGTAGTGTTGAGCCTATGGCTCAACCTGTCGAGGCACCCGCCGCCGCCAAAAGCTATGGCGGGCGGGTGGCCCCGGCCTCCGTAGCACCATAGGGGCGAAGGAGGCAGCCTCGACTCTACAACAAGCTGGCTGTCTCTCGCGAGTGGCCGCCCGACCGGCTTTTCATAATCCATTGCCATTACTTTGCCATTTTAGCACAAAACAAACAACCTCTGCCGCTCACCGTGCGCGCTATTTTTCAGCCATTTCCGAGGGAACCTGTCAAGAAGAGACGCGCACGGTGCGCGCGATTTTTGTTGGTCCCGATCACCGGCCCTGATCTGTCCGGTCAGCGCCGATGGCCAATTATTTGAATTCTCTTTTTAATTTCGCCGTCAGTTAGTGATATTGAATGCGAGTTGGGCGAAAAAAGGAGTGAGCTACCCATGCCGGTCTTCAGCCGGGAGGGAGGGCTTCACCTTGATTGAATTGCTGGTGGTCATTGCCATCATCGCCATTTTGGCGAGCATGCTTTTGCCGGTTCTGGGCAAGGCGAAGGAGGCGGCGGTGCGCACCCAGTGTGTCAATAATGTTAAACAACTCGGCTTGGCCTTGCAAATGTACGGGGATGACAATAGCTCGCTTTTGCCCATGGCGCACGGCGCGGTCCTATGGGGTCAGACCAACCCGCCGCCGTGGGCGGAGCCCCTTGTTTCTTATTACAGCAACACCAACCTGTTGCGCTGTCCGGCTCTTTCGCAATTGTATCAGAAATCCCCCTACAACTATTTTATGGGCGCACGACAGGCCTACATCAATGCCGGGGCCGGAGCCAGCGTTGCGCTCAAGGAAATCAGCTTGCCTTCCCTTTATGTTCTTTCGGGCGATTGTAATTACCCCTTCGAGACGACCGACGCCGACCCTGACAATTATTCGCAGGACACACTTTTTGAGCCGGCCTATCTGCCGGCGCGGTGTCATGGCGGCAACCTCAATATTTTGTTCGGCGATCAACATGTGCGCAACTACCGCGCCTTTAACACCAACGAACTGACCTTCTCCTACACTCACCCCGGCATTTCGTGGGCGGCGGTGGTGGCCAACTAAGATAAACCTGCTCGCCCTCACTCGCAGAACGTCTCGTATTTTCTCGACGCTCGGCAAAGGGTTGTCATACTTGACGGATGAAAATGTTGAACCGGGCTTTGGTTTGCTCGCTGGCTTGTTGCGCCGCGCTGTCTGCGTTTGGGTGGGGCGATCAGGGCCATCGCACGATTGGCGCGATGGCGGACCAGTTGATTACAGGCACGGAAGCGGGCGCGCAGGTTCATACGCTGCTCGGGGATGAAACGCTGTCGGCTGCGTCGGTGTGGGCGGATCAGGTCAAGGGCCGGGATAATCTGACTCCGGAGATGATTCAGTTCACGACCGCCAACCCGAATCATTTCGTTTTTCATTATACGGATGTTCCTTTCGAGGAGCCGCGCTATCGGGATGATTCGGTGGGCGCGACGAATGTCGATGTGGTTCACGCCATCCCGGCTTGTATTTTGATTTTGCAGGGCAGGGGAACGGAACAAACTTTCTTCAAGGACGTCAGCCCAAAGGTCGCGCTGCGCTTGCTCGCCCACTATATTGAGGACTTGCACCAGCCCTTGCATGTCGGTTCGGGCTACTTGGACGGCACGAACTTTGTGGACCCGAACGGTTACGGCAAGCAGTACAAGAGCGACCAGGGCGGCAATTTGCTGGTGTTCGATGGCACCAACAAATTGCACTTTTTCTGGGATGTCACTGTGGTGCAGTTGGCCATGGCGCATGATCATGTCCAGACGCCCGCCGAGTATGCGGTCAAACTTTTGGGTAAATCGCCCGCTCCCGTCTGGAAGGATTCCATGCCGTTGCTGGATTGGGACCGCGAATGGGCCGACGAGAGCCTGGCGCTTTCGGCGAAAGTCCACGCCGTCACGGTCAAGGATGAAGACGACACGCGCCTGGATCGCCGGACCCATCTGCCGCGTCCACAGTGGGACATCCAGGAGTTGACTCCCGAGTACATTGGCTGGGCGCGCCAAACCGCCGAGGAGCAAATCACCAAGGCGGGCTACCGTCTGGCCGCGACGTTGGAAGCGATCTGGCCGAACAAGCAATAAACCGCAACGTCCGCGCAGTGGCCGCTTGATTTCTGGCGGGCCTGCTTTACCCTCGTTCAGTATTTTATGCAATTAGACAACGACGAAATTCGCCGCTATTCCCGTCATCTGATTTTGCCGGAGGTCGGCCTGGCGGGTCAGAAAAAGATCTG
>DASRLE010000414.1:0-11610 GCA_035648615.1 Saccharimonadales bacterium (SeqCode) | reverse complement strand
CAGATGCCCGTCGAGCGCGTCCGCGCCGTGTTGAAAATGGCCCAGCAGCCCATTTCCCTGCAATCACCGGTGGGCGATAGCGAGGACACCAATTTTGGCGATTTCATTGAAGACAAGTCAGCCGAAAACCCGTCGGACATGACCAGCTACAGTTTGCTCAAAGACAAGCTGGGCGACGTGCTTTCGAGCCTGACCGAGCGGGAGCGAAAAGTATTGGAACTGCGCTTCGGCCTGGGGGACGGCTATTCGCGCACGCTGGAAGAGGTCGGCAAGCAGTTTAAGGTCACGCGCGAACGCATCCGGCAAATCGAAGCGAAGGCGTTGCGCAAAATGCGCCATCCCACCCGCATCCGCCAATTGACCGGTTTCCTCGAAACGGACGAACCGGCCTGAAAGCCGCAACGGCCACGCAGGTTTAGCGGGCCGCGGACGGCGATGCCGGGGCCGGGCGCTGCTCCAGCGGCAGCGAAACTCTGACCAAGCCGGGCGAACCGTTGCGAGGCGGAGGAATTTCCATTTTGCCCGAATGGGTTTGGATGATTTTATGAGTGACAGCCAGGCCCAGCCCCAACCCCACATTGCGCGTGGTGAAAAACGGTTCGGACGCCTTGCCGGCCGCCTCCGCGCTGAAACCGGCGCCGCTGTCCTGCACTTCAATTTGCGCCCAGCGCGAGCCGGACGAATCCGTTTCCGTACGGCTCCTGACTTGGACCTGGCAGGATTGCGTATTGGCCTGGAGGGCGTTTAAAATGATCTCGGCAAAAGCGTGCTGCAACCCCTGCCGGTCACACGAGATGGTCAGCGGCTCCCCGGAGGACTCGAATTGCAGCAGGACAGTGGTGGAGGGATGATACGTGCGGGCTTCCCGGAAGGCTTCCTCAATCAATTGCTTGACAGGCACCGATTCGACTTTCCCGACGCGATCCCGGGCCAGGAAGCGCATCTGATCGACCAGCCGGCTGACTCGCTTGACCCCTTCCTCCATGGCCACAGCGAGCGACCGTTGAAATTCGCCTTCGCCGATCTGTTCCTGAAGCAATTGTTGATGAGTCGAAATGGGCACAACGGCGTTGCCGATCTCGTGAGCCAGCCGTTCCGCCATTTGCTGGACGAGGCGCAAGTTGGCCGTTTCAATTTCCAGCAGGCGAATGCGGTCCGCCGGCGCGCAGTCCTCCACCACCAGCAGCGCCGCCGTCGGCGCGGAGGTGTGGTCACGCCGGAATGGGGTGATGGTGACTTGATAATGCTGGTCCGGCGCGTTGAGGGGGCGAAATTGGAAATTGGCCAGGGGCTGGCCGGTTTTAAGAACTTCAAAAACTTTGCTGCCGACGACTTGCGGGAGGTCATTGAAATCGAAACCTTCGCCCGGCCGGTTCGAGCGGGGGAAACAAGCCCGCGCCATGTCGTTGGCGTGAAGCACCGAGAGATCGCGCCCGACGACCACACAGCCGGTCTTGATCTGGCAGAGAATGTCAAAAAGCATTTCGCAGCGGGTGGAAACTTTTTCGTGAGACCAAATATTTTTGACCGCCAGGCCCAGTTGTTCGAGCAGATGGAAAATCAAGGACAACTCGTCATTGCTCATCGGCTCGCCCGTGACTCGCCCATCCAGCACCGCCACTCCCACCAGGGATTCGCGGTCCAGGACCGGAATGGCCACTTGCGCGCTGAGCAACTCGAACTCGCGCCGCATTTGCGGATCGTTCTCGACCTCGTCGCTGTCCCGGCGCAAGAGACGGCCCGAGCGGAAGATATAAGCGCCCAGGCCGCTTTCCAGGGACAATTGAAAATGTTCCAACAACCCCGGGGCCAGCCCAATGGCGCAAGCGGAATAAAGCCGCTGCGATGCGCCCGCCGGTTTGCTTTCTCCTCTCAATCCCGGCGGTTGTCGCAGGAAAATCGCCGCCCGGTTGACGCCGGTGATTTCGCGCAGCAACAGCAAAAACTCCTTCAACATCGACTCGGCGGAAAGGGTGTGGGAAAGAATCGAAGAATAACTGCGCAACAATTCCACCATCCGCGCCGGGATTCGGGAAGGCTCGGCGGCCGGCTTGTTGTCCACCCGCGATCGCGTGGTTTCGAGTGCCCGCGGCTCGGGCGGCGTCCCGGCCGCAAAAATGCGCTCGAGCAACGAGTTTAACATGCGCGCCCGGACGGGCTTGGAAAGAATATGTTTGACGCCTAAAAGATAGGCATCCTCCTCCCAGCTCCAATGCGTGTCGGAAGCGTAAAGCAGGATGGGACAAGTCGGCAGGACCCGTCTTAACCACTCGATGGCGCGGATCGGTTCGACGGTCGTCAAGTCCACGTCAATAATGCAGGCGTCAATCGAGCCGGCGGTCAGGCGCAATTCATCCTCGCGAAAATCAGAGTGCTCCAGGACGCGGTAGCGCTCGGAGTCGAGCGCGGCGCGGATGGCGCCCGCCAGAGCAGGATCGGGGGCGGTGACGAGAATCGTTCTCATGCGGCCACCATCCCCATCCGGTGAGTGGCCGCCAACTGGGACTGGCTTTGGGCCTGGCTTAGTTTACTGGGCAAATCCACCTGCACAGTTGTCCCCTTTTTTTCCTGGCTGGCAATACTTAGATTTCCTCCGTGCAGATGCACGATATTGCGGGCGATGGCCAGGCCCAGCCCAAAGCCGCGTTTTCCATCGCCGGTATTCTTGGTGGTGAAGTAGGGCGTGAAGACGCGTTGCAAATTTTCCGGGCTGATGCCCTCGCCGTGGTCCACGATTTTAATCCGGTGCCAATCGCGGCTCAGTTCTGTCTTAGGCAGCGAAGCCAGATAGATATCGATCTTCGAGCCGGCGGGCGAAGCATCGACCGCATTGGAGAGCAGATTGCAAAGAAGGCGCTTGATTAAAACAGAGTCCATCTCGATGACGACTTCACTTTCCCCTTTAAAGGCAATGGTCACCGCTTTGCCATCCGCATTGGCTTGGACAAGCGCCATGGCCTCCCGCACCATTTCATCGAGCAGGCCCAGCTTGCCCTGCAACTTGGAGGACCGCGAAAAGAAAAGGGCTTCGTTGACGTAGGTGCGCACCGTTTCCAGGTTGCGCAAGCCCATTGGCAGCAATTCGTCAATCGTGTCCTGATTCATTTTGGATTCCCGCAAGAGTTGAAGCAACGTTTGCACCGGCGTCAATAAGTTATTTAAGTCATGGGCCAGCCCTCGTGACATGCGGCCGAGCAAATCCTGTTCATGGACGACCTGCAACTGGTGCCGCAAACGAATCTGGTTGAGCAGCAGGCCCAGGTTGGAAGACAGCTCGGTCAGCAGCCGTAAATCATGCGGCGTGAAAAGGTCGCCGTTGTTTTTCGGTCCCAGCAGCATCAGTCCAACGAGATCATTGGCGGAAAAAAACGGAAAGCAGAATTCCGGCTCGAAGGCCCGCAACTGCTCGCGCGCCGCCCGCTGCAAGACCGATTCCCGGTCCGTATCATAGACGAGGTTGCAGGAAAGAAATTTGGCGCGGTCTTGCTGAAAGTAACGAAAGACAGGCGAATCAATGTTCAAGTCCGACAAATTAATGGCGGCCCGCGTCGGATAAGAGTGCAACAACATGAACCCGCGCGTCGCATCGTCCAGCAGAATGATCTGGTAACTCTTCACCTTCATGGTGTTGGAGAGCAACTCGTCCATCTCGTGGAGAAGCATTTGCGGCTCGGGAAAGGACTTCATCGTTTCAATCAAATTCTTGACGCGCGAATGATATTCAAAACGGTCACCCAGGATTTGCCGTTCCAGGGCATCGCTCCCCTTGCCGAAAAACTGCGGGAAAAAAAGCGAGGCGACGACCGCACTGATCACCAGCACCCCCATCGCGGCCGCGAGGGAGAAGGGAGAGAACTGGGTGGGAGCCAGCCGCGAAAGAACCAGGAGGAGGGCGAACCCGATCAGCACCATGAAGATCAAGCGCACCAGTTGCGCGGCAAACCGGCTCAAGGTGACATGAATATCGAGCAGTTGATGTTGCAGAACACTGTAGCCAATTATGACCACGTAGAACACTGCCGCCATGCTGCCCATCGGATAGAACTTGATATGCGTAAACGGATACACGTCGCGGCCCAAAATCGGCATCAGGTCGTTCGTCCCGAAGACCCACAATCCCATGATGGCCAGGAGCAAGGCCCGCAGGCGCGTTCGCTGGGTCGGAGGCAGCCCTTTTTGTTTGCGGCACAACACCACAACCAGCGCCGAGGTGATGGCCACATAAAAATAGCTGAAGACAAAAAAGAAAGGCCCGGGTATGGACCAATAGCCCACCTCGAGTTTTCGGACCCCCACGATAAATCCCCCAAAAAACAGGCTGATGGCAAACCCGACATGGACGACATATAAAAAGACCAGCATCCGGCGCGCCTGCACCTTCGATATAACAAGGCACAAATGGAACAGGGTGATCGGCATGAAAATCACCCCCAACTGCAGCACCTTCGCCCAATTAAAAGCAGTGGCCGTATCAATGTCCTGGCTGAGATGGAAAACGCCGAGGTTCCATAGCGTGACCGAAATTCCCCACATCATGTAAACCCGGTGCAGGGTGGAACGGTAGTCCCGGCCCAGAACCAGCAGCGTCAAAGCGATATTGAACAGCGTTGCCGTCAACGCCGTAATTCGAATGACATCAAGCATGTTCATGGCTAGACTTTTTTCAACACCAAACAGGCGTACCTTCCGCCGAACCCCGCGTTTAAATTGACGCCCACCTTCACCGGATAAGCCCGCGCTTCGCCGGCCACATAATCCAAATCGCATCCAGGGTCGGGATTGCGCAGATTAATCGTGGGCGGAATTTCTGAATGCCAGATGGTCAGAGCGCAAATCATGGTTTCGATCGCGCCCGAAGCGCCCATGAGATGTCCCGTGATTGGCTTGGTCGCGCTGATGGCCAAACGTTTGGCATGTTCGCGAAATACTTTCTTAATGGCCTTGGTTTCAATCGGATCATTCAAAGGCGTCGCTGAACCGTGGGCGTTGATGTAATCCACCTCCGTCGGATGCACCCGCGCGCTGCGCAACGCCTTCTCCAGCGCCCGTGTGTAACCGACGCCGTCGGGATGCGGGTCGGTCGCGTGATAGGCTTCGCAGCTTCGACCGTGCCCGGCAATTTCCGCGTAAATCTTCGCCCCGCGTCCCAGCGCATGAGACAACTCTTCCAAGACGAAAAAAGCCGAGCCTTCCCCCAGCACAAAACCGTCGCGCGTCCGGTCAAAAGGCCGCATCGCCTCGGCGGGCGCGCAATTTTGTTCCGTCATGGCCCGAACACGGCAAAAGCCGACGTGCAACATCTCCATCGTCTCTTCTGACCCGCCTGCGATGGCCACGTCAATGTCATCGCACTGGATCATGCGCATGGCGTAGCCAATGGCATCATTGCCCGAAGCGCAGCCCGAACAATAAGTTACCGCATGGCCATGGACCCCCAGATGCAAACTGATCGTGCTGCTCCCCTCGCCGCAGTAGCCCGCCACGACATTGTAAGGATGCAGCGCCCGGAAATTGTCATTGTTTTGTTTATAACTGTCGCGCGCTTTAATGATGCTTTCCGCTCCGCTGATGGTCGTTCCCTCGACCACTCCGATCCGGTCGGGGTCAAACTTTTGCAAATCAATTCCAGCGTCCTCGACCGCCTGCGTGGCGGCGGCCACTCCATATTGGATCGTCAAGTCAAAGCGACCCGGCTTGCGGCTCTTGATAAAGTTCGCCACGTCGAAGTCCCTCACTTCGGAGGCGATCTTGACTGGCAAGCGCGAAGCATCGAAACGGCTGACCGGCGCGGCTGAACTGATGCCGCCGCGCACATTGGCCCAGAACGTCTTCAAGTCTTTGCCGCTGGGCGAGATGACTCCCATTCCAGTAATTACGACTCGGCGTTGGGGGTAGTCATTGTTCATGGTAAAATCAATACACTGCTCGCGTCTTTGGTAACTTTGGGAAATGCGCACAGAACTCCACCTGGAAGCAGCTTGACGCTGTTCTTTCCATCATTGCCCCCGCTCTTATCGACCGTTGAGACCCTTTTCTTTAGCACAATCGGCAAAGTGCCAGCCGGAGTCATTTAGAATGTTCTAACGCATTGCCCTCGAAGGTTCAATAGAATTAAGCCGCCCGCCGTCAGTTTCTTTTCTCAATGCGAGATAAACACCTGTCCTACAACTACAATTTCTTGGAAAAAGTGGTTCGATGAGCCGGCCCATCCCGCGTACGTATCACTATATCAGAAATTTCCGTTATCGCAACCTTTGCTTGCCGCCACCAACTCCAAAAAAAACAATCCTGAGAGCGGGCTTAAAGGTCGCCGCCAATTCTGCCGATGAGGAGGATGTGCGAGTCACCTCACGACAGAAGAATTACCTTGTCGAAGCGGTGTTTCTTTGACACAAGTCCTTTATCGCGTTTCCATCAACCCAGTGAAAATTGTGAAAATACATAACTTGTCCAAAATCCCCCGGCTCCTTTCCCTCATTTCGGCCATTGGCCTTTTTTGCGCTCCGCATGCGGCTTTTGCGCTGGGAATCGCCCTTCCGGATCAAGATGCTTTTGCCATCGCCCGGGGAAATGCCTTTGTCGCCACGGCGGACGACCCGGCGGCCATTTTTTATAATCCAGCCGGTATTTCGCAAATAGGCGGCCTGCAAACCTCCGTGGGCGCGTATGGAATTGTTTATCAGGACACCTATCGCAGCGCGAAAGCCTCGGTGAACAGCGAGACTCAACTGGCCGGTCTTCCCCAGGTTTTTTCGACCTGGAATATCTCGAACTATAATCTGACCTTCGGCGTGGGCACATATTCGCCTTATGGCTTGCGCATGGAATGGCCAAACAACGCGCCCTTCGCCGGCATTGGGGAAATGGGGCAAATTGATTATTACACCCTGAATCTGGTGGCAGCTTACCAGCTTTGCCCCCAACTTTCGATTGCGGCCGGTCCGACCTTTAACTATTCCGAGGCCTCCTTGAGGGAGATCGTCCCCTACGCCCCCGGCGCCACCTTTGCTAATGAATTTAAGGGGCGAGACACGGCGGAGGGTTTTTCCGCCGGCATTCTCTGGCACCCGACGGACCGGCATTCCTTCGGCTTATCCTACCGCAATTCGACGGATATGAATTACCAAGGCCATGCCACCTTGCCGGCCTATCCCTTTACCTCCACCACGGGCGCCTCGGCCAATTTTCACTTCCCCAAGACGGTCAATCTCGGCTATTCCTATCGCCCGACCAAGGATTGGAATTTTGAGGCGGATGCGAATTGGACGGATTGGAGCACCCTCCAAACCGTGACGCTCAATCCTCTGCCCGAAACTGTAGCTTTTAACTGGAAGCCCAGTTGGATGTTTGATTTCGGGGCCACCCGCTACCTGGGCGATGGCTGGCGCGTCAGCGGCGGCTACATCTACAGCATGAATTCAGTGCATGATCAGACTTTCAATCCCCTCATCCCCGATTCCGACCGCCATATCTTTAGTCTTGGCGTGGGCAAGAAATACGATCATTTTAGCTGGGATGTGGCGTATCAGTTGGCGTGGGCGCCGGCCCGCGACGTCACCGGCGATACTTCGGGGGCGTCCCTCGGAGAAACCGCCAATGGCCGGTATGAATTTTTGAGTCATGCAATTACCTTCAATCTCGGATATCATTTCTGAGGGCAAATCGGGCCCGGGCGACAAGCCGCGCCGGACTCTTCTCATTGTCGATGATGAGGAAGGGCCCCGGCAATCCTTGCGCGTTGTTTTTAAGGACGACTACAATCTCCTCCTCGCGTCCAATGGGCCGCGCGCGGTTGAATTGGCCCAGCAACACAAGATCAATGCCGCCGTCCTCGATATCCGAATGACAGGCATGAGCGGGACCGAGGTCCTGGAAAAACTCAAGGCCATTCAACCTTCCATCGAGGTCATTATGCTGACCGCTTACGAGACGGTGGACACGGTGCGCCAGGCCTTGCGGTTGGGCGCTTGCGATTATCTCAATAAGCCGTTCGATGTTGCCACCATCCGCAAAGCCGTCGCCACCGCGATGGAGCGCCATTCTTTTGCCGACGAAATTCGCTCGAACAACGAAAAGCTGGCCGCGTTGCAGACGGAACTGCACGACCACAAGTTGCAGGAGGAAATCACCCGCACGCGCGGCGAGATTTACGCCAGTATTATCCACGACATCAACGGCCCCCTCACTATTATTTCCGGCTTCATCCAGATCATCAACCAGCGCATGGGCGATTCCAAGCGGCTGGAAGGCGATGACATGGATATGGTCAAAGACCGGTTGCGCCGCATTACCCGGCAGGTCAGCAATTGCATTGAAATTTCGCATCGTTACCTGAGCTTCATGCGCCAACAGCCGACCGGCCCGGCCCGCGTCAACGTCAATCAGATTTTAGAAGACTTGCGCGAACTGCTCTTTGTCCATCCCAGCAAGGCCAGCAACACTCTCAAGATTCACGTCTTGACCCAGGACGTTGAACTGCAAATCAACGGCACCGACCTGATTCAAATTCTGCTCAACCTGGCCATCAACGCCCTTCAATCCACCACCGAACCGCACTTGGTGGACATCGCCTCGCGTGTGCTGGAAAACGGGATGGATTTCACCCAGATCAAGGAAGGGCCCTCGGACCGTATCCTCTATGGAGAAGGATTTGTCGGCACTCCCCCCCTCCTTCTCATCACCGTGAGTGATGACGGGCCGGGCATTCCGCCGGACGTATTGCCCAAGATTTTTCAGCCTTATTTTACGACCAAAGCGCCGGGCAAAGGGACGGGGCTTGGCCTGGCCATTGTCCACCGCCTGCTCAAAGAGGCCCGAGGCTCCATGCATGTGCATTCGAAGGTGGGCGAAGGCACCGCTTTCAACATTTACCTCCCCGCCACCACCCGGCGCGCTTGATCGACGAATGAAGTCCATGACCGGTTACGGCCGCGGCGAATGCGCTGAGCAAGGCTTCAAGATCACGCTGGAAGTCAGTTCGGTCAATCGCAAGCAAACCGAAATCGCGGTCAACCTGCCGCGCGACCTCGAGGTCCTCGAAGCGCAGATTCGCGATGAAATCAACCGCCGTGTTGCGCGTGGCCGGGTCACAGTGCGGGTCTCCGTCCACGCTGCGGAAGGGGCCGCCGGACAAATGCGCATCAACTCCGCACTGGCCAAAATTTACGCCAAAGAATTGCGCGCCTTGGCCAAATCCCTCGATTTGCCCGACGAAATTACTCTCGACATGCTTAGCCGCGCCCCGGGCGTCCTGCAATCCGAGCAGGAAATCCCCGAAGCGGAAACGCTCTGGCCCGCCACCGCCAAAGCGCTCAAGGCCGCCTTGGACATGATGCTGAAAATGCGCGAGCGCGAGGGCGCCTTTCTGGCCAAGGATTTAAAAGCGCGCATGGCCTTGCTCAAAGCGGGAGTCGCCCGCGTGCAAGCCCGCGCCCCGCAAGTGACCCAGCGCTACCGCGACCAATTGCTCGAACGCATCAAATCGGCCGGCTTGGAAACGCCCGCCTTGGAAGAGGAACGTTTGCTCAAAGAGATATTTTACTTTGCCGATCGCACCGACATCTCGGAGGAGTTGACCCGTTTGCAAAGCCACTTCCAACAATTCAACGACTGCGTCAAATCCGGCGAACCGGTCGGGCGCACCCTTGATTTTCTTTCGCAGGAGATCAATCGCGAAGTCAACACCGTCGGATCCAAAGCCAATGACAGCGCCATATCCCGCGAGGTGGTGCTCCTGAAAGCCGAGCTGGAAAAATTTCGGGAGCAAGTCCAGAATGTCGAATGAAGAACGACCGGCCACCAGCGCCAGACCGGCTATCCACTCCGTTGTTAGTCGTGCTCTCTGCGCCTTCGGGCGGGGGCAAGACGACCCTGTGCCAGGAAATCCTCGCCCGGCATCCGGAGATGGTCCGCATCGTCACCTGCACCACCCGTCCACCCCGTCCCGGCGAAGTGGAAGCGCGCGACTACTTTTTCCTCGATTACCCCACGTTCGCCGAACGCCTGTCCTCCGGCGGTTTCCTCGAACACGCCACGGTCTATAACCATTTTTATGGCATCCCCCGCGCCGAAGTCCTGCACAAGCTGAGCCTGGGCAAAGACGTCCTGCTCAACGTGGATGTTCAAGGCGCGGCCACTCTCTGCGCCCGCGCCGCCGAAGACCCCATTCTGGCTCGCGCTCTCGCCACCGTCTTCCTGACGCCTGCCACTCTCGACGAACTGGAAATTCGCCTGCGCCGGCGCGGCACCGACTCCCCCGCTCAACTGGAAAAACGGCTAAGCCTCGCCCGCCAGGAAATTGCCCAATGGCGTCAGTTCGAATATCTGATCATCAGCACCACGGTGGCCGAGGACGTTCGCCGCATGGAAGCGATCATCGACGCCGAGCGCATGCGCCAAACCCGCTCGACCTTTGCCGTGGACGAGTTGAGTCAAGTAGAACTGCCCGACGGCGGGTCTGATGCCCAACGAGCCTAAAATAAAACAGGTCGTCGTGCTGGGCGCGGGGTTCGGCGGGTTGATGTTTTGCCGGCATTTTCAAATGGCTGGCGTGCGGTTGACGGTGGTGGATCGCACGAATCATCATTTGTTTCAGCCGTTGCTCTATCAGGTGGCGGCGTGCGGACTTTCCGCGCCGGACATCGCCCAGCCCATTCGTTCGATTCTGTCGGACCGGGCCGACATCACCGTGCTGCTGGATAAGGTGACCGGTTTCGATCTCGCGCGGAAACAAGTTTGCCTCGAAAAAAGCACGCTGGACTACGACTATCTCGTGCTGGCCATGGGCGGCCAGACCGGTTATTTCGGACATCCGGAATGGGAACAATTCGCGCCGGGATTAAAGACGCTCGATGACGCCCTGCGCATCCGCAGCCGTATTTTGCTGGCCTTCGAGAAAGCCGAAAACGAGCCCGACGCAGCCGAGCGCGAAAGGCTTATGACCCTCATCATCATCGGCGGCGGCCCGACCGGTGTGGAACTGGCCGGTGCCTTTGCCGAATTGGCGCGAACGGTCTTGAACCGCGATTTTCGCCGCATTGATCCCACCCAGGCGCGCATTCTCCTGCTGGAAGGTTCGCCCTTTGTGCTTTCCAATTTTCCCCGCGAATTGTCCGAAAGCGCCCGACGCCAACTTACGGCTTTAGGCGTGCAAGTCCGCACTTCGACCCTGGTGAAGGATCTCCGCGAAAACGAAGTGGAACTCGCCGGCGGCGAAATCCTCCGCGCTGGAAATATTTTGTGGGCTGCGGGTGTTTCCGCCACGCCGCTGGCCAAAAAACTCGGCGTCGAACTGGACAAAGCCGGACGCGTAAAAGTGCAGCCGGACTTGAGCGCACCCGGCCACCCGGAAATTTTCGCCATCGGCGATATGGCGCTGGCGCTCAACAAAGACGGCACTCCCGTTCCCGGCGTTTCCCCTGCGGCGATGCAAATGGGAAAGCACGTTGCCCAAATTATCGAGAAAGAAATCCGCTCAGGCGCAAACAGCGCATCGCGCCCGCCCTTCAAATATTGGGATAAAGGAACCATGGCCACCATCGGTCGTTCGGCGGCGGTCGCATGGATGGGCAAACTCAAGATTTCCGGTTTGATCGCATGGCTGGCCTGGCT
>DASRLE010000413.1:0-3013 GCA_035648615.1 Saccharimonadales bacterium (SeqCode) | reverse complement strand
GCTGAAACTCGCTGTAAACATTACCCCTTATGGGACGATGATTCACATCCCCGCCTATTGGTCCTTTGACCCCAAGCGAGACATCCGCTGGGACGCCATCGCCAGCCTCCACCGCGCGCGCGTCCATGGCCGTCAAGGCTCCGCCCTGGCCGAAAACCTTGCCGACCGGATGAAAGCCGCCGAGAAACTTCCCCACCTCGACAACGAAGCCCTCCGCCGCGGCTTGAAAGGTGAAGAAAAGCACGAGTTCCTGTGCCTTGGTCTTAACTGGGATCCGCGCACAAGCTCAAAACGCATCAGCAGACTCCGCGCGGAATTCAAGAACAAACCGTCTGTGGCGAAGGCGAAGTAAGTTTCGCCTCTTTGAGACAGGGATTGGGGACATTCAGTTCCTTTGAATCGCAATGAAGGCAGGCGCATCATCACCGTATGCCAAACGCGCATGAATGCATAAAGACTGTCACTACCGAAGCCGTCCAGGTGTCCGAGGCGGGAACCCAGGGACAAGGGAAGCCTGATTCTCCATCGAGCACGGTCTGCGATCTGGCCGAAGCCAACGCCTTTTGCGAATATCATGGCAAACCACACGTTCCAGTCTCGGCTGCTTTTGGCGCGGAGCGTTTGCATGTGTGCAGATTGCAGGGTTCATGGGATCTGGATCGGGCGGTCGCGGAGAATAGCAATGCCTTGTTCCGATCCATCCGCAAACTTCCTTCCAAAGACACCGCGGCTGAATGGGATGATCTCACCTTTCAATTCGGTCCTCGGTCCTTTCTCTACGCTGACAAGGACCGAATCGTGGGTTTTGCTTCCACGCCAAAGGAAGCAGAGCGACTAGTGACAAAGTTTGGCAAGACTTGCCTCAAGCCCCCCGATCCTTCTGGCGGGACTTTTTATCTGATCGAGCAACGCCGATACGACATCGGATGTCAAACAGTCACTTTGCCTCCCGCCACCATCCTTAGCGCGGAAGCGTTTAACCTGCACTACGGCAGCAGCAGCGGGGAATGGCATCAGCAGTTTGTCGTGAAACTCCACGAGAGGAATCATGGCCTTTCGATCTTTGAAGGAAGACCCGGAACGGGCAAAACATTCTACCTCCGCCACCTTATGGGGGTGCTCAAGGAGTCGCATCGCTTCTACTTCATCCCGACCTCGACCATGGGTGTTCTGTCCAAGCCCGAATTTATCGGCTTTTGGGCCGACCAGCGCCGCATCCATGACACCCGGAAATTTGTCGTGATCCTGGAGGATTCCGACGGTGCCTTGATGACTCGCGGCTCTGACAATCGCGAACAAGTGAGCGCGATCCTGAACCTTTCCGATGGAATGCTCGCCGATTTCCTCCGTCTGCAAATCATTTGCACGATCAACTGTTCCGCCGCCGACATTGATCCGGCGCTTCTGCGCCCCGGACGCCTGCTTTGCCATCGCGTCTTTCCCCGGCTCGACTACGCCCATGCAGTCCGCCTGGCCGAGAACCTCGGCAGAAAACTGCCAGCGGCCCGTGATTATTCGTTAGCCGAAGTGTTTGCCGGCCATGACGCAGACAGAATTGACCGCCCCCGTATCGGTTTTGCGGCTTGATGCTGGCGATCCAAGACTCCTTATGAACTTTACCAGCCTCGACTTTGAAACGGCCAATCCATCGTGCGTAAGCATTTGCGCCGCCGGGACGGTAAAAGTCTGATTATGCGATTACAGGTGTTCAGTGATCTACATCTCGAATTTGGCCGGTTTGAGCCGACGATCACGAATGCTGATGTCGTGGTGCTGGCGGGAGATATTCACCAAGGGATTGAGGGGTTGAAATGGGCCAAACAATACTGCCGTGATTGTCCGGTAATTTATGTGATGGGGAACCATGAGTTCTATAACCATTCCATCCCTGATTTGTTCCAGGCTCTCAAGCGCGAAGCAAAGGGCAGTAATGTTCATGTGCTGGAGAACAATGCCTTCATCATTAACGATTTTGCTTTCCTGGGGTGTTCGCTCTGGACGAATTTTCGCCTATGGCCGGACGCCCGCGAGGCAATGTCTGTGGCTGACCGGGAAATGTCTGATTTTTGGTTGATCCAAAAGAAGCAAGGCAACGGGTTGTTTTGCGCCAAGGACTCGGCGCAAATACACGCGGCTTCAGTCAGGTGGCTGGCGCGGCGGATGTCCCGCCACGATCCATCGCGGACAATTGTGGTGACCCATCATGCGCCGAGTTCCCGATCAATCCCACCGCAGAACGTCGGCGACGCGTTGAGCGCCGCATTTGCTTCGGATTTGGATTTGATGATCCAAGCCAGCCGGATTCCACTGTGGATTCACGGCCATACGCATTACAACGTGGACTATAAAATCGGGGTGACGCGAATTTACAGCAATCAGCGAGGTTATCCCAACGAGATGGCGCGGTGCTTTGAAACCAGAAAAACAATCGAAATTTAGTCGGGGTTCGACTGTGTCTCACCGTGAAGGAGGCTTGGGACAACGATTGGGGACATTCAGTTCCTTTGATTTGCGGTTACGACAGGCGCATACTCTGATCCATGAATATGACCAGCATAGACTTTGAAACGGCCAATCCATCACGCGTGAGCATCTGCGCCGCCGGGCTGGCGGTCTTTGACGATGGCCAACTGACCGAGGCTCCCTACTGGCTGGTGCGACCACCCAAAGGCCACGGCTGGTTTCACGAAATCTTCATTGAATGCCACGGCCTGACACATCTTGATGTTTTGGACGCCCCGGAATTTCCCGCCATTTCGCCGGAAATTTTGACCCGACTGACCCGAGCCGATCTGGTGATTGCCCAAAATGCCGCCTTCGACATCGAACATCTGCGCGCAACCCTGGATCATTTCGGCCTACCCCGACCGGAGTTTGATTATATTTGCACCTGTCAACTCGCCCGCCGTGTCTGGCCAGAATTGGAAAACCATCAACTTTCCACATTGACGGCGCACATCGGCCACAATTTCAACCACCACCACGCCCAAGCCGACGCCGAAGCCGCCGGACG
>DASRLE010000412.1:0-3895 GCA_035648615.1 Saccharimonadales bacterium (SeqCode) | reverse complement strand
AGCTTCGCGAAGTAAAGGGTCGAGAGCGGCGTGTCTTCGGCAGGCTTGATCACGACCGTATTTCCCGCCGCCAACGCCGGGGCGACGCCCCAGCCCACGAGCAGGAACGGAAAATTCCAAGGAAAAATAAATCCGCAGACCCCGTAAGGAACGCGCAGCGTAAACGCGTCAAAGCCGGATACGGCAATCGGTTCGCGGCGGCGCGTTTGCACAGCGAGGTCGGCGTAGTAGCGGAAGGTTTGCGCGGAATGCGGGATGTCGAAGGCGGCGGCCTGCCCGCGCGGTTTGCCCACGTCGAGGGATTCAATTTCCACCAGGATGTCCTGGCGCTTGGTAATCAGATCGGCCAAGCGATGAAGGATGACCGCGCGGTCATTGGCCGGCATCGTGGCCCAGCCGCTTTTGCGAAACGCCTCCTGCGCGGCGGCGACCGCGGCATCGACTTCGGCCGAATCCCCTGCCGCCACCGTAGCGAGCACCTTGCCTTCGCCCGGATCGCGCGTTTCGAATGTTTTTCCGCTCTGCGCGGCAACCCACTTTCCGCCGACAAACATTTTGAGAGGCTGGGCCGAGAGGAACTGGGTCACTTCAGGATTCATGGCCGGATTTTATAGCAAACCCTTGGCAAGGGCCACAATTTTAAGTGATTTTTCGCCGTCCACAGGGTAGGATTTAGCCGCCGGAGTCGTATGGTTCACTTTTACGAACAATTCGTTGACGAGCTGCGGCGCAATCCGCGCCTGGCCCTCGGCATCATCTCCGGCGTCAAAGGTTCCAGCCCCCAGAAAAAAGGAGCCAAGGCGCTCTTTTTCCCGGATGACCGCATCATCGGCACTTTAGGAGGCGGTTGCCTGGAAGCGGAAATACGGTGGCGCGCCCGCCAGGCTCTTGCTTCCGGCCGGCCGGAAAAACTCGAGTTGACACTTGATCACGATTTTGGCTGGGATGACGGGTTGATCTGCGGCGGGACGGTCTTTGGTCTAATTCTACCCCGGGCGGCCGAGGCGTTGCCGATTTGGACGATGCTGTCCCAGCGCGACCAAACCCGCACTTGGGGAGTGCGCGAGGATTTCTCCATCGGCTGGGTCACTAACCCCTACGAAAGCGGCTGGCTCTATCGCGAAACGGTTTCGCCTCCATTGGCTTTGTGGGTGGCGGGGTCGGGGCACATTGCCCAAGCGGTGGCGCCCCTGGCTTGCTCCCTGGATTTCGACGTCACGGTGTTCGACGATCGGCCCGAGCTGGCCAACCCTCAATATTTTCCGCCGCCTATCCATTTGCGGGTGGGCCATTGGGGCGAATTGCTGGCCACGCCCTTGCCGTCGCCACCGACCCTCGGGCTTATTGTCACGCGCGGTCATCAACACGATGCCAATGTCCTGGCGGAATGGATTCACAAACCGTTTCTTTTCCTCGGCATGATTGGCAGCGGACGCAAGGCCCGCATCATCCGCGAAGGGTTTATCAAGAAGAAAATTGCCACGGCCGAGGAATTGGCCCGGGTGGGCAGCCCGGTCGGCCTGCCCATTGGCGCGGTCAGCGTTCCGGAAATTGCCGTCAGCATTCTGGCGCAATACATTGCCAAGCGAGCCGAATATTTCAGCGAAAAATCCATCAGCCATTCCCGCCCGCCTGAGCCGGCTTTGAGTCTCGCATGACGCCGGCCCTGCAATTCATTCTCAATGGCCGGCCCGTCCGGCTGGATGGCTGCCCGACGAATCTCACGCTGCTGGAATATCTGCGGCGCGGCGGCTTGACCGGTTCCAAGGAGGGTTGCGCGGAAGGGGATTGCGGAGCGTGTTCGACGGCCTTGCTCGACCGTGACGCCGCCGGCCGGCCCGCCTATCGCGCCTTCAATAGTTGCCTCGTTCCGTTATGCCTTTTGGACGGGCGCGAGATCATCACGGTCGAAGGCCTGGCTGGAGCGGACGGGCCGCATCCGGTGCAGAAAAAGATGGTCGAGAACCACGGCTCGCAATGCGGCTATTGCACGCCGGGTTTTATTGTCTCCCTCTTCGAGGGTTATTACCGCGACAACGTTTGCACCCGCGAGCAAATCGAGGATCAATTGTGCGGCAACCTCTGCCGTTGCACGGGGTATCGCCCTATACTTGACGCCGCTGTGGAAGCGTTCCAGGAACGCGGCCGGGCCGGCGATGCGTTCGCCGCGCGCTTGCGCGAATCTTTCACTCCGCAACGGGGCGTGACCTATGATTTCGCTGGGGAAAAATTTCTTCGCCCGACGGACCTTGAGCAATTGCTCTGCCTGCGTCAACAATTCCCGCAAGGCCGCCTGATCGCGGGCGCCACGGAAATCGGCTTGGAAATCACCAAGCAATTCAAACGCCTGCCGATGCTCATTTCGGTCGAGGCTGTGCCCGAGTTGCGGGAAATCACCTGCACCGATTCCGAATGGCGCATCGGCGCGGCGGCCACCCTGACCGATCTCGAAGCCAAACTGGCCGTCGAGTATCCGGCCCTCGGTGACATGCTGCGCGTTTTCGGATCGCGGCAAATTCGCAACCGCGCCACGATGGGCGGCAATATCGCCACCGCCTCGCCCATCGGCGACAGCGCGCCGGTGTTGCTGGCGCTCGACGCCAAAGTAATTCTGGCGGCCGCCGGTGGAGAACGCACTTTGCCAATCGACCAATTTTTTCTGGCCTACCGCAAAACGGCTTTGCAACCAGGCGAAATTTTGAAAACCATTCTACTTCCGCGCGGCCCATCCTCGCCCGGACTGAAACGCAAGTGCGCCTGGTTCAAAGTTTCCAAACGGCGGGAAATGGACATCAGCACAGTCGCCGCTTGTTTTGCCGTCGATCTGGACAGCGCCGGGATCGTGCGGCATGCGCGACTGGCCTACGGCGGGGTCGCGCCAATGTCGGTCCGGGCGCGCGCGACGGAACAGGCGTTGCTCGGCCAGCCATGGAACGTTCAAACCCTTCAAGCCGCGCTGCCCGTGCTTCGCGCTGAGTTTGCGCCGATTTCGGATGTGCGCGGCAATGCCGGATACCGCAATGGATTGGTGACTGCTTTGCTGGAAAAGTTTTTCGCGCAATCCGATGCCGCAGTCCAGGCAAGCGAACCGACGCGCCCGAGAAGCGGCCCGCGCGCCGCGCCTCACGAGAGCGCGCATCAGCATGTCAATGGACGCGCGCAATACGCGGATGACCAGGCCGCGTGCCATGCCGCCTTGGAAGTCTGGCCAGTCGGCTCCCCTCATGCGCGCGCGCGAATTTTAAAACGCAACGCGGACGCCGCCCGGCAAATGCCGGGAATAGACGCCGTGCTTTTGGCCGAAGACATCCCGGGCCACAATGACGTCGGCGCTGTCAACAAAGATGAAATTTTACTGGCGGACAAGGAGATTTCATTTCACGGGCAAATCGTGGCGCTGGTCGTGGGCGAATCCCAAGAAGCCTGCCGCGCGGCCGCCGCCAAGGTAGTGGTGGAGTACGAGCCGCTCCCGCCGCTCCTGACTTTGCGCGCAGCCATTGACGCGGGCAGTTTTCACAGCGATCCGCATTTCATTCGGCGGGGCGTGGCGGACGAAGCTCTGGCCCAGTCGCCACTGACTTTGGAGGGAGAATTCGAGCTGGCCGGCCAGGAACATTTTTATCTCGAGATGCAGGCGGCCTGGGCCGAACCGGAAGAAAATGGCGCGTTGCGGGTTGTCTCCTCGACGCAGCATCCGACGGAAATCCAGAATATTGTCGCGCTCATGTTGCAATTGCCCGTCAACCAAGTGGTCGTGCAAGTGCCCCGTCTGGGCGGCGGTTTTGGCGGCAAGGAAACCCAGGCCGCCGCCCCCGCCGCGCTGGCCGCTTTAGCCGCATGGAAAACCGGTCGGCGCGTCCGGGTCCACTGGAACCGCGACCAGGACATGATCCTG
>DASRLE010000411.1:0-8298 GCA_035648615.1 Saccharimonadales bacterium (SeqCode) | reverse complement strand
CAAGAGATTGGTGAGGAAGGCGACTAAATGAAAAAGAAACAGCAGACAAGTGCAGTTGTAGGCTTTTGCGCTACAACAGTGATCGTTGGCCGAGGCGTTCTTTTTAAAATCAATCGGAATTGGCTTCCAGTCAAACTTGGTCATACCCAGTCAAACCGTTTTAACTTAATTTGCGCGGCGCATTCAGCTTTTCCCCTATACTAAATGTAATTAATAATATTACATCCGTTTTCGGCCGCCGGTGAGGGCGGTTTGACAAGCCGGAATTGGCAGGGCTATCCTGCCGCGCTATGAATGAAGCCTTTCGCAGTGAGCCCGATTCCATCGGGCCGATGCAGGCGCCTGTTTCCGCTTATTATGGCGCGCAGACGGCCCGCGGGATTGAAAATTTTCCCATCAGCCGCCTGCGCTTTCCGCCTTCTTTTATCCCTAGCCGGGCTTTATTGCAATGACACAACGCCTTCTCCGCAAGCCGATTGTCGCCATTATTATCGTGGTCATTGCCGCCGGATTCGGGCTGTGGCGCTGGCGGGTGCGCAATGATTCGAAACTCTCCTTCCGCTCCGCCGTCGTCAAACGCGGCGATCTCGTGGTGACCATTAGCGCCACGGGCACGATTGAACCCGAGGAAGTCGTGGACGTGGGCGCGCAAGTGGCCGGTCAAATCAATTCTTTCGGCAAGGATAAGAATGGCAAAACGATCGATTACGGCTCGATGGTAGCGGAGGGAGACGTTCTCGCCAAAATTGACGACTCGGTTTATACCGCCGACCTTGCCGTGGCCAAAGCGCAAATGGAACAGAACAAAGCCGACGAACTCAGCGCGGCCGCCAATATTGATCAGGTAAAGGCCAAACTTATCCAAGCCAAAGCGGAATGGGAACGGGGACAGGCGCTGAATGTCGCGAAGCTGGTTTCCGGTTCCGACTACGATACCTACAAGGCCAATTACGAAATCGCCAAAGCGGATGTCGGCGTGGCGGAAGCGGCGCTGGCTCGAGCCAAAGCGAGCACCGTGCAAGGCCAGGCGGCCATCGAAAAGGCGCAACGCAATCTGGATTTCTGCACCATCAAGTCCCCGGTCAGCGGCGTCATTATCGACCGCCGCGTCAACATCGGCCAGACTGTCGTGAGCAGTCTCAATACGCCCAGCCTCTTTCTCATCGCCAAAGACCTGACGAAAATGCAAATCTGGGTCGCGGTGAACGAGGCGGACGTGGGACGCATCGTCGGTGGCGGCCCGGTGACTTTCGCCTGCGACACATTTCCCGGGCGGGAGTTTTCCGGGACGGTCGGCCGAGTGCGCCTCAACGCCACCATGACTCAGAACGTGGTCATGTACACCGTCGAGGTGAACACGGAGAACCGGGAAAATATCTTGCTGCCTTATTTGACCGCCAATGTGCATTTCATCGTGAACCGGGAATCAAATGCGCTCCTCGTCCCCAACGCTGCGCTGCGATGGACCCCTACCTCATTGTCTCAGGTTGTGCCAGAGTCGCGTTCGTGGAAACCACGCCCACCGTCGGAGGACAAGCCCGCCGCCGGCCACAAAACTAAAAGCGGAGGTGAAACCTACGGCGTGGTCTGGGTCAAAGACGGCGAGTCCGTGCGGCCGGTGGATCTGAAAATCGGAACGTCAGACGGTGTAAACACTGCGGTTGCAACCGAGAATTTGCGCGAAGGCCAGGAAGTGGTCACCGGCGAAATAGTCGCAACGGCCCCAACTGCCGCTCTTAATCCATTTCTTCCGCCTGTGCGAAAACGTTAATCACAACCCATTTTTCCGACTTCATCAAGGAACATTACGCTCTTGAGCAACGCCCTCATCAGACTGGAAAATGTCCGCAAAGTTTACCGCCTCGGCGACCTCGAGATTCCAGTCCTGCAAGCCGTGACGCTGGAAATTCAGCGCGGTGAACTGGTGGCGCTGGTCGGGGTCAGCGGGTCGGGCAAAAGCACCCTGATGAACCTTTTAGGCTGCCTGGACCGGCCCACTTCCGGCCAGTATTGGCTGGACGGCCAGGAGATTTCGGCTCTGTCCGATGACGGCCGCGCTTTGGCCCGCAACTCCAAGATCGGTTTTGTCTTCCAAAACTTCAATCTGCTGCCCCGGGCCAGCGCGCGCGAAAATGTGTTGATGCCGCTTAACTACACCGCCGCTCACCTTTCCCAAAACGAATGCCGCCACCGTGCCGAAGAAATGCTCAAGCTCGTCGGTTTGGGGGAACGCATGGAACACGAACCTTCGCAGCTTTCGGGCGGCCAGCAGCAGCGGGTGGCGATTGCCCGTTCGCTGATCAACCATCCACCCGTCCTTTTCGCCGACGAACCGACCGGCAACCTCGACTCACGCACCACCGAAGAGGTTCTGCGGATGTTTCAAAAATTGAACGAGGAGGAAGGAATCACGATCATTATCGTCACCCATGACGCCAATGTCGCCCGGCACACCCGGCGCATCATTCGCATCAGCGACGGCGCGATTGTCGAGGATGGCGCGCCAGAAGAGACTGCCCTGGCCAAATCAGCCGCCGTGGTTCGCGCCGGGCAGGTGCGGCCCAGTGAGACGCCGCTGGAGTGGCCTGGACTTTCGCCGCGCACCGTTTACCGAATCCTGCGCATGGCCTTGCACGCGTTGCGCCGCAATGTCATGCGCTCGGTGCTGACCTGCCTTGGGATCATCATCGGCATCGCCGCAGTCATTGCCATGATGGAAATCGGCCGGGGCTCATCGCATTCCATCGAGCAGACCATTGCCAGCTTGGGGGCCAATGTCATCCAGCTTGATCCCAGCGATACCGCCGTGGGAGGCGTCAGTTCGGGCGCCGGAGGGCGAGTCACGCTGACGCCCGTCGATGCCGACGCCATTCGCCAGGAATGCGGCGCGGTGCAATATGTGGCTCCCAGCGTGGATTGCCGGGCCCAAGTCATGTATGGCGACCGCAACTGGCAACCGAACAATATCCTCGGCACCACGCCGGATTTCCTGACGGTGCGGAAGTGGGATTTGGCGGAGGGCCAGCCCTTCACTTTCGACGATGTCCGCAACGCCGCCGCCGTCTGTCTCATGGGGCAAACGGTGGGCCGCCGACTGTTCGGAGACGAATCGCCGGTCGGAAAAGAAATCCGCGTCAAGAACGTCGTCATGCGCGTGGTCGGTCTCCTGACGCCGAAGGGGGCGAATATGAGTGGACGAGACCAGGACGACTATATGATTGCTCCCTGGACCACGGTCAAATTCCGGATTTCCGGCGTCCGCCAAGCCACTCAAAGCGCGGCGGCGTCTTTGCCGATTAGCGTCAATACGCTCAACCAGCTTTATCCGAACCAGCAAGTGCCGCTGTACCCCCAGGAATCAGCCGTTCAAGCGGTTGATATGCCCCAGATGACGCGGTTTGCGGACCTTGATGACGTTTGGGTTTCAGCCGCCAGTCCCCAGGACATCCCCGTCGCCATTCGGCAGATTACCGCCGTGCTGCGCGAGCGGCATCGAATCCCACCGGACCGGCCGGACGATTTCCGGGTTCGCGACCTGACCGAACTTTCCCAGGCGCTGGCCTCCTCCAGCCGGGTGATGACGAACCTGCTTCTGGTTGTCGCGCTGATTTCGCTGGTGGTGGGCGGAGTTGGAATCATGAATATCATGTTAGTTTCTGTGACCGAGCGAACGCGCGAAATTGGCTTGCGCATGGCGGTGGGGGCCCGGGCGCGCGACATCCTGCGCCAGTTCCTGGTGGAAGCCGTGGTACTCTGTCTGGCGGGAGGCATCGCGGGGATTCTATTGGGACGCGGCGTCTCTGTTGCCGTCACCCCCCTGCTGCACTGGCCGACGCTGCCCTCGCTGCCGGCTATCATTACCGCTGTAGCGGTTTCGGTGACGGTGGGCATCATCTTCGGATATTACCCCGCTTGGAAGGCCTCGCGCCTCAACCCAATTGACGCGCTGCGCTATGAATAATCCAGGATGACGAAATGTTGACGTGCAAAGCGGTCAATGTTTCCGGCTTTTATCGTCCAGGTTTTGCTGGAGGTCTTCGGCGGTAATGTGGCTTTGGACTCCGTTTTTGGGGACGTCCATTTTGGCAATCCAGAGCAGGCCGTTGAGCGCCACTTTGCGAAAATTATCGTTTCCCCAGTTCTTGTGATAATGGGCGCCGGTGAAACCAAAGGCGCGTCCCCCATCGGGCCGCTCATAGGCCCAGACCATCGTCTCCATTTCGCCGTTCTTGACCGCTTCGCGCACGGCGGGATTTCCAGAGTGCGGGCCGTCAGGACGACTCATCGTGCTGGCCGGTGGAATGGCCGCCAGGATGGGCGTGACCCCACGCATTCCGTCGCGGAAGCGAAGGTGAAAATACCATTCGTCGTAAATCTTGAACGGCTTGACGCCCCGGGTCACGGGATGCTTGGGCAGCGTTTTGAAATCCGCTTCCCAAGTGGGATTGACGGACCAATTCGCTTCGTAGGCCCCGCCCATCCACTCCAGAAATTCCTTCTCGGCTTTGGGACTAGGTTCGACCGCCCAATGGAGACAGGCGAAGCCCACGCCTTTGTTCATCAGCGCGCCGACTTGCTGCAGGTGATCGTCCTTCAATATCGCGTGGCCGACTCCGCCGTCCATCGACAGCACAATGGCATCCGCGCCGTCAAAGGCGTGCGGATCCTGCGGCCAGCCGTTGGAATAAACGACCGTTTCCAAGCCGCGCACGGTGGCCAGGCATTTTTGCAGCAGCAGGCATCCCGCGCGATACTCGTGGTCGCCGGGGCCGTGGCTTGGAGTGCCGGCGACAAAGACAATTTTTTTGTCGGCGGCGCGCAGGGCTTGGCCGCTGCACAGGATCGAGGCGGCGACGCCCAAAACCGCCGCCCATCGCAGAGAGAAGGAGAAGTTCATTTCGTTTCTTTGATACGGAGGTCTTTAAATTCCACGGTCATGGGTTTGCCGGCGTGCAGTTGCAAGGCAATGACCCCGGAGGTGGCGGCTTTGTCGGACTGTTCATCCGTTACGTCAATCATTTCTTTGCCGTTGATGAATTGTTGGAGATGATTGCCTTGGGCGATGATGACGTACTCGTTCCAATCACCCTTCTTGATGTCGTCTTCCAGCGCCGCAAAATCGCCCACCTTTCCGACGACTTCCTTTTTTCCATCGGCGTGAATCAGCACTTTGTCGCCGCGTTTGGCCAGGATGCCCCTGCCCTTTTCCTCATAGAGCCCGCCGGTGTAATTCGGCCCCACTTCCATGTCCGCCTGATAGCCGGCCACCACCCAGTAAGACGGCTTGACGATTTTGCTGCGATATTGGACGCCGGAATTGGCGAACTTCGCGTCGTTGTGCGCCGCAATCTTAAACATGCAGCGCATTTCAAAATCGCCCGGCTGCCCATTGGTCCAGACCAGAAAAGTATTTTCGTGCGCGGGGCTGGCCACGGTCGTTTGCCCCACAATGACGCCGTCCTGCACGGACCAAAGGTCGGCGCTGCCGTCCCATCCCGTCAGGTCTTTGCCATTGAACATGCTGGTAAATCCGGCTTCCGCCCGGAGCGCGGGGGTCTGCGCCACCAGGAGGAGCAGGCTGGCTAAAATAAATGTTTTTTTCATAGGTCGTAGTCGATTAATTCACTGCCAATGTTTTCTGCAAAAATTCCCAGCCTTTGACGGCGATTTCGTCGCGGGTCGGCTCGATGCGCCGCCAGATGGCGGCGGCCCGGGCGATTACTTTGACGTCGGTGGTGAACGATTCGATCACCACGTCGTTCTGATAGTTGATGTCTTTGAGCGCCATGGCGATGCTTTTCCAATTGATATGGTCGCCCCCCGGTGTTCCGCGATCGCTGCCGCACGCGTGGAAATGACCGAGCAGCCGCCCTGCTTTGCGAATGGCGGCCGCCTGGTCTTTCTCCTCGATGTTCATGTGGAAAGTGTCAAGATGAATCTTGAGCGCCGGGCTGCCGACGTCGGCCACCATCTTCAAGGCTTGATCGCAGGTATTGATGAAATCGGTTTCAAAGCGGTTGAGCGGTTCGAGGCAAATTACCTTTCCCTTGGACTCCGCATAGCGGGCAAGGGTCTTGAGATGTTGCACCACGGTGCGCCACTGCTGCCGGTATTCCTTGGGCGGCACGGCGTCAGCCCGTCCGACCGCCGAGTAAACCGGGCCGATCAAAGCAGGGCAGCCCAGCGGAACCATTTGGTCGATCAGCCCCATCATGTAGGTGAGCGCCGTCTTCTGCTGCTTGGGCGTGCCGCGCAAATCCCGATCCGGCCCCAGGCAGGCGCAAATGGAACCGCAAGCCATGCCCGCTTTATCCAACTCGCGTTTGAGGCGGGCCGGATCGACGTGGGAAAGTTCCTCCACTGGAATTTCCACCGTCTCGAAGCCCCACTTTTTAAACTGCGCGAACAGCTTGGTGTTGCGATTGGTAAAAGGCGACGTGAACAGAAATGTATTAATGCCGAGTCTCATTTCCGCCAGATTAGAGAAGTTCACCGCAAAGTTCAAACCGAATAAATCGGCGATGTTTTGCGGGTCACGGGCGCGCCGTCCCAGTATAGTCGATGCCCAACTGGTCAAACAAAAAGGCCCACGCATCCGCCTCCTCCGCAATCCGCTCGGCCAGCGATGTTCCCATGCCATGGCCCGCCGCCGCCGTGGTGCGCAAGAGGATTGGGTAGCCGTTCGGGTCGGCCGCCTGCAATCGCGCCGCCATTTTGCGGGAATGGAAAGGATCAACCCGGCCATCATGGTCGCCCGTCATTAACAGGACGCCCGGATACCGCACGCCATCGACGACATGGTGATAGGGCGAATAGGCGTAAAGCGCGCGAAAGTCGGCGGGGTCTTTGACGGTGCCAAATTCGGTGACGTTGAAAGCGCCATTGGGCGTCAACTCGCTGCGCAAGGAATCGTAAATGCCGACGTGCGACACCACCGCCCGGACCAACCCGGGATGCTGGGTCAGAAAAGCGCCCATCAGCAATCCGCCGTTGCTCGCCCCTTCGACTGCCAGCTTGGCTGGCGACGTGTACCTCGTGTCAATCAGATATTGCGCGCAGGCCGCGAAATCATCGAAAACATTTTGTTTGTGGGTTAAATTTCCGTCCTTGTGCCATTCCTCGCCAAACTCACCGCCGCCGCGCAGGTTCGCCACCACGTAAACGCCGCCGTGTTCCAGCCAGATGCTGCGTGACACCTTAAAAACTGGCGAAAGGCTTACGCCATAACCGCCATACCCGTAAAGCAATGTTGGATTGCTGCCATCGAGTTTGATGTCTTTATTGCGAATGATATTTAAAGGGATCCGGGTGCCATCTTTGGCCGGCGCGAATTCCCGCGTCACTTCCACATTGCTGAAGTCGGCGGGCGACGTCTCGGCCAAGGCGGTGGGGCGGCTTTGGCCGGTCGCGGGATCGAAAATCATCCAAATGGGCGGATCAATAAAAGTAGTGTTGCGAAATAAAAGCCGGTTGTCCTGCCCCTCCAACATTTGCGGCACGGCGGAGATCGCTTTGAGCGGCACAACCAGCGAAGGACCGCCCACCACGCTAAAATAACGAATTTGCGAAGGACCGCCCACCATATCGTTGACATAGAACCCATTCGTCACCGCGCAGATATCCTTGATGACCGGCTCGCCCGCCGGCGCCACCGTCACGGCCAGCGCCAGTTCGGCGCCGGGCAGGAGAAGCCGCAAGATTTTCCCGTGCGGCGCATGGTCGCGCGAAACCAGGTAGAGCGAGTTGTCTTCTCCAAATTTTGCCTCTTTGATTTGGTCGCTGAATTTGGTGATTTGTTTCCAAAGACCATCCGGGCCGCGCAGGTAATGCGCAAAATCGCCGCCGTCTCCGTTGGCCACACTGGCCAGGACGTAGCGGCCGTCTTTTTTTGTCTCGAGTTCGATTTCGGCGATGCGCGGGAAATCCTTCCCCAACTCGTAGTGGTCCTGATCCACGGCGGAACCGAGCCGATGAAAATAAACCTGCTGATAGAAATTCAAGTCATTGGCCGGGCGCTCTCCCGCATGAGGATAACGGGTATAATAAACACCCGTCCCGTCGGCGTTCCACGCGACGCTGCCGCCCGCTGTCGGATACTGGACACGCGGAATGCGGTCCGCCAAAGGCACCCCTGTCGTCACATCGTAAAAATAAATTGTGCCGTCCTCGCTGCCGTTTTCCGACATGGAAACCGCCACCCGCCGGCCATCCAGCGACGGAACGACGAAGTCAATCGTCGTCGCGCCTTTGGGATCAATTTTATTGGGATCGACGATGGTTCGTTCCGAAGAAGGGTCG
>DASRLE010000410.1:0-5907 GCA_035648615.1 Saccharimonadales bacterium (SeqCode) | reverse complement strand
GGATGCGGCAAGTCGTTAAAATTGCCGGCGGAGTCTTTAGCGTTGCTTTTTTGCTGGGTTTTTTTAGATTCCATTTCGATGGCTATCAAGTCAAAGGCTGGCTTTGGGTTTGTCCGCGCGAGCTGTCTCACGGTGGTCACTGTCCTGGCCCTGCTTCGTCCCGCGCTGGCGGTGGAAACCAATGCCGCCCCCGGCGCCGATAACGCCGCAGCCAGCGCCATGGATGCCCGGGACTTTCTTCGCTCCTATTTGCAACTTCAGGAACAACTGCGCGACACGCAATTGGCCATCGAAAAAATTCGGCAGGAGTCCGCCGCAGCCAGCGCCAGCAACGCCGCCGCCATGGACGAGCGCTGGCGCTTGATGGAAAGCGCCGCCGCCAGTGAGCGGGTCGAACAGATCAGCGGCATGGCGCACTTGAACCGGACCATCCTGATTGCGGCGGGCGGATTTGCCTGCATCGGCTTTATGGTCTTGTTGCTCGCCGCCTTTTTGCAATGGACAGCCGTCAATCGACTTGCGGCCGTTTCGGCCAGCCTGTCGGGCGCCCATTCCCTTCGAGGCTCGGGCGCGGTCGAGGCGCTATTGCCTCCGGCCCATCACTTGGAGGAATCCAACCTGCGTTTCCTGGATCTCCTCGGGCGATTGGAACAGCGCTTGCGCGACATGGAAGCCTCGGTCAAGCCACCCCACAGCTTGCCGGAAAGCAGTTCGACCAATGGCTTCGCCCCAGAATCTTCACCCCAGGAAGTTTCGCCGCCGCCCGCGCCGGACAAAACCAGCGCGATTAACGTGCTGCTGAGCAAAAGCCAGACCCTCTTGAAGTTGGACAAGACCGAAGCCGCCTTAGCGTGCCTCGACGAAGTCCTCACCCTCGATCCCGCTCACGCCGACGCATGGGCCAAGAAAGGCGTGGCCCTGGAACGCGTGCAACGCACCCAGGAAGCCATCGAATGTTACGACCGCGCCATCGCCCAGGATGCTTCGCTGACCACCACCTATCTTTACAAAGCGGGCCTGCTGAACCGCATGGAGCGCCATAGCGAAGCGCTCGCCTGCTACGAGCAAGCCTTAAAACCCGGCAAAACGGCCAAGCCGCGAACACCACCCTCGAATAAACCCAATCCCGACCTTGCGGCCGCGCCCCGCCATTCGTAGCGCGACGGGCGAAACGTTAGCCGCGAATCGCGGTGGGATTATGAAGTCCGACAGCCCGATTCCGACCTTGGCGTTCATCCGTTTCGTCCAACCCTTTTCAGAGTTGATACGATGTGCGGGGAGACCGATTTCCCAGCGTAGCCGCTAACGCGCCAACGCTGGGAAAATGGCCCATTGTTTCCCAACCCTGAACAGGGTTGTATCTCGTGCCCAAATCGGACATGATCCCGCCATGCCTCAATCACTTGCCAAGATTCTGGTGCATACGGTGTTTTCGACCAAAGACCGCCATCCTTATCTTCGCGACAAAGCAGTGCGTGTTGAATTACACCGCTATCTCGGCGGCATCCTGACGAAGCGCGATTGCCAACCGTTCATCATTGGCGGGGTGGAAGATCATGTTCATATTCTTTCGACTCTTTCGCGGACCTGTGAGGCGGCGGAAATCCACTGAGAGCCAGGACGACCCTGCCATGCAATTGCGCCGTTTGCGCCAGTTGTGCGCGAATCTGGTCGCTCTAAGGAAGAGGGATCACGAGACGCAACGGATGCAGATCGAGCGCGAAAAAATGGATTTGGCCTCAAATAAGCCGTCGAGGGGCGGAAAGGCAGGGGGACTTCATGGCGGCGCGTAAAGTTTTTGCCAAAGGAGCGACTTGCAATCCGTGGCCTGCCATCGCAATCTATGCGTCCTAAATTTTAGTGTGGCTAATGTCAGCGGCTATTTTATAAAAAATGGCCGCCGGTGGTGTCTATAAACGATGAATCCTAAATCGAAAGTTCCTGAAACCGCGCCGGCCAAACCGTCCGGCGGCAAAATCGCCCCTTCCGCGCCGCCGCCGACTCCGCCCCTTTTTCGACCGATCGACTGGTGGACTTTGGTCATTGCTTTCGCGATTGTCTGGGTGATTTATCTGGCCACTCTCGCGCCGCAAGTGACGTTGGAAGATTCCGGGGAACTGGCCACCGCTTCTTTTTACGGCGGCATCCCTCATCCGCCCGGCTACCCGTTCTGGACGATTTATACCTGGCTTTGGACGGTGCTGGTGCCTTTCGGCAATATTGCCTGGCGCGTGGCGCTGGCCGAGGCGACGACGGCGGCGATGGGCTGCGGGCTGCTGGCCTTTATGGTTTCGCGCGGGAGCAGCATGCTGATCGAGGGGATCGACGAACTCAAAGGGATGACCGGCAAGTGGGAGCGGGCCATCTGTCTCATTTGCGGGGTGGTGGCGGGCGTATCGCTGGGCTTGGGCAGTTCGATGTGGAACGAGTCGGTGGTGATTAACCGCATTTCACTTTTCGGCGTGCCTTGGCTCATGGTCGTGCTGGTTTTCTTGATGCGCTGGATTTACGCCCCGCACCAAAGGCGCTACCTCTACGCCGCCATGTTTTTCTTCGGCGTCTGCGCCACCATCCACCAAACCTTGACCGTCGCAGCAATGGGCCTCGAGATCGGCATTGCCATGTGCCATCTGAAGTTAGGCCGCGATTTGTTCCTGGCCAACAGTCTCGCTTACATGGGACTGCTTCTGCTCAAGAGCATGCATGTCCTGCCCGGCTTTGACGCCGTCAATCCCATGGTCTTCACCATCTTTAACGCGGTGGGGGTAGGCTCCATTATCGCCTGCGTGTGTCTCATCATCAAGACCGAGGGAATTCTCTCGGAGCGGCTGACGGTGCTCTTCATGGGTATTCTCTGGGTGGCCGGCGCTTCCTTCTATTTTTATGAGGCGCTGGCGGGCATGACCAATCCGCCCATGGAATGGGGCTATCCTCGCACGGTCGAAGGCTTCTTCCACGCTCTGAGCCGAGGCCAGTATGACAAGGTCAATCCGACGGACGTTTTCCACGACTTCCATCATTTCGTCGTCGAGTTGGGCATGCTGGTGGGAGGGGTGGCGGACGCTTTTAGCTGGGTCTATGCGTTTTTTGCGCTGCTGCCGCTCTTTTTCCTGGCCAAAATGAAAAAGCGCGAGCGCGCCTGGATTGTTTTGGTGGCGGCGATTTATCCCTTCCTCGGTGTTCTGTTAAGCATCTTTCTTAATCCCACCCCGGATCGGCAAATGGCCGAGCTGGTCAAGGTGTTCTTTATCGCGTCCCACTCGATCGTGGCCTTGATGATCGGGTATGGCCTGGCTTTGACCGCCGCCTACATGGCGACCCATTACCAGAATTTTCGGCGCTGGGGGTTGCTCGGCGCAGCGGTCGCCGTCTTGCTGGCTTGCTATAATCTCAAGGACGTCACGGGCAAACATTATTTTGGCGTGGCGGGCGAGGTCAGCCTTGGCGACATGCCGCATTTGATCGCCCAGGCCTTCGCCAAGAACCAATATGGCTTGCCGATTTATGCCAACTTGATTTTGCTGGCGAGCACGATTGGATTCATCGTGGCGCTGGCCGTGTACCGGCAGCGCGCTCCGCTGTTTATCACTCTGGCGCTTTTCACCTCAATGCCGCTTTACGGCGGGCTTTCGCATTGGTTCCATAGCGAACAGAGTAATCACTGGTTCGGTTATTGGTTTGGCCATGACATGTTTACCCCTCCGTTTGTCGGGTCCAATGGCGAACTGACCTACGATCCAAAGCAGCGGGATCAAGCCGCCAAGGGACCCAATGGCAAGATGGTCTATCCTGAGATGGCGCGCGATGCGATCCTCTTCGGCGGCACCGACCCAGGCCGGTTTTGCCCGACTTACATGATCTTTTGCGAGAGCTTTATCCCGCATAATTGCCAGCCGGTGCAGGACCAGAATTATGACCGCCGGGATGTTTATATCATCACCCAAAACGCTCTGGCCGATAACACCTATCTGGATTACATCCGCGCCCAATACAATCGCAGCACGCAAATCGATCCGCCTTTTTTCCAGAATTTCCTGCCCTATTGTTTCCCCAACGTTTTTCACGGCCCCACGCGCGCGCTGGCGTGGCTGGACGATATTTTTGAATCGAACGGCGCGAGGATCGAAATGAACCGCCGCACTGGCACTTCATGGTTCAAGCCCGACCACTTTACCAACGTAGTCAGTCTGGCCGCCAAACTGCGCAAGAGCGATCACCAGGATGGCTTGTCGAGCTTCCTTTACGGCAAGCTCAGCCCCAAAACCCAGGCTTTGGTCGATGGAAAAGGGGACGAGAGCGATTTGCGGCGCGCCTTGGCCAGGGACTTCAACGAAATTCTCAAAGGCGGTTCCATTTATGATCCGGTTCGCTTCAAGGGAATTAAACTGCCGCCCCTCATCCAGGAGGCTCTCGGCCAGATTAACATTCCCGCCACGCTGATCCGGCTCAATCGCCGGATGTTGGAGGAAGCCTATCCCGGCGAAATCGCCATAAGCCTGGGCGGCGTTTATCCCGATACGGAAATTGGCACTCCCAACGCCGACGATTCGCAGCAGTGCTTCAACGACTACCTGAGCGACGCCTCCCGCCGCCTGCAACACGACAGCCAATTTCCCAATGAACCCCATCAAATCAAGCCGGGCGAGGACGTCCATGTTGATAACGGCCGCGTCCAGGTTTCCGGGCAGGTCGCCGTCATGGCCATCAACGGCCTGCTGACCAAAGTGATCTTCGACAAAAATCCCGACCACGAATTCTACGTCGAGGAAAGTTTCCCGCTGGATTGGATGTATCCCTATTTGACGCCGTTCGGGGTCATCATGAAGATCAACCGCCATCCGGTGCCGGAGCTGACGCAGGATATTATTGACAAAGACCACGCTTTTTGGAGCCAATATTCCCGCCGCACCATTGGCAATTGGATTACCTACGACACGACCGTCAAGCAAGTTTGCGATTGGGCGGAGAATACGTACCTGCGCCATAACTTCACCGGCTTCACCGGCGATCGGCGATTTGTCCGCGACGACGACGGCCAGAAAGCCTTCTCCAAATTGCGCAGTTCCATCGCGGCCAGCATTTATCAATGGCGCTCGCGGGCGCAAAATTCCTCCAACCCGGTCGAACGCGCGCGGGTGACCAAGGAGGCGGAGTTCGCTTTCAAGCAGGCCTTCGCTTTTTGCCCTTACAGCCCGGAAGCCGTCTTCCATTTCATGGACCTGCTGCTCAACGCCAATCGCGTCGATGACGCCATCCTGATTCTTGAAACCTGCCACGACCTCGATCCCTACAACGACCAGATCAATAGCTGGATCGATCAACTGAAACGCAGCAAAACCTCGGGCGGCGGCGCCGGCGAGATGCTTCAACAGTACCTCGCCCGCGTCCAGCAAGCCATCGGCGCAAAACAAACAAACGCCGCCGAACAAATGCTGGACCAACTGGTCAATACTCCCAACCTGGACGCCAACGCGCTCATGCAAGTGGCCGACCTCTATTTGCGCCTCAACAATCTCCCGAAGAGCGAGGACGCCATCGTCAAACTGACCAAGCTCGCCCCCGACGCCTCCGGCCCGTGGTACAACCTGGCCGTCGTGCAGGCCAATCGAGGCGAAGTCGCCCCAGCCATCGCCTCCCTGCAAAAAGCCCTTCCCTTAAACACCGAGGAGATGCGCAAAAACCCCAAAATGATAGACTTCCGCCAGCACCTCTCCCACGACCCCAGCTTCGCCGGCCTGCGCCAGACCCCCGAATACAAAGCCGCCTTCCCCACCAATCATTAGTTATAATTGACACTAATCCGGGTAGCCGGTGGGGTTGGCTTGGTGCCAGCGCCAGGCGTCGGTGACGATTTGGTCGAGGGACGGGCGTTGCGGTTTCCAGCTTAGTTCGCGGATGGCTTTGGCG
>DASRLE010000409.1:0-5059 GCA_035648615.1 Saccharimonadales bacterium (SeqCode) | reverse complement strand
GGATGAAGGTTCAGCGACTCGATCGTCGGCTGAAATGCGGGCAAAAGGCGGATGGCAAACCCGACCCCTCGCGAGGTTTGCAGAACATTGATTCGGCAGCGCAATCCTTCGATGGTGCGGGAAAGATCGAAAGACCGGCGTTCCAAAAACACCGGCCAATGATCAGCGCCAATGGTTTCGCGCGCCCATTCGAGCACGAGCTGGGGCGCAAGCGGTTCGCCCACCGAACGCAGGTTGCCTCGCACGCGCAGGACTGCGGCCAGCCCCGGCTCCAAATGGAGGTCGCTGGCGCCCTCGCCTTTGGCCAAAGCAATCAGAGCGCGCAGGTTCACGAAGGGCGGCGGGAATAGGAAGCGGGCAAGCTAAAGCCCGAACCAGCCAGATCACTGGCCTTCCAGCTCGATCTTGCTCAGCGTGATCATCTTCTTGCCATCTTTTTCTTTGATCTTGCCGGTGGCAACGACTTTGGCGGGCGCCTTGCAAATGTTTTTGTGGAATTCCTTGGCCACGTCGTTGTTCACGGCGTAGTAAACGACATCCTTGCCGTCTTCCTTGGTGCGGATGGCGGTCTGGCATTTGGCGGTTTCGTGCAATTCGCACTTGGCGCAAAGGGCTTCGCCTTTGATGGTCATTTCTTCAGCCGACACGGATGCGACAAAAGACGCCAGAAAGGCGGTGGCAATAAAAGCTGCAATTATTTTTTTCATAGGGTTAAAAGGTAATGTGGAGAAGCGGTTTTGGCAATCTTTTAGAATTTTGGGCGTTTTGGGTTGAACCCGCGCCCGGCCTTTATCACACTTCCCATCATGGGTGCTCAATGGAAACAAGCCGGTCGCGAACTCAACGCGCAGAAAAAAGGCCAGATGGTCGTCAAGGTCGTGCGCGAGATCATGGTCGCGGCGAAATTGGGAGGGGCCGATCCAGATTCCAACGCCCGGCTGGCCGCTGCGGTGGAAAAGGCCAAGAAGTCATCGGTGTACAGAGACACTATCGAGCGGGCGATTAAGAAAGGGGCCGGCTTGACCGATGAAAAAGTGGTTTTTGAAACCATCGTTTATGAAGGATTCGCTCCGCACAAGATACCGGTCGTCGTCGAGTGTTTGACCGATAACCGCAATCGCACCGCGCCGGAAATCCGCAATTTATTCAAGGGCGGCACATTGGGACAACCCGGCAGCGTGGCTTTTTTCTTCAATCACCTCGGCGTGGTCGAGGCGACCCATCCCGATGCCAATCGCGACGCCGAGGCGGACGCGATCGAAGCCGGCGCCCAGGAAGTGGAACCGCTCGAAGCCGAGGAAATTCCCGCTGGGCAAAAAGGCGCTCGCTTCCTAACGGAAATCAGAGAACTGGACCACATTTCCAAAGCGCTGAAAACGGCCGGCTGGAATGTCACGGCGTCGGAGATGCGTTACATCGCCAAAACATTTCCCGAGATTTCCGAAGCGCAACGCCAACAGGTGCTCAATTTTCTCCACGCCCTGGATGACCACGACGACGTGCATCACGTTTACGCCGCGCTGAAATAGTTTGACTCTAAGCCGTTTTGTGTCCCCAGCGCAGCATGCGTTCGGTCATTTCCCAGCCGAGACAGGCGTCGGTGATGGAGACACCGTACTGAAGGTTGGCCGGGTTGCCTTTGGGGAATGGCTGGGTGCCTTCGTGCAAGTAACTTTCGATCATCAGGCCAATCAGCGAACGAGTGCCGGCGTTGCGTTGTTCGATCACGCTGCGCCAAACGTCATCCTGTCGGGCGGGCAATTTGCCGGAGTTGGCATGACTGCAATCGACCATCATCACGCGGGGCAAACCGTTTTCAGCCAGCTTGCTTTCCGCTTCGCTGATGCTGGAGGCGTCGTAGTTGGTGCGCGTGCGGCCGCCGCGCAAAACGACGTGGCCGGCCGGATTTCCGTTCGTGCGCACGATGCTCGTCACCCCATCCTGATCGATGCCGATGAAACTATGCGGACGCATCGCCGCGCCCATCGCGTCAATGGCGATTTGCAGGCTGCCGTCCGTGCCGTTTTTGAAACCGACGGGCATGGAAAGGCCGCTGGCCATTTCGCGGTGGGTCTGGGATTCGGTGGTGCGCGCGCCGACCGCCGCCCAACTTACCAGGTCCGCGATGTATTGCGGGATGATGGGATCGAGAAATTCGGTGGCGGCGGGCATCCCCATGCCCGTGATGTCGAGAAGAAGGCGGCGCGCTTTTTTCAGTCCTCCTTCGATGTCGTAGGTATTGTCGAGGTGCGGGTCATTGATCAAGCCCTTCCAGCCAATGGTTGTGCGGGGCTTCTCGAAATAGACGCGCATGATGATTTCGAGGCGGTCGGCGAATTCCTGGCGAAGGACATTGAGTTTGCCCGCGTATTCGAGCGCGCCGGCCACATCGTGAATCGAACACGGCCCGGCCACGACGAGGAGCCGGGGATCTTTCTGGGAAAGGATATTATTGACAGCCTGGCGGCCGCGCACCACGGTGGCATTGGCCGCCTCGGAGACCGGCAGTTCGGCCTTCAAGGCCCGCGGCGGCAGAAGACGGACCATTTCCTTAACATGTAAATCCTGAGTCGGAATCATCGCCCCCACTCTAAACAAAAAACGGAAACAACGAAAGACGGAAGTCGTGGCTGACTTGCGCGCCGGCTGGCCTTAGTTTCATTCCATGCGCTCTGGCCGATATTTAATGTGCTGGTTCCTCGCCTTGTCCTGCGCGATGGGAGCGGATGCGAAAACTCTTCCAAAAATTTTGGTCAGCAAGGATGGACGTGGATTCGTGACCGAAAAGAGAAAGCCCTTTGTGCCGTTTGGCGTCAGCTATTACCGGCCCGGCACCGGCTGGGCGCCGCAGGTTTGGAAGAAGTTCGACGCCGCGGCGACCCGCCAGGATTTTGCGCGCATGAAAGATTTGGGCGTCAATTGCGTGCGCGTATTCTTAAGTTACGGATCGTTTTATCACCAGCATGGTATGCTTGACACGAATGGACTGGCCAAGTTCGACCAATTTCTCGACATCGCGGAGCAGGCGGGCATTTACGTGCATCCGACGGGTCCCGATCTTTGGGAAGGCCCCCCGGAGTGGCCTCTCGGCGGGATTGAGGACGAAAAAACTTTAAGCGCGTTGGAAACATATTGGAAAATGTTCGCGGCTCGTTACCGCAGGCGAAAGGTCATCTTCGCCTACGACTTGCGCAATGAGCCTGCCGTCGGATGGCAAATAGGAACCAATCCAGCGCCGCCCCGAACCGATGCGCTGACCAATCGCACGCTGCTCGATTTTCAGAGTTTACGCGAACAACTGGCCGAGAATTGGACTCGCCGGCAAAGCGCCGCGATTAAGTCGGTTGATCCCAAAGCGCTGGTGACCATTGGGCTGGTTCAATGGTCGGTGCCGTCTTTGCTGCCGGGCGATGTTGGCAACTACTCCGCCTTTCGCCCCCGGCGCGTTGCTCCGTATCTGGATTTTCTGACGATCCATTTTTATCCGCTGGAAGAGGGCGGTTACAAATATGGCGGCGCGGACAGCGAGGCGAAACAATTGGCCTATTTGGAAGGCGTCGTGCGGGAATCGGCGGTCAAGGGAAAACCCCTGGTGCTCGGAGAGTTTGGCTGGTACGGCGGCAACGAAAAACCAAAGTTCAACGGCGGCCAGTTCCCGCAGGCCAGCGAAGAAGAGCAAGCGCAGTATGACCGGAAGGTCATTGAGACAACGGCGGGACTGGCCTGCGGGTGGTTGAATTGGGGATTTTATGATCAACCCGAAGCCAACGATTGCAGCGAATTGACCGGGTTGGTCAGGCCAGATGGCGAGGTCAAAGCGTGGGGCCGCGCCTTTCACTCGTTGGCCGCGCGTTTCCGAGGCAAAGCCATTCCGCCCAAAAAAATGGGTCCGCGCCCTGCGCTGAACTGGGATGCCTGCCTGACCAGCATGTCGGCGGAAACAGAATTCCGTCAAAATTATTTTAACGCCTTCCGCGCGAACCGTTAAAACTCGAATCGCACGTCGCCGAGGCGCGAGGCCATCTCGCGCAGGACGCGCTGTTCATCCGCCGGGTCCTTCGCCATGAAGGTAACGCTGAAGCGCAAGTAGGCTCCCGCATCGTCCCACGGCACGGTCGAAAGAAGCTTTTCGGTAATGAGCCATTGCGAAACTTCCTCGGCATTTTGGAATTCAAGGCGTTTCCCGCCTGCTGCGGTGGCTGCCCTGGGCGCTTTGACATAGAGAAAAAACGAGCCTTTGGGTTTGGTGGTGGCAAAACCGCATTGCCCCAGGACTTCGACCAATCCCGTCATGCGGCGCGAATATTTCGCCGCAATTTTTTCGGTGATTTCCGGATGATCGAAGCCATACGCGGCCGCGTGCTGGACGGCGAGGAACTGTCCCGAATCGGTATTGTCTTTGACATCGCCGTAGGCGCGGACGAGCAGTTCGTTGCCCGCGACAAATCCACAACGCCAGCCCGTCATATTAAAACTCTTGCTGGCCGAATGCAGTTCGACTCCGACTTCCTTGGCTCCCGGCGTGGCCAGGAAACTGAGTGGCTTGCCCTCAAAAACCAGCGCGGCGTAGGCGGCATCATGAATGACGACCAGTTGGTTTTCCCGCGCGAAAGCGACAACTTTGGAAAAAAACTCGGGCGTGGCGCTGGCTCCGGTCGGGTTGTTGGGATAATTCAGCACGAGGACCTTGGCCTGGCGCAAAATCTCCGGCGGGATCGAATCCAGGTCCGGCAGAAAGCGATTGCTTTCCAACAGCGGCAACTGATGCGCCAAGCCGCCGTAGTATTTGGCGTGCGTCCCGAAAACTGGATAGCCCGGCGTCGTCATCAGCACGTAATCGCCGGGGTTAATCAGCGCCGCCGGCAAAATGGAAAGCGCGGCTTTGCTGCCGATGGAATGGAGAATTTCCGTGGCCGGATTAATTCCGCTCACGCCGCACACCCGGTTGAGATAACGCGCCGCCGCCTCCTGCAACACGGCATCGCCATTGTCGGCATAACCGCGATTGGCGGGTTGGCGGGCGGCTTCAGCCAGCTTCGCCACCACCTCGGGAAACGCC
>DASRLE010000408.1:0-2699 GCA_035648615.1 Saccharimonadales bacterium (SeqCode) | reverse complement strand
TCCGGAATGCGCGATTTCTTGACGCGAGAGGCGGCCGCCCCTGTTTCCGATGGAACAGCGGCGCGCGCGCGCGGCTTGGGTTCGTCGATTTGGCGGGCCGGAAGAAGTTTCTCGGGTTGGTACACTTCCGGCAGAGTTAAGATAAATACACTCCCTTTGCCGAGTTCGCTTTTTAATTGAATATGGCCGCCCATCAATCGGACCAGTTCGCGCGAAATGGAGAGGCCCAAACCGGTGCCGCCATATTTGCGATTGGCCGCGCCGTCTGCCTGGCGAAAAGGCTCGAAAACGCTTTCCTGCTGGTCTGCGGCGATGCCGATGCCCGTGTCGCGCACGGTGAAGGCAATACAATCGTTGGGGGCGCGGGCGACCTCCAGGCTGACTTTGCCCCGCTCGGTGAACTTGACGGCGTTGGACAGGAGATTTTTGAGGACTTGTTCCAGGCGGCGGCGATCAGCCTCCAGAGTCACGGGGGCATCGGCGGCAATTCTCATCCGCAAGGCCAAGCCTTTGCCAGCGGCCACCGGTTCGAACATGCGGCGCAAGTTGTCCAGCAATTCAGCCGGCGTGAACGACTCCGCCTTGAGGTCCATGTGGCCGGCCTCGACTTTGGCCAGGTCGAGAACGTCATTGATCAGGGTGAGAAGGTCATTGCCGGCCGATTGAATCGTTTGGGCGTATTTGATCTGCTCAGGCGACAAATTGCCTTCGCGATTATCGGCCAGGAGCTTGGCCAGGATGAGCGAAGAGTTGAGCGGCGTGCGCAATTCATGCGACATGTTGGCCAGGAAGTCGGATTTATAGCGGCTGGCTTGCTCGACAATGGCGGCCTGAGTTTCAAGCTCGACTTTGGCGCGGGACAAATCGTCCTTTTGCGCCTCCAAAACCTGAGTTTGCTCTTCGAGTTGGGAATTGGATTGTTCGAGTTCGACCTGCTGCTGCTCCAGGCGGCTCTGGGATTCCTTGAGGGCGCGGCTTTGTTCCTCAAGCTCTTCGTTGGAGACGCGCAACTCCTCGCTCTGCGCCTGGACTTCCTCCGCCTGCCGTTGGGTTTCTTCCAGCAACTCCTGCAAACGGGTGCGGTACTTGGCCGAACGCACGGCCACGCCCACCAACTCACTCACCCGCTCCAGCAGGTCGAGATCAGCCTTGTAAGCTGCGTGGAAAAATCCTAATTCAATCACCGCATTGACCGCGCCATCCACTTTCATGGGCGCAATCATCAAGCGTTGGGGGCGGCTCTGGCCCAATCCCGAGGCAACGGACAAATACCCTTCGGGCACGTCACGAATCAGGTAGGCGCGCTTGTCCTTCACCGCCTGCCCCAACAGTCCTTCGCCGGCTGCGAATGTTTGCGGAAGGTTCTTCGGCCCCGGCACAGCGTAAGTCGCAAACTGGCGAAAAGAATCCCCCTCCTCAATAAAGATGGCGCCGACTTGCGCATCCAGGTATTCTGCCAAAAATTTAAGCGCCTTCTCGCCCAGTTCCGTAAGCTGTTGATCGCCTGACATCCTTTCGTTTAATTGCGCCTGGCCGGATTGCAGCCACTCCTGCCGGGCAATCTTTCGGAAAGCCCATGCCAAAAAACCCAGGTTCATAAACGTCACTCCCACGAAGGTGGCCGTGCGCAAGAAATTGGTCTGATTCGAACGCTGCACCGCCTCATCATAGTTTTCTTGGGCGGCCTTTCGCATCCGCTCAATGATCACCCGGATTTCATCCATGATATTCTTGCCCCGGTCGGTCTTTACTTCCCCCAAGGCGGCCTCATACCCCATTTCCCGGCGCAGCGAGATCGTCTTGGCCAGTTCCGCCAATTTTTGCTGGAGCAGATCCGAGACGCGATCCAAGTCGTTCTTGGAAATTTCGCCCGCCCCGGCCAGTGTCTGCAATTCGGCCAGTTGCGTTTTCAATTTCGAGAGCGAGCCGGTGTAAGGTTCCAGGTAGCTGTCTTCCCCAGTCAGCAAGTAGCCGCGCTGGCCTGTTTCCGCGTCTTTGATCGTTGACCCCAGGTCTGGAAGCCGATTGAGCACACCGAGTTGAGCGGCCATCTTGTGTTCCGCGTCGAGGGAGAGGCGGCCGACGCGAAAAGTCACTGCCATGCTGGCGGCCAGCAAAACTGCGGCCACGGCGAATATTCCAACCAGCACGCGTCTTCCTGATTTGGCCGAAATGGACTCACTAGACATCCCGTATGTATTAGTCAGACTATCGTATGTTCCACAATTGGTACTTTCCCCGATTGAGAGCAAAAGGGACAATCTGCGCGGGTTGTATCCAGGCGTTATTGCGTTGTAAAAATAGCGCGCACCGTGCGCGGCCTTCCTTGACAATCCTCCTCGGAAACGGCCGAAAAATAGCGCGCATGGTGAGCGGCAGAGATTTCCGGTATTGTGATAGAATGGCGACGTGATGGAAATAGATAATGAAAATAGCGGCATGTCCCCACTCGCGACTGAAGGGCGCAATGCGGCCGACACACGCGGCAAGCCTGTTGGAGTGTTGAGCCTATGGCTCAATTTGTCGAGGCGCAGCCTCGACTCTTTCGACTCTACAACTTCCGTCTTTTCTGTGTTTTCATGTAAGGGTCTCCCCGGCGATTTGACCCAATTAAAGCAAATTAAAGTGAATCCGGCCGGGCCGATTTTATGATTATTTTTGAATCCAGCATTGCATCGGGACGCCGGGAGGGTTTAATA
>DASRLE010000407.1:0-3026 GCA_035648615.1 Saccharimonadales bacterium (SeqCode) | reverse complement strand
CCGGCCACGGTCGTGATGATACCGTTGGTGCTCACCTTGCGGATGACAAAATTCCCCGTATCGGCGATGAAAATATTGCCGAAACCGTCCACCGCTACGCCATGAGGCCCGTTTAGCCAGCCATTGGTGGCCGGGCCGCCGTCTCCGATGGAGGAGGTTCGGCCAGGTCCTCTTCCGGCCACGGTCGTGATGATACCGTTGGTGCTCACCTTGCGGATGACATAATTCCCCGTATCGGCGATAAAAATATTGCCGAAACCGTCCACCGCTACACCCCTCGGGCCGTTTAACCCGGCATTAGTGGCCGGGCCCCCATCTCCGGAGAATCCAGACTTGGTGCCGCCGGCCACGGTGGATATAACTCCAGCGGTGCTGACCAAGCGAATGCGCCCATTGTTGACATCGGCGATGAATAGATTGCCCACGCTATCCGCCGCCACTCCCGGAATATAAGACAGACGGGCGTTCGTGGCCGGCCCGCCATCCCCGGCATAACCATTCGTGCCATTGCCGGCTACGGTCGTTATGATTCCGTTGGTATCTATCTTGCGAATGCGCGAGTTATAGGTATCAGCGATAAACACATTGCCGTCGCCGTCGGCCGCCACTCCATCCGGATAAAACAGGCTTGCGTTAGTGGCTGCTCCGCCATCGCCGGAATATCCCTCAGTGCCCTTTCCCGCCATAGTCGCAATGATGTTAGGCAGATTTGTGCCGTTATGCTGCCATTGGTAGGTGAGCGGGCCGGCGCCGGAGGCCGTGACGTTGAAAGTGGCACTGCTGTCGATCAATACCGTTTGGTTGGCCGGTTGTTGAGTAATGACCGGGGCAGTTTGAGCCCAGGCTGTGGTCAAATGGACGGACAACACCGACATGGCCGCCAATAGAACGACTTGGCAGAGCCTTACTCTGCCAATCCCAAAAGATACAATTCGCGGCTTAATGGTGAAAATGGACAGGTTATTGGATAATCAGCCGGTAAAACTCAGTGTTGCCAGACGGAGTGAGAGTCACTTGGTTCTGCCCATTGACGACGGTCGGGATGTTGGTCAGAGTCGTCCAGACTGGATTGCTCAAAGACGAGGTTTGCTGCAAGGTGAAACCGGGCGCTCCAGCCGGCCAGGTGAGAATGAGCGTGTTTCCCGCCGCGTTTTGGACCGCCACCACCGGCAGGGTGGTAAAGAAGAAGTTGCTCACCGTTTGCGTCGAGGTCGCGCCCCCCGTGCCACCGCTGAAGCCGACGTAAGCCGTGTTGCCGCCGACGAGGCCCGGCACATTGACGGCGAAGTTTGTGGTAAACGAAACGGCGGCCACGGCATCGGTCAAGGTCAAGGTCGCATTGCCATTGAGGTAATGAAGCGCGACGCCGATCGGGTCGCCACTCGCGAGGTTGACCGGCGTGGTGGGGGCAAACGGACCCGCTCCCGTGCCGGCTCCATTGGTGCCCAGCCCAATGCCAACGGTGTTAGGGGTGTAGATATTGAATTCCAGCCCGACGCTATTGGTAACGCCAAGATAACCCAAATTGCCGCCAGTGCCGCCCAGCGCCGCTGTCCCTGCTGCGGAGTTTTGCACGACAAAGACGATGCCATCGGCTGCGCCCGCGCCTACGTCCTGATAGGTCCATGAGGCCAGGAAGGCGAGGATATCCACCCGTTCGTTCAGGTAGGAACTTCGAGCCTCGGAAAGCCCCCCGTCGCTTAACGTGAGAACGCCGTTAGTAATGGTCGCGCCCCCGTTGACCGCCCAATCGGCGCCATTGTTGAAGCCGATCAAAGTAACGGTGAGGGACACAGTGGAACTGTAGTTGGTGCCCGAGGCGTTAGTCAGCACAAGCTGGTAATTGCCTGAATCGCTGAGTTGCGTATTGGCAATCGTCAACGTGCTGGTTTGCGCGCCGCTGACGTGGCCGTTGTTGGCCAGGTTCGTGCCGTTCAACTGCCACTGGTAGGACGCAGGCGCGCCGCAAGCCACGACCGACAAGACCACGGGTTCGCCGACCGGCTGGACGATGTTGGTGGTTTGAACGTCGGAGATGAGCGTCGGCGCCCCGCTGGGGCTTATCACCGTCAAGCTGGCTTGGGCACTGTTGCTCTGGACGCCGTTGGTCACGATCGCCGTGTAAATGCCGGAGGAACTCACTAGGACATTGGTGAGCGTCAAGGTGGACTGGACGTTTGCCCCCAGATTGGTCTGGGTGAACCCGCCGATACTGACGCCATTGGACTGCCATTGGAAGCCCAGGGTCGGGTTGCCGGAGGCCACTGCGGTGAACGTAACGTTTTCATTCCCGCAGGTGGTCAGGGACTGAGGCGCGCTGACAAAAGAAATCGGCTGAGCCAGAGGTCCGAAGCGGACGCCGCGCAAAAACTGGTTGGTTCCGGCGGTGGCCAGGAGGGTGGGTGGGGCGGAGCTTACACCGCTGGTGTCGGCAAATCGAATGAGCCGGTTGGCAGCGGTTTCGGATGTGGTGGCGTAGATGACCGCGCCGTAGATGCCCTGGCCCCACCCGGTGGAGTTGGTGGGGAAGACGGCGGTCATTCCTCGAATGCCATTGGTTCCAGCGCCCGTGGTGTCCTCCAAATTGTAACTATAGGTGTAGGCGCCGCCGACGAGATCCCAGCGCTGGATGCCGCCGCCGTAGCCCGTGCCGCCCGAGATGGCGGGACCATTGTCCGCAATATAAACGGTGTTGAGGTCCGGGCTGAAGGCAAAGTCGGCCGGACTTCCCGTGTAAACGATGTTGGCCGTGGCCACGTTGGCTTGGGGCGCCCCCGGGAATGCATCGAGGCCGCTGATGTTGACTTCGCCGTCGTCGGAAAACACGAGGTTTGATCCGGCCAGGCCCAGAACCTGCGAGCCGCCGACAGAAGTCGAGAGGGCGGGAATTCCCTGGCCTGGGGTGACAGTCGTGTAAGAGGCTCCGGCGGGACCTGCGTTCACGTACTTGATGGCGCCACTGCCCGCCGCACCGGTGGTCCAGAAATTAGTCAACCCGTCGGTGGAATAGGCGGCGCGAATAAAAT
>DASRLE010000406.1:0-11515 GCA_035648615.1 Saccharimonadales bacterium (SeqCode) | reverse complement strand
CCAATGCTCTTGCTCAATAAGTAATTATGTCTATGAACGCCATCGCTAATTGGGAAGAGGTCCCGCTCTTCGACCGGGAGGAGGCGGAAGCGGCTTTTTGGGCCAGCAACCGCGTCGCGGTTCGTTTGATGGAGAGCGCCGTGGTGGTCAGCAGCGAGTTGTCCGATTCCATCACGATCACTTTGCGGATGGATCCGCGCATGCTCGCCCGCATTAAAAGGCTGGCCCGCTCCCGCTATCTCAATTATCAAAGCATGATCAAACAATGGCTCAGCGAACGAATGGAACAGGAAATGCGCGACACGCAAGTGGCTTTGCGCTCACAGTCGGGCGGACGTTGATGGAAAAATCGGTATGAACACGAAAAAAGCTTTCACCTTGATCGAGTTGCTGGTGGTCATCGCCATCATTGGGATCGTGGCGGCGCTGGTGGTCAATATGGTCGGCGGCGCGCAATCGGCCAAGCGCAACGCCTTGGTCAATGCGGAGAAGACCAAGCTCCAGTTGATGATCGAAAATTATCAGGCGAAACTGAATTATTACCCGCCGGACAACGGCAACCTGGTGAATTACAAGATGGCGAATTACGCCTCGAATTATGACGGCTGGGCCGCCACCAATCCTTTGCTCTATGAATTGACCGGCGCTATTGTCACTAATAATAATGCCAGCATTCAATTGTATGATGGCGCGCCTGCCGTGCCCGTGGCGACCTTTGCGCAAATTTTCAACCGGACGTCCGTGAACAATTCCGACACGACCGATCCGCAGAATTTTTTCAGGCCGCCGCCGACCGCGAAGGAGATTGCCAGCTACGCCCCACTGACAACCTACTCGAATATCTCCGGCCTGCTTGTGCCGGTTCCGGTTACGAATAAGTCGTCGATCAACTTCTGGCATTACGATTCGTCTTCAACCAACCGCCATAATCTGTCCGGCTATGATTTGTGGGCGGAATATATTTCGGGCAGCAAGTCGGGCACCGACGTCATCGTCACTAACGGCAACTGGTAATGAAACTGACAAGCCCAATTCTAATGTTTGACACGACCGCCTCCCGGCGGGTGGCGGTGGAGTGGCTGGAGCAACGTCATGCCTGGCCGGTGCGGATGCGGCGCCTGTGTCCGCCCGCAGGACGGTTGGCGTTGGCGCAAAAACCGCCGGCGCTTCGGTGGAGCCCATCGTCGCGCGGAGTTGCGCGAGGATTTACCATTTTGGAATTGATGCTCGTCATTGCTGTCATCGGTATAATGATGGCGCTGGCTTTGCCGCATCTGGCCGGATTTGGCAAATCCAATAGCATGACGGCGGCAACGCGCCAGTTGCTCGACGATTGCGCCCTGGCCCGGCAACGCGCGCTGGTCAACCGTTCGGATGTCTATATGGTGTTTGTGCCCCCGAATTTTTGGGCCGGGACTAATGTTATCGTTCCGACCAGGCAATACACCAATCTGGCTAACAGACAATACACCGGTTACGCGATTGTCAGTGGCAGCACCGTCGGAGATCAACCCGGCCGCCATTATCCCCATTATTTGACAGACTGGAAATCGCTGCCCCAAGGGATCTTCATTGCTCCCTTTCAATTCAGCAACACCAACGGTCAGTCGCCGCTGCCCATGCTTGTCGGCACGACTAATACTACCACGGGCGTAAGCAACGCCTTTGCGGTGCAGCCCTTCAATCAAGTTTCGCTGCCCTTTCCCTCTACCTATAGTGGGCTCACCTACTCTCTGCCCTGCATCGGATTCAGCCCGCGTGGCCAATTGCTCACAACTACCAACCAATATATTGTGCTGGCCAGCGGCAGTGTGTTCACTCCTTTAGGATCGAATGGCATGGCTCAGTTAAACGTGCCCGCGACAGTCATTGAAACGCCGGCCGGCAACGAAACCAACAACCCAAATATTATTGCTCTCGACGCCCTGACCGCCCGCGCCACGCTGGAAAGGAATCACTTTTAACGTGATAACCATACTCCCACATAACTCCCTGGGAAGTTCGGTCCGGATGCAACGCCGGGGTCAACGGGCGTTTACCATGATCGAAATTGCCTTGGCGATTGGGGTCATTGGCTTTGCCTTAGTCGCCATCATTGGGATTCTACCTGCTGGGTTGAATGTCCAAAAAGACAATCGCGAAGACACCATCGTCAGCCAGGACGCTCCCTACTTTCTCAATGCCATCCGCAACGGCGAACAGCGCACCAACCACAACATTCTCGCTCAGTATGTGGAATCAATCACTATCAGCAATTTGACCGATGGCGGTCTCACTACTTATACCAATCCGAGTATGCCGTCCCTTTTAGTAGGCACTATCGGAGAGTTGACCAACGACGCTGCCATTATCGGCCTTCTCAGCACGCCGGAATACGACCCGCGATTGCTGGACCCTGCCGGTGTTCTGATTACCAATCAAGTGACTGCCATTGTTCGTGCCATGACCGGTTCGGCGACCGAGCAAGGCGGGTCCAATGGCGCCGTGGCGTTTCGTTATGCCATGACCGTCGAGGTGGTTCCTTGGGTCGGCTACGGATTTGAGATGACGAATTACCTGGCGGCTTCGGACCTTATCGAATCCAATTTTTTATACAACCGCTGGTACGAATCGCAATTCGAATCGCAATACATGACCAATAACATCCACGAAGTTCGCTTGAAGTTTTCCTGGCCGGTGCTGCCTAATGGGAATATCGGCCCTAATTACCAAACCTATCGCAGCGTCGTGAGCGCTCATTTGTTCATGACCAATGCCGCTGCCCCCTTCTACTGGTATTTTCAACCCAATACATATACCACTAACACCTTGAGCGCCGGTTTGTGAAAACGTCTTTTCCAAAATATCGTTCGACCGCATCGTTACGACGATGCCAGGCTCTGACCATTTTGGAAATGCTCGTTTCCACCGCGTTGCTGGCCTTTATCGTCTTGGGATTGACAGCGATGTTTGTCGAAGTCCAAAAAGCCTTTAAAACCGGCATCAAACAAAGCAGTATCACCGATTCTGGCCGCACCATCGTGGATATGATTGCCGGCGACCTACAGCAACTCTCTGACGCTCAGATTGCCAATGTCTATCTTCCGGGACAGATCTTTCCGCTCCCGCCGCCCCAAACAGAGACGCTCAATCTCTACTGGCAATGGAATCCTTCCATGGATCTCGTCCAGTCTAATGACACTGTGGTTCGCACCAATCAATTACAGGATATTTTTGCCATGGTGGAGACAAATGGAACCTGGCTCGGCATCGGTTATACGGTCAGCAACTGGTTTACTAACCTGAATGGATCGGCTATCCCTGGTGTGGGCACGTTATATCGTTATGTTGGCCAGACGAACGCGCCACTCGACACCAACAATGGACTTTTCCAGGGCTTTTATTCGCCGCTCTCCACCACCAACTTTCATCGCATCGCCGACGGCGTGGTGCATTTAAAAATATACGCCTTCGATGCCGACGGAAACGAATATCCCTACGAAGCATTGAATGACTATCCAATCACTGGAAGCCCTTCCCCAATTTTTGCCTACCCGACGCCGGGGACCAACTCCGCCGGCCAGTACCAGACTAATCGCCTGCCCCATTCTCTCGACATCGAATTGGGAATTTTGGAGCCGGAAACCTTCGAGCACGTCCGGGCCTTGTACGCTTCAGGGGCGACTGCCGCGGCCGGCCAGTTGCTGACCAACTCGCCCACCAAAGTTGAAATTTTTCGCCAGCATATTATCGTACCTGCCGCGCCATGAAATTGAAACTACCAGCCCGCCAGCCCCAATGCGCTTTCTCGCGCCGCCCTGCCAATGCGCGGGCCATTGCGCTGGTCATTACGCTGCTGATGCTTTCGGTCATCACCTTTCTCGCCATCGCGTTCCTCTCCATGACCCGCCGGGATCGCAATGCCGTCACCGCCTCATTGGACATTGACACCTCCCATACCATGAGTGACGCTGCCCTCGCTCGCGCCCAGACGGAAATCATCGCGAGAATGATGGCACACCAGGACATCTTGAGTTACGACTACATGGTTTCCCGCAACTTCATCAATCCCCTGGGCTTTAACAAACAGCTTCCGGGCTACTTTACCAATGTCAATTACAACAATTACTATAACGCAAGCGGAGGAGGCAGCCCATTTAACTGGGGCGGCAATGCGGCTGGCGCCAAAGCCTGGGCGCAGAACATCGCCAATCTCTACTACGATCCGCGCCCACCGGTATTTGTCATCACCAACGGCGACCTCTCGAAGCCGGCCACCGATTTCCGCTATTGGGTGGACATCAACCGCAATGGTCGGTTCGAAGGCAGCGGCTACCTTCCCATCTACGACAACTTCGGCAACATTACCTACGACAGCCAGGGGAACACCATTGCGGCAAACTTCACCGGCGAACCGGAATGGATAGGCGTGCTCAAATATCCCGAATACGTCCACTCCCCCACCAACCAATTCATCGGCCGCTACGCCTACCTGGTTCTCCCTATCGGCAAAACCCTTGACCTGAATTTTATCCATAACCATGCCAAAGGCGCCCCCTCAATGGCAAACGACGGCTTTATTCGCGATCAGGGCGTTGGCTCGTGGGAACTGAATTTTGCCGCTCTGCTGAATGATATTAGCACCAGCATGTATCAGGCTCCCGTCAATGTCCCTTACTCGTACGTCCCTTTGGCGGGCACAGCGAATCAAGGCGATTCATTTGTCGATGCCAACCAATTTCTCTCCTTTCGTTATCAGACCAATTATAAAGCCCCCCATTCTCTTGGTTTTTTCTATCCCACGAACGTCGCCCAATTTGCCCAAGACGGAATTGACGAATATGGTTCCAGCCCGGCCACGGTCGCTCCGTTTGACTTTACGGGGGCCACTGACCCAGATTCCATTAATAATCCCAACACGCTGCCATGGCCTGGCAGCTACAACACGAACCTGTTCTACGATGTCCAGGACTGGTTCGATCCCGCCAAAACCGGCCAGCCATTCCAGAATCGGTTAAACACGGTGTTATCCAATTACAATTCGTACGACAGTTACACATTTCAGCGGCTGCTGGGCTGTATCGGCACCGGCTCCAACCCTGAATACGGAGTATATGTCTATGACAATTCTGGCAATCAGGCCTTGCGCACTAAGGTTAACATCAATTATGACAATACGGCGCAGATTCAAGCGGGCCCCTATACCCCAATGCCGACCAATCTTGTCCCTTGGACGCCCTTGGGATTTTTCACCAACGCAGCCGATCTTCTACTGCGCTCCCAGAGCTATGTGGTTACAAACTTTGCGGGGATTGTGATCGCGACCAATTACTTCGGCATCACCAATATTCCAGTCTATAATTCAACTAATGCCGGCATTCGTTACAGCGCCAAAATCCATCGCATGTTGCAATTGGCGGCCAATATTTATGAGGCAAGCGTGGGCAGTAATCCCACAAACTACAATGCGAAAGTGTTCCCGACGGTTTATTATCCGCATATTTACCGTCCCCTCTTTTCCGCAGGGTATGTGAATGGAGCGTTTACAGTCAATATTGTCGGGTTTACGAACGCGGTGTTAGCGGATACAGTGAACATTAACGCTAGTCCGCTCGTGGACTTGTCCAACTCCAACAATATTCCGAGCGGTCCTCCCATAACTCTCCCGATCAACTTTAATTACTGGGGCATTCCGTGGGTGGTCGGTGCGGTCAAAGGCCTGCCCTCCTTTAACCGGTATAACTATAACAGCCGGATTTTGGTTACTCGCAAGATGCTTTTTATTCGGCAGGGAACTCCCACCGCGCCGGTGACTAACGTGCCTCCGCAATATACCAATCAGTTTTATGTCATGAACATTTCGAATATCTTTGGAGCCGATGCCTGGAATTCTTACTCGAATGCGTTTCCCTTGCAAGTGGGAGTTTATGTGACCAATTATGTTACAATCGAAGTGACCAATAACTATAATTATGGTTATACAAACGGTTTTAGCTTTTTTGCCAATAAAACGATTTCGAGCTGGCCAGGTTGGAATGGAAGCATGACCGCACCGACTGGCTTTATGTCGTTCTTTCAAACGAACGTTCTGTCGCTTCCTGCAGGGTATTATTCGGATGCGACTCGGACCTACCAGCCCTTTACCGCCACGAATTATAACGGCGGAGCGTTGCCTGCCGACCTTCAACAAACCACTTTTCCGGTCCATACTTGGACTTACACCGTTACGAATCACCTCCTGTATTTTATGTACGATGTAAGCTCGGGCCGGCTGCTGGACTTTGTCAATTTGGGACCGTTTGGCAGCTCGAATATATTTGTTCCCGCCCGTACTCTTGATGGCCAGCCCGATCCTTACTGGCTTACTAACGGAGCTAACGATGTTTCCGGTTATTCGCAAGGACTTTCCAATCAAATCCAAACTGCGGAAGCATTGGATTCACGGGGGGATGTCTACATACTTTTCAACAGTCTGAACGCTACTCCGCGCACCAAAATCTATGGTGATTATATGTTTGGCAGTACGGCTTTTAGTCCCAGCAATATAGTTCAACAGAATGAAAACTGGGTGGCTAACGACCCGTTAGTGCATTACACGGTCGATGATTTGAACTGGCCCGTTTATGGCGATCCCTCGCCCGCCCCGCCTTTCGATGCTGCTTTTTTGGGTTCTCAAATTACCAATTCGGTGGGCACGGTCAGCCAGCGCTATAGCCCTTGGCCGGGACATGGCAATTTTGCGAATCAGCAGTTATTTATGGATTCGAGCATGTCCAACTCAAGCTCGTGGCAATTTCCGACGAACGGTTTTCCCAGTGTCGGATGGTTAGGCCGTGTTCACCGCGGCACGCCCTGGCAAACCGTTTATTTAAAAGCTGATAACCCACCGGGTCAGGGACAGGCCTTGCTGTGGGCCTCGTGGGTCAATTCCATTGATAGCTACCCGACCAATGATTGGGCGCTGGTCGATCTTTTTTCGACGGCGCCGAATGATAATGCCGCCCGCGGTCTCCTCTCGGTCAACCAAACCAATACTGCGGCTTGGTCTGCGCTTTTTGACGGAGTGATTGCCATGACCAATAATACGGGTGGAGTGGCCATCGCGCCGAACAACGGCATTTATTATCCCATGGCGAACTTCATGGACGCCTCCAATGGTATTAATACGGCTCGCACTAACACCTACCCTCTCAACAGTACCAACGCCTATAATCCCAACGGAATATTCCATAAAGTTGGGGATATTTTGCAGGCGGCGGTTTTGACCACTCAATCGCCCTTTGTGACAAATTTTGTCGGGACGCCCACCGACGAAATGGTGGAACGTATTCCGCAACAAATACTTTCCTTGCTCAAGGTGGGTCAGCCGCAATTTGTCATTTATGCCTGGGGCCAGTCCCTTAAACCCAAGAACCTCTATTCATCGCCCGCGATCGGGTTTGACCCAGCTTTAAACAATATTTGCACCAATTACGAGATCACGGGCGAGTTTTTGGGCCGCATTGTTTGCCATGTGGTGGGCGATACCACGGCGGCTAAACCAAAAGTCGTCATCGACAGCTATAATATCGAACCTGGAGATTAAATGGCCGCCTTGATCATAAGTGGAAGACGGGGACCTGTGGTTTGCCAGTATTTTGCTGGAAATTCGCCATTGAGTCGATTAGTGTATCAAACAAGTTCCGACAGCCAGGGAGATTAACATGCGCTTTAAATCACGAACATGGTTGGTAATTAGCCTGCTTTTATTTGCGGCGGCCGTCTGGACATGGCGCTATGCTGAGAAGGTCCGCGACGCCCACCGCATCGGGGCAAGTCCGGCCGCGTCCGCCCAGTCTGGCGTTCTCCGCCTCCAACATCCGGCTTTGATCAAGGCACTCGAGACAAATGCTCCTATTAAACGGAAATCGTACGTGCTTCGCAACACCACGCAAAAACTGGCTCAATTGGTTCATAATGATCATGCCCTTATTCTGCGCAACGCTCTGATTGATACCGAAGTCCCGGTCGGGCTAAAGATTCCCTCGCATTTGCGAGCGAAGGGCGCTCCCGGCAGTTACCTTGTGCAAGCCGACCGTCCGCTCGACAAGGATTTTTATGCTGAAATCAGTCAGGCGGGGGCGAGTTATATTGCTTATGTGCCCAACAACGCCGCACTGGTGCAAGCATCCCCTGAGCAAGCTACCAACCTCGCGGCCCACGCGGATGTGGTGGCGGTTTTGCCTTACGAACCCTATTATAAGCTCGATAATACCCTCTTGCCCGTCGCCATCGAGCAGCAAGCGGAGACAAATGCCTTAAGCGTGACTACTTTTCCCGGCCAGCGAGATGCTGCCTTGGCTGCGTTGACGCAATTGGGGGCGACGTTGCTAGGCGAAGATAGAAGCCCATTTGGCCCCACCCTGATTGTCAACATTCCATCCCAGAACCTTGTGGCGGTCGCGCAAATGCCTTTGGCGCAGGAAGTCGAAGCCTATACCCCTCGTCATTTGGCGAACGATTTGAGCCGGGTCGAACTAGGCGTGTCGGCAGACACATTGCTCGGCACCTCCAATTACCTCAATCTTACCGGGGCCAATGTTATCGTCAGCCTCAACGACACCGGTGTGGATGCAAGTCATCTTGACTTTGGCGGACCCACCGGCCTCCGCTTGCAGGGGGATCCATTTTCGTTGACTGATGGCGATGGACACGGCACTCATGTCGCCGGCATTGTTGCTGGCAATGGCAGCCAGTCCGCCAGCGTGACGTTTGCCTCTGGCTCCATCACCCCCGGCGCGGATTTTCGGGGAAAGGCCACTAACGCCAATCTCTTTGTCCAATCACTGGATTTGCTGCTGGGGCCATTTGTCTCGGATGCCTATCTGCAGGAAAATGCCTCCATGAACCTGGGGCCGACTAATTTGATTTCCAATAATAGCTGGGGTTACGGGAGTCTTACCTATGATATGCACGCCGCCAGTTTCGATGCGGCCACTCGTGACGCCCAGCCGAATGTGCCTGGCGAACAGCCTCTTCTTTTTGTCTTTGCCGCCGGCAATAGTGGCAATGGAGATGACGCGGGCGTTGGCGGACAGGCTGACACCATTAACTCTCCGGCGACGGCGAAGAATGTCATCACCGTAGGCGCCAGCGACAGTCCGCGATTCCTGACTAATATGGTCAGTTATGACGGCCAAACGACGAATGCCGTATTTTACGGCGCGACCGATAATAGTAATTTGGTTGCGTGGTTCTCTAGTTGCGGCAACGTCGGTATCGGGGTGGAAGGGAGCTCCGGCCGCTTTAAACCGGATGTGGTGGCTCCGGGAGTGTTTATTGTTTCGTGCAAGGCGACGAATTTTGTTGATCCTACTAATCAATCCTACGTGACCGACAATCTCACCACGAATCAAACTATTCTACCCAATCAGACTAACTCATATTTGGCCTATCTTCCGTCCGACACCTCAGAGTTGATCATTCAAGTATCCTCTAACGCCGCCTCTCCCAAAAGTTTTCCGCCAGTTTTGATTTACGCTGATGCATTTACTCCTCCCACTACGCTACGAGGAACAAATATCGCGTTTGTGACTAACTTTCCGGCCGATGGGATTTGGTACATTGACCTGACCACTCCGGCCACCAATACCCAACCGGTGGAATTCGACTTGAATGTTTACGTTATTGAAACGAATTATTTGGGTGATTATTTTACAGTTTTGAGCAACATGAATAATACGCTCGGGGTTTATCGTTATGAAAGCGGCACGAGCATGTCCGCTCCGGCTGTGTCGGGGTTGCTGGCGCTGATGCAGGAGTTTCTGCAAACTCGAATGAATATCATGCCCAGCCCAGCCCTTCTGAAAGCCATGCTGATCAATGGATCGCGCTCTCTTGGCATACAATATGACTTTAATACCAGCCCGGAAAATCCCAACGAGCAAGGTTGGGGCCTCCCCAATATATCCAACAGCATCCCTGCCTCATTGATAGGTGGCAGCACCAACAGTCCTACAATGGTGTTGATCGATCAATCCACCAATAACGCGCTCGCGACTGGCCAGTATCGGACCTATACCATTTCCCAGCCTGACGCCAATGCGGCTAATTTTCCGTTGCGTATTACCTTGGTTTGGACCGATCCTCCTGGAGATCCAGCGGCGGGCGTAGCCTTGGTGAATGATCTCGATCTTACCGTGACAGACGCGACCAGAACCAACGTCTATGTTGGAAACGATTTTCTGGGTGGAGACATTTTTACGGAAGTAAGCAATCCGACGAATTTGCCGCCTTCAGACACCGTCAACAACGTCGAGAACGTATATATAGGCACCTCCTTGACGCCGATTGACTTTCCGCTGACCGTTCAAGTTACCGGAAGCCGGGTCAATGTGAACGCTATTCCCGGCCAAACCAATCGAATCGCGCAAGATTACGCCTTGGTGATCTCGAGTGACGACCCTGCTCTGGCCTCGCCCATGATGGTTATCACCAACGGCATTACCAATACAACGCCAACTTTGATAACCGTGGCGAGCAATGGCGTCCCTCTGCTTCATCAGCGAGTCGGCGCTAACGAACCAAATCTTTATAAGTACCCGTTTTTGACCAATGGCGACGTCTCTCAATGGCATTTCTTCATTTTTACCAACACAGCTTTCAGTGCGACCAATCAAGCCACGAATGTTGCTTTTACAACTTTTTTACCGCCGAATCTTTCCCGGCCGCGCAACACGGATGCCGACATCGATTTGTACGTCTCTCAGAATCCTGCGCTATTCCTTTTGACCGACAAGGTTGTTCAAAAGGCGGATAAATCTGTTGGGCGAGGGGGAACAGAAACAATCATCTATACCAACTCCTACGCGAACGAAGTATATTATATTGGGGTAAAGTCAGAGGATCAGCAAGCGGCTGACTTTGGTTTCTACGGGATTGCTCAACAGGCCCCGTTCTCTACTCAAAACGGCGATGGAAGCGTTACGGCTGAAGGCACCAGCCTGCCCGTGATGATCCCAGATAGCGTTTCTGGGCCGCCCGCGTTGGTATTTGCCTTTTTGTTTAGTCCCAACAATCCTGAAATGAAAATTCGACGCGTCACGGTCCAGGACGGCGTGGCCCACGGAAACCCCGCCGACCTTTATGGCACTCTTCAACATGATGGACTTCAGGTGGTGCTGAATCATTATAGCGGGCCGCCTGGGGGATTTACCAATACGTACGACGATCTTCACGAAGATCCCGCTTCCGGAGATCTTTCCTCGGACGGCCCAGGAAGCCTGATCGATTATGCCAATCAACCAGGCCAGGGACTTTGGTTGCTGACAGAGGCGGATAGCGCGCTGGTTCAGAGCGGAGAGGTCACACAATTTCAGGTTACGGTTGATCCGCAGCCTCCATTGACTGGGTTTTTTGTTACCATTCAACCCAATGGATGGTTTGACGATTATGTTGTGGTGCCGAATGATGCGACCAACTTGATCATATCCGCGGTTTACAAAAGCGGCGGGGGACCTATTGGAATCTATTTGACCAATTTTGATGATATTAATAC